>CAZWAX010000180.1:0-11225 GCA_964631985.1 uncultured Polyangiaceae bacterium | reverse complement strand
CGTCTCCCGGCTTCGGCAGATGCGTGTGGCGGACGTGATAGGCGAGGTTGAAGCGCTCGTCGTCGACCCATACCGGTTGGTCGAAGACGCGCGTCCGTAGCAGGCGTTGGCGATAGCGCGGGACTCGGTGCAGCTCCGCGTGCATGAGATCGCGGATACGCTCGATGTCGATCCCGCCGTCCGCGGTGACGAAGGAGCCGCCCTCGAAGACCGCGACCGAGCCGATGTGCATGTGGCTGGCGCCGTCTTCGATGCCGAGAAAGCTGCCATCCAGCGCGGAGAGCCGCTCGAAGTGCGAGTAGGCCATGACATCTCGAGGCGGCAGCAAAAACCGCGCCCGGTGCTCCCGTTCCGAACCTGCCGACGGCAGCAACGGTTGTCGCCCCGCCGGCGGCGCGATCGCCAGCTTTGCGAACCATCCGGGCGGCATTTCGCACGGACGGGAAGACGCGTCCCGACGCTGGAGCGCGGCACGTGGTGCCGCGGTCACTTGCGAGCGCGGACGCTACGCGTGGACACTGGCACGTGACCTGCTCGTGTAGATGGTGACGCGGGAGACGTGAGGCCCGCGCGGAAAGGAGAGGGCCATGACGAAGGCCGAGGTACGCAAACCCGTCGCGAGGATCCGTGACGAGGGGGCGCAGGTGATCCGGAAGCTCCGGCGTGATGCCGAAGCGCTCGTGGCGCGTGGTCGGGCGGAGGTGATGAAGGACGTGCGGGCCGTTCGGAGCGGCGCTGATCGCGCGGTTCGCGAGCTCGAGCGGAGGGTCGTTCGTCAGTTCCACGCCGCGACCGAGGAGCAGCTGAAACGCCTCGAGCGGCGGGTCGCGAAGCTCGAGCGGTTGGTAGCGGAAAGCGCCGCGAAGGCCACGGCCGACGGCCGCGCAGCCTGACGAAAGACGGCGCAGGATTCGCGCTCGAAGCTCTCGAGCAGCCGGTGCTCGACGGGCGCGAGGGAGGTTTTCCGATGTGCATGATGCAGGCCTCGGCGTCGGTGGTGATGCCTGATGGCGTCGGTCGCGCGGAGAACCGGGCTGGTGTGCTCCCGCAAGTCGATAGCATGCCCGGTTTCGGACGTTGGCTTTGTACGGTCATTCGCCACAGGTCCGATCGGAGACGGGATTCGAACCCACGAGGCTTGCGCGCCCTGACGGTTTTCAAATGTAGCGAGTGACGTACCGCGATGCCCACTCGCACCACCGAGTCACCGTCCCCATCCGATGAACAGCATCTCGTGTCGGCTCGACGACAGGACGCGGGTCGACCACCACGATCGGCCGTGAAAAAATTCGTCGTCTCCGTTCCGAGCTCTTCGCAATCGTAATCGGCGGCCTGCACGAGGGGTGCCCGAGGCCGGCTTCGTCGAGAGGATAGCCAACTCGGACGTTCGCGCTTGCTATGCGTGCCATACCAACTTTGGGGGAATCGTTTCGGCGCAAGAAACTATCTCGGTCGTAATCGATTTTGGTCGACTCAGTGGAACGCGCAGCGCTACAAGCGGCCTGTCTCAGGGTGCGCACCGTGTTCTCGTTCGCCGCGGTCTCGCGCACGACGTCGTGCCCTCGGTGACGCCGGGCGAGAGGCCGCGCCATACCCCGGTTTCGCGACCGGAAGGAGTCCGCCGATGATCGTTCGCATGATGTCGTTCTTGGGCCTCGCCGTATGCCTCTTCGCGCTCGCATTGTCTCCGCCGCTCGCTGGCGCTCAGGATTATGACGGCGACGGAACGTTGGACCCGGCCGATCCCTGCCCGCACATCGCGGGGATTTCGCCGACCCTCATGGCATCGCCATGGGTGAAGCTCGACTACCGGGGCACGGGTCCCGGCAGCGGCGACGACGTGATCATCCTCCGTCGCCTGGGCGCGTTCTTCATCACGCACGTTCCGTACGACCCCGATTCGGTCGACAACGTGCACGTCACACTCCGCAAGACGACCAATCCCGGCCCCGATCTCTGGTCGACGACGCTCGCGGCCGGTCCACCGTGGGTCCAGCACAATCTCGGTGGCAAAGGCCACCAGCAGTGGGACTACAACGGCCCCGCGCCCGGTGTCGCAATCTTCAAAGGGCTGATCCGGAATGCGCTGGTGGCGCCATTCGGCAGCGGCCTGAACCGACTCACGATCAAGAAGGCGATCGACGCCAGCATCACGAACGGACCGCTCGGCCTCGGGGACTCGATCGTCAGCATCCTCGAGGTCGAGAATACGATCGTGCCGTTCACCGGCGTCTGCTTCGAGGCGACCTCCGCCACCTGCTCGCTCTCGCCGGCAGGGGACGAGTGCTTCCCGTAGCGTCCCGACCAGTCCTCTAGTCCTTGTCCACGTGCCCCCATCGCGGTGGCGACCGCGATGGGGCGTGGGCGGCTAGCCACTACCCCCGGTTGCGCGCGACCGCATCGAGAACGCGGCGCGCGAACCGCGCGGCTCCATCGGGGCCGTTGTACGAGCCAACTTCGACCATGGCTCCGGGCTCGTGACGTCGATGGCGATCACCTCGCGAGCGTCGTGACTGATCGCCGCGTAGACCACCGACCCGCCGTCGAACGCGAGATCGTTGACGTCCGCGGCGACCTCGAACGTGCTGAGCGCTAGAGGAGCTGGAAGAAGTCGGATGCTCCGATGCTGATCACGCTCAAGGGTGGGTCGGAGCTCTCGGCGCACGTCGGCTTGACGCTGCGGCTTCTGATGCTCGCGCGCGAGATGTAGCGACGAGCGATCCGTTTTGGAGCACTCGCGAGCGTCGAGCGATCCCGTGCATCGCGGTGCATCCGTGGTCGCTCTCGATGTCGGTATCGGCGTTCCGAGTCGCAGGAACGGAACGTGCGGCGACGTCTCGTTCGTGGGAACGAAGCGCGCACTCGAGCCTGCCTTCGCATGTTCGCGCGATCGATCACCACCGCGAGCACGTGGCATGCTCCGTGCAGCCCGAAGGTGCTACCAGGCGCTACCGAGCCTCGACCCGAGAGGAGGCTGCATCGTGCGATTCGGAGGGGGGACGTTGCAACGCTCCGGGAGATGGCTCGTGCGGCTCACCGGCGTTGTGCTCGCGCTGGCGATGATCCGTGGAAAAGCCGAGGCCGGCTGCAATCTCATCCCCGGGACTGCCAAGAGCTTCAACGCCGCGTTGGGGGCCACCAATCGGCCCTACGCCGCGCCGGGCGAGCGGCTCGAGGTGAGCCTCCGGAGCTGCGACACGTCGTCCTCGGGCTTGACGGCGAACGCGGGAGATCACGTCGTGACGGTGGTCTTTCAGCCCGGGAGCGGCCCGCGAAACGCCGTCATCCTCACGGCCGCCGACGATTGCAGTGCGATCACCCCGCGGCTCGCGGGGTGCGCTGCCGCACTCACGGGCGGTGGCGTGGCGACGTGCGAGGCGGGCGCGAGCGCCGGTCTCGAGATCGTCGACCACAACGGCGAACGCTTCCTGAGCTTCCGCTTCCCGGACACCAGGTCGACATGCAGTGGCGGCGCCAACGACGGCAAGCGCTGTAGCCAGGCCCTCGACTGCCCGGACGGGACTTGCACGCCGGGTGACGACGACCACACGCTCGCCGGCCCGGCGGCGATCGCGGTCACGGCGCCCGGTGAACCGTTGCCGTGCAGGCTCGCCACGACATCGTGCGCCGGCCAATCGGGCCTGCGCGCCTGCGTCGATGAATTCTACGCCAACGACGGTGCGTGCGGTACGGCGGTGCCGCTCGGCGCCTTCGCGCACTTCACCGCGCTGCCGCCGCCCAATGACTACCAGACGGATTGCTACAAGCTCGGAGCGACCGACGATCCACCCGGCCCGTGCAACCCGACGGCGCCGAATCTCCGCTTCGGGGTCGACATTGCCGGCAATCTGCTGCTGCCGGTCAGCTGGGAGCGTGTGCTGGTGCCGAGCACCGTGCCGGTACCGCGGCTCCTGCGCACGCGCTTCCTCTCCCCGCTGCCGTTCTCCATTCCGAGCCAGGTGTTCAACGGCTCCTACACACCCGAAGGTGGCAAGTTGCCGCCGATCTTCGAGCCGCAGATCGATCCGAGCGTGCCGAACCCCGACGTGATCTCGCTCTTCGGCTCGGTGGACGCGTCGTACACGATCCTCCGCATCGGGCGCCGCTTCGGTAGCTGCCAGGGCGGGGCGAACGGCGGTGAGCTCTGCAACATCAACGAGGACTGCCCGGGCGGCGTGTGCCCCACGACCTGCGTCGGCGCCCCCGCCACGCCGTGCACGGTGGACGGCGACTGTGGCGGCAACGGACCGTGCGGCCGCCTCTTCGACTTGAGCGCGCTCCTCGATGACGGGCCCTTGCTGCTGCCGCGGCCGCAGATCACCGCGCCGGTGCAGCTCGCCGGGATGTGCCAGGACACCGGTGCGACCTGCATGGCGAGCTGTGGCGTCGACGGTCCGTGCGTGAACTACGCCCTCGAGGCCGAGCTGCCGGTGTCGCTCGACTCGCTCGGCGCGAAGACGGCGGCGCTCCGTGGGTTCATCGCGAGCGAGGTGGTGGCCTTGCAGGATCTGAACGGCGACGGGGATCAGCTCGATACGCTGGTGACGCTCAGCGACCGCACCAGCGGCGTCGCGCAAGCGCTCGGCGCCCCGGCCGGCTGCGGGATTGCGGGCACGCCGCCGGGACGGGCCGTTGCGCAGGTTGCGCAACCGCCCTTCAGCTTCCCCGCCGTGGCGGTGGAGAACGACGTGCTCGCATTCCTCGAGTCGGAGGTCGGCGAGAATCGCTGCTTCGAAAACGGCGACGACGACTTCGCCGACGCCATCCTGCGGATCGTTCGCCTGGGTGTCGGCGAAACCAACTACGGGAGCATCCTCCGCGCCGTCGACCCGGCGCCGAAGATCGACGGGCGGCCGCTCGTGGTGTCGAACGGACGGGTGTTCGTTCGCAGCGCGGAGGCGGGAATGGGCAAGCGGCGGACCGAGCGGGTGAGTGTTGGGCCGGGCGGACTGCAGGCCAACGGCGGATTCCGTCACGAGACCACCCCGCTCTCGGTCTCAGCCGATGGGCGATTCGTAGCGTTCAACAGCGTTGCGACCAACCTGCTCGGCCCTGGAGGTGACACGAACGCAGTGGCGGATGTGTTTGTCCACGACCGACAGACGGCCGCCACCGAACGCGTCAGTGTCGGTCCGGGCGGGCTGCAGGCCAACAACCAATCGAGCGCGCCCGCGATCTCGGCGGATGGGCGGTTCGTGGCGTTCGACAGCGTCGCAACCAACCTGCCGGGAGCCTCCGCGAATGGGGGGAATGTGTACGTGCACGACCGGCAGACCGGGACCACGGCGTGCGTCAGTGTTGGCCCCGGCGGCCTGCAAGCGAACGCAGCATCAAGCCTGCCCGCGATCTCCGCGGACGGACGATTCGTGACGTTCAGTAGCATCGCCACCAACCTGCTCGGGCCGAGTGACGACACCAACGGGGCCTATGATGGTTACGTGTACGACCGACAAACGGGCATCACCGAGCGCGTCACCATTGGCCCCGGCGGCCTGCAAGCCGATGGGGGGTCGTTTCCGACCGCGATCTCGGCGGACGGGCGGTTCGTAGCGTTCGAGAGCTCTGCGACCAACCTGCTCGGACCAGGAGGTGACACGAACGCGAGGACGGATGTGTTCGTCCACGACCGACAGACGGCCGCCACCGAACGCGTCAGCGTAGGTCCCGCCGGCCTGCAAGCAAACCAGGGGGCGGCGGCAACCGGGATGTCGGCGGATGGGCGGTTCGTGGCGTTCCAGAGCTCCGCGACCAACTTGATCGGCCCAGGGAACGACACGAACGCGAATCAGGATGTGTTCGTCCATGATCGACATACCGGCATCACTGAGCGCGTGAGCGTGGGCCCCGGGGGCCTGCAGGCAAACGGATATTCAGGGTGGTCAGCCATCTCGGAAGATGGGCGGTTCGTGGCGTTCTACAGCGATGCCACCAACCTTTTAGGGCCGGGAGGCTCCACGAACGGGGAGGATGTGTATGTCCACGACCGGCAGACCAGGACGACAGAGCGCGTCAGTGTAGGGCCGAACGGCGTGCAAGCCGACGGGTCCTCGTCCTTTCTTTCGATCTCGGCGGATGGGCGGTTCGTGGCGTTCTACAGTGAATCGACCAACCTGCTCGGACCCGGGGGTGACACGAACGGGGTCGCGGACGTGTATGTTCGCGGCGTCGATCCAACCGATCCGCTCAGCATCGACGCGTCGCTGTTCACCAACGGCCAACTCGACGACACGGTGGTGGAGGTGGTGGAGGCGACGAGCGCGACGATCACCACGCTCTGCCCCGCCGCGGATGTCACCGTCGCCGCCGGCAAGGCCGCGTTCCTGCGGCCGGAAGCATCAGTGGGAGTGCCGGCGACGCCAGCGTGTCCCAAGGGCTCGCTGAACGGCGACGGCGATACCAGTGATCTGGTCGTCCAGCTCTGGCCAGGCGCGGGGGCGGTGCAGAACCTCCAGTGCCCGGCGACCGTGGTCGCGCTCTCGAGCACGCGCCTCGCCGCTCTGGTTTCCGAGTGCGGCCAGGCCGGCGGTCAGACGAACGGCTGCGCCGGCGGGGGGACGGATTTGAACGGCGACGGCGACGCCGGCGACGATGTCGTCGAGGTCCACGACGTGGCGGCCGGGCCCGGCGCGTGCGCGTTGCCAGCGACGAATGCGATCTGGACGAACGTCGGCCAGGCCGCCGATACGCTGAGCATCGCGGGCAATCTCGTGGCGTTCCTCGGCTCCGAGGCTGGGCAGGATACCGACATCAACGGGGACGGTGACGCCGGCGACCGCGCGCTGCAACTGTACGATGCCGGCGCGGCGCAAGTGGTGCTCGGCGCCGCGACGACGCCGCGTGCTCCTGCCGCCGAGGATCTCGTCATGGGTGATGGCGCGCCGATGACTGCCTGTGGCTCCGTGCAGCTCGTGGTCTTCCGCACGAGCGAGGCGGCCCAAGGCAATGCGAATTTGAACGCGATCAGCAATGCCCTGCCGACCGGAGACAGCGACGCGACCGATGATGTCCTTCAAGTGTACGACGCGGTCTCAGGCACGCTGGTCGATACCGGTCAGGCCGTCACGCCGTGTCCGCTCGTGGCCTGCGATCCCCGCCAACCGTATCGGGTGGAAGGCAGCGTGGTGAAGTTCCTCACCTTCGAGCCAGACCAGGGTGGCACCGACCTGAACCACAATGGCAACGCGACTGAGCTGATCCTGCAGAGCTTCGACTTCTGCACCGGCCGGGTCACCATGATCGGCGCCGTGGGGCCGTCCGCGGGACAAGACCCGCTCGCCACGCCCGACGACAGCCAGGTGTTCCACAGCCCGGCCGGGCGGTGCGAGTTCGGTGACACCTGCGATCCAGGTGACGACCAGTGCGAAGCCGGAGCGGTCTGCCAAGACGACAGCTGTGTGCTCGCGCTGCACAAGTGCGCGCGGCGCACGAGCTTGGCGTGCAGCTCGGACAGCGACTGCCGGCGCTGCACCCTTCGTCAGCCAGCCAGTTGCGTCACCTCTGCTGATTGTCCGACCGATGCGACCTGCGAGCCCCAGATCGTCGTCGCCGTCACCGGCGTCGTCGACACCGACGACGACGGCGTGCCGGATGAGCAAGACAATTGTCCGACGTTGCCGAATACCGCGCAGGTGGATGCCGACGGCGACGGCGTCGGCGACGCCTGCGATCTGCAGACGTGCGGCAACGGCGTGCCGGAGGGCATCGAGGAATGTGACGACGGCAACGTCGTCGCTGGCGACGGCTGCTCGTCGACCTGCCTGCGGACCTGCGCCCTCGCGCCAGTCGCGGGCTGCCGCGCGCCTGCCTTCGCGGGGGCGGCCATCCTGCAGCTGAAGGACAAGATCCCCGACTCGAAAGATCAGCTGGCGTGGAAGTGGCTCAAGGGCGCGGTCACCGAAAAGGCCGACTTCGGGGTGCCGACGGCGATGGACAGGTACGACCTCTGCCTCTACGACGCGGGCGGGCTCGAGCTGACCGCGCGTATTCCGGCGGGTGGTGTCTGCGCGAAGGGCAAGCCGTGCTGGAAGGACGCCAAGCCGGGCTTCACCTACAAGGACGGCGACCTCACGCCCGATGGCGTGCAACAGCTGCAACTGCGTGCCGGGAGCGAGGGGAAGGCGAAGATCCTCTTGAAGGGGAAGGGCGACCTGCTACAGATGCCCGATCTTGCGGCGCTCGCATTGCCGGTGACGGTGCAGCTCGTGAACCGCGGCAACGACGCGTGCTGGCAGGCCGTGTACAGCGGCGCCTCTGTCAAGCAGGACGCGACGCAGTTCATGGGCAAAGGGGACTGAACGACCATGCACGAGCGAGGACGCAGCATGAGTGGCGAGCGAGTCCGATCGACGATCCGTCGTGTCCTGTACGCGGTCGTCTGGGGGGTGTTGGTGACGGCGGTCTCGGCGCACGCCGAGGACGACGGGGCGCGCGATCTCGTGAAGCGGATGCTCGACGCCGTGCCCAAGGTTTCCCTCACCGCCAACGCCACGCTGACCTCCGATCGCGGGTGGGTCCGCGAGCTGGCGCTCAGCCGTGCGTTCGTCGACGACGCCGACGCGTCCTACCTCGAGGTCACGTCGCCGCTCGATCTCAAGGACACGCGGTTCCTGCTGTTCGACCGGGCGCAGGGTCGCGACGAGCAGTTCATGTACGTCCCCACCGTGAAGCGCGCGATGCAGATCTCCGATGAGACCCGCAAGCAGCCGTTCCTCGGCTCGGACTTCTACGTGAGCGACATGGTCCGCCCCGAGCTCGACGGCTACCTCTACCGCTTCGTCGGCGAGGAGAAGATCGGCGACCGCTCGGCCACGCTGGTCGAAGCCGTGCCGAAAGACCCGGAAGACGAGCTCTATGCCAAGACGATCTCCGCCATCGATCCCACCGACCTGCTCGTCCTGCGCGTCCAGTTCTTCGACGAGAAGGGGAAGCCGCTCAAGGTGTGGACCCTCGAAAAAGTGGAGAAGATCGGCGGCGTCTGGACGCCGCTCGTGCAGCGGATGGACGGGCTGCAGGAGAAGCACGAGTCCCGTCTCACGCTGACCGAGGTGCGGTACAACGTCGACCTGCCGCGCGACATCTTCAACCGCCGCCATCTGTCGCGGTAGCTCGCAGGAGGGCCGATGCGATCGTTGCTGGCGATGATGCGCAAGGAGTTTCTTCACATCGCTCGCGATCCACAGCTCGTCGGTTTCGTCCTCGGCCTGCCGATCCTGTTGCTGATCCTCTTCGGCTACGCGCTCCGGCTGCGACCCGATAACCTGACGATCGCGGTGTGGGACCAGGAGCGGTCGTTCTTCAGCGTCGTCGTCAAGGATCGTTTGGCCGACGAAGGGAAGTTGCGGGTCGAGGAGGTCGATTCCGAGGAGGCGATTCGCGAGCGGCTGCGACTCGGCACCGCGCGGCTGGGTCTGGTGATTCCCGCCGGGTTCTCGCAGCGGCTCGTGGACGGCAAGCAGACGCGGTTTCACCTGCTCGTGGACGGGACCATGCCCACGCTCGCCCAGGCGGGTCTCTTCGGGGCCAACGTGCTCACCGGCGAAGCCGCCAGCAACGAGCTCCGTTTCGACGATCCGGATCACCCGGCGCCGCCGCCGCGCAAGCCGCCGATCAAGATCGACCAGGAGATTCTCTACAACGAGAGCCTGCGCGACTCGGACTTCTTTCTCCCCGGCACGATTGGGATCGTGATCATGCTGGTGACGCTCACGCTCTCCGCGGGATTGGTGCGCGAGAAGGAGCAGCAGACGATCGAGCAGTTGCTCGCCACCCCCATCCCGCGGGCCTCGCTCGTCGTCGGCAAGCTGATTCCCTACGGCATCATCGCCACGGTCGATTTCGCCGTCGCGGCGATGCTGGCGCGCGCGGTGTTCGGTTTGCCGTTTCGGGGCTCCCTCGTGGCGATCGTGCTCTTGGCGAGCCTTTTCATCCTCGCCCTCCTGGCCTTGGGCGCGGTCATTTCGACACTGTCCGAAACCCAGATGCAGGCGAATTTCATGGCGGTCTTCGTGATCGTGCCCTCGGTGTTGATGTCGGGGTTCGTGTTCCCGATCGAGGCCATGCCCACCTGGTTGCGTCCGGTCGCTTGGGGCCTTCCGATGACCTACTTCGTCGAGGCGATCCGGGGCCTCACCCTCAAAGGTTCCTCCGTCGCCGATCTGCGGTGGGATTTCTTGGCGCTCGCCGCGTTCGTGATGTTGTTCGGTGTGCTCGGCATCACGCGCTTTCGAAAGCGTCTCGCATGACCGGGAACGAGGAGGTCAACGTTCCCAAAGGCACCGTCCTCTTCCGCCAGGGGGACGCCAGCGACGCCATGTTCGTCGTGCATGCCGGGCGGGTTCGCCTCACGCTCGGCAGCGGCGCCGAGATGCGGGAGATCAGCGTGGTCGGTCCCGGCGAGTTCTTCGGGGAGATCTCGTTGCTGTCCGGCGCCGGGCGCACCGCCACGGCAGAGGTGATCGAGGACAGCCGCCTCTTGGTCATCGGTCGCGATGCGTTCCACATGCTGGTGCATGACGATCTCACCACGGTCACCCGCATGCTGAGCGAGCAGGGCCTCCGTCTCAGCCGCACCAATGATCCCATCCAAGAGGGCCTGCAGCGTCTGGCGCGGGTGCGGATCATCGCCCGGGGGCTCCGCGAGGTGGGCGCCGCAATGAAACTGCCCGCGACGATTGCGCTCGATGCCTTGGCCCTCGAGCTCAGCGTGCCGCCGCAGGCCCTCGGCGCAATCGTCGACGAGCTCGTCGCGCGCGGCGCCGGTTGGTACACGGGCGGCACGTGGACGATCGCCACGCCCACGCATGTGGATGCTCTCATCCTCGAGCTCGTCGCCTGCGCCGGCTAACCTGCGTCGCGATCCATGCGGCGGGTGAAGCTGACGAAGATGTCTTCGAGACTCGGGTACACCGAGCGCACCGCCCGTACCTCGATGTTGGCGGCGAGCAGGTGTTTGCGGAGAATGTCCATGACCACCGCGCGCTGCGCCGAGGCCGCGAACGAGGCGAAGTCGTCGGCGCCGAGTGGCTCGGGGGGGACGTCCTTCAGGCGCACGTGGAGCGCCTGGCCGAAGACGCTGACGTCGTCGACGTACGGAGCGCCGCGGAGCGCGGCGAGCGCCGGCATCAGGGGCTGGCAGACGATCTCGAGGCGGCGATTGGTGGTGGTGATCTCCTCGCGCTTCATCGAGTTGGGGTCGCCGCTCACGAGGAGCTTCCCGTAGTAGATGT
>CAZWAX010000179.1:0-11256 GCA_964631985.1 uncultured Polyangiaceae bacterium | reverse complement strand
GCAGGCGCTGCTCGGGGCGCGGGCGCTCGTCGGGAGCGACCAAGCGCCGCAGGCCCGCGAAGCCGTCGCCGGTGACGATGCCGCGGGCGACGAGCTCCCAGAGGGCGTCGTCGGTCGCCGTCGGGAGGAGACCGGTCGCGGCGGCGATGTCGGCGGTGAACGAGGCGCCTTCCGCGGCGAGATAGGCGGCGACGTCACGGGCCGCATGCGAGAGGCGCGTGCTCGTGGGATCGGGCCGCGTCCCGCGCAGCGTATCGAGGTCGTCTCGGAGCGCGAGCGCGAGCGGAGCGGCGCGAGTCGGCGCGGTGCGCCGGCGGTTCTGGCCGAGCGGGACGGCGACGACCGGGACCCCGGCCGCGCGGCGCCGGGCGCGGAGGGTGGTGTCCTTGGCGGCCGTCTCCGGCGTGGGCGCGTCGTCGCTCGCGGGCGGCGAGAAGCGTCCCCACGCGACGATGCCCGAGAGGCAGAGATCGTCGAGGAGACCGGGCTCGAACGCGGCGACGCGCGCGGGCAACACGGTCCGCTCCCACGCGGGCGCCGGCAGCTCGAGGCCGTGCAGTTGGCCGATGACGGCCAGCAGCCCCTCGCGGCCGTGGAGACGGGTGTCGGGCGCGAGATGCTGCCAGCGGAAGAGGAAGCGCATGAAGTCGGCGGCCGAAACCGGCTCGATCTCGCGCCGGAGGCGTCCGAGGGTGAGGTGGTGGATGCGGGCGAGGAGGCGGCGCTCGCACCATTCGACGATCGGCGCGCCGGCAGCCGCGGGCGTGAAGCGGCCCTGCATCGCGATGCCCTCGCCTTCGAGGCGGGCGAGGGCGGCGGCGATCGCTGCCGGCCCGAGGCCGAGGCGAGCGGCGAGGTCGGGGACGCTCGTGGGTCCGAGGCATTCGAGCCATCCGCGTACGATCATCACCGCCGCGGCCTCGTCGTCGCAGGCCTGGGGGGCGCCGGCCGGCGGGACGAGAGCGGGGCTGAGAACGAGCGACGGGGCGACGGCACGCGCAACCGCGATCCGCTCGGCCGCGACCAGCGCCCGATGGCTTGCCCCGTCGTGCTGCCACTCCGCATACGCGGCTCGACCACGGAGGACCAACTCGTCCGACAACGGTTGCCAGGCGCCGATCGCGTCCGTCGGCACCAGCCCGAGCGACAGCAGCACGTCGTGCAGCTCGTCGGCGTCGCGCACGTCCGGCCAGGCTTGCGCGCGGACGGTGGCGATCGCCTCGGCGTCGAGCGCGCCCATGCCCGCGGCGAGCCCGGGATCGGTGCGCCGGAGCGCCACGGCCCGGGCCCGGCGCTCCTCGAGCGGCGCGTCGTCGAGGAACGCATACGGATTGGCGTTCAGGATCTCGTGCGCCATCACCGAGGGCGCCGGCGTTTCGACCGCGACCGTGCGGATCTCGCCGCTGCCGATCTTCTCGAGGATGGCGCGGAGGCCATTCGTGTCCATCGTCTCGTAGAGGCAGTTGGCGATGGTCTCGTCGACGAGGGGGTGCTTCGGGGGCTCGATCGGGCCCGCGTGGTTGTCACCGCAGGCGGCCTGGGCCGGGAACACCGCGGCGAGGAGATCGTCGGCGCGCATGCGCTGGATGTTCATCGGGACGCGCTTGCCGCCGGTGTGCCGCAAGAGCGCCAGCGCCCGCGTCGCGTTCCAGCGCCAGCGCGTCCCGAACATGGGCGCCTGCAGCGTGGCCTGCACGAGGTCGTGCTCCAACGTCGCCAGCCGCACCATCGAGAAGACGTTCTCGAGCGGGAAGCTGTGTTGCTCGCCGAGCGAGAGCACGATGCCGTCGTCGGTGGCGGCCGCCTGCAGCTCGAAGTCGAAGGTCACGCAAAACCGCTTGCGGAGGGCGAGACCCCAGGCGCGATTGACGGCGCCGCCGAAGGGCGCGTGCACGACGAGCTGCGTCCCGCCGCTCTCGTCGAAGAAGCGCTCGGCGACGACCGTGTCGCAGGTCGGCATGGTGCCGAGGACGGCGAGCGTTTCGCGCACGTACTCGGCGAGCTGGCGGGCGCCCGCGGCGTCGATGCCGCATTCGGCGACGATCCACGCGATGAGGGCGGGCGCGGCCTCGATCGTCCGATCGAGTATCCGGCTCGCGATCGCCGCGCGCAGCTCGGACACCGCCTGCGAGAGCTCGCGGGTTCGCGCCGGGGCCTCGCCGGTCCAGAACGGGATGGTCGGCGGGGTCTGGCCGGCGTCCTCGACCCGCACGGTACCGTTCTCGATCCGGCGGATGCGCCACGAGTGATTGCCGAGCAGGAAGATGTCACCGCGCATGCTCTCGATCGCAAAGTCCTCGTTGACCTTGCCGACGCGGGCTTCGCTGGGCTCCTCGATGACGTCGTAGTCGGCCGTGTCGGGGATGGCGCCGCCGCCGGTGATGGCGGCGAGGCGGGCGCCGCGCCGGCCGCGCACCTGGCGGTGCACGAGGTCGCGATGGAGGTGGGCCGAGCGCCGACCGCGGCGGGTGGCGACGCCCTCGGACAGCATCTCGAGGACCTCGTCGAACGCCCCACGTTCGAGGTCGTGGTAGGGCCAGGCCCGTCGGACGAGCGCGAAGAGGTCGTCCTCGCCGACGTCGTCGGCCGCGGCGACGGCGACCATTTGCTGGGCCAGGATGTCGAGCGGCTTGTCGGAGAGGTGCAAGCGATCGAGCTCGCCGGCCCGGATGGCGCGGACGGCGGCCGCGGTCTGCATCAGGTCGTCGCGCGTGAGGGGGAAGAAGATCCCCTTCGGCACGCTGCCGAGCCAGTGGCCGGAGCGGCCGACCCGTTGCAGCAGGGTGGCGAGCGCGCGCGGCGAGCCGATGTGGCAGACGAGGTCGACGTGGCCGACGTCGATTCCGAGCTCGAGCGACGCCGTGGCGACGACCACCGGGACGTCGCCGCTCTTGAGCTTCTGCTCGGCGTCGAGGCGGATCTTGCGTGAGAGGCTGCCGTGGTGCGCGACGACGCGGTCGTCGCCGAGCCGCTCGCTGAGCTGGTGCGCGACGCGCTCGACCAGGCGGCGGGTGTTGACGAAGACGATCGTCGTCCGGTGTGTCCCGACGTAGCCGACGATGCGCTCGTAGATCGAGGCCCAGAGCTCGTGGCTCGCGATCGGGCCGATCTCGTGGTCGGTGGTTTCGACGGCGAGCTCCATCGCGCGGCGGTGCCCGGTGTCGACGACGGCGCACTGCGGATCGCCGGCCGCGTCGAGCCGGCCGCTGCCGACCAGGAGCCGCGCGATCAGCTCGATCGGCTTCTGCGTCGCCGACAAGCCGATGCGCTGCACCTTTCGACCGCAGAGCGCGTCGAGGCGCTCGAGCGTGAGGGCCAGGTGCGCGCCGCGCTTGTCGCCGGCGACGGCGTGGATCTCGTCGACGATGACGGTCGTGGCGCTGGCGAGTGCCTTCCGGCTCTTGTCGGCCGTGAGCAGGATGTAGAGCGACTCGGGCGTAGTGATGAGGATGTGGGGCGGGTGGCGCACCATTTTCTGCCGCTCGCTCTGCGGCGTGTCGCCGCTCCGGACGGCGACCCGGATCTCCGGCAGCTGCACGCCCGCGGCGAAGGCGCGGGCACGGATCTCGGCGAGCGGCAGCTCGAGGTTCTTCCGGATGTCGTTGCCGAGCGCCTTCAGCGGCGAGACGTAGATGACGGTGGTCTCGTCGGCGAGCCAGCCGGTTCGCGCCGCCCGCACCAGCCGGTCGATCGCCCACAGGAAGGCGGCGAGGGTCTTGCCCGAGCCCGTCGGCGCCGCGATCAAGGTGTCGCGGCCGCCGGCGATCGCGCCCCAGCCGTCCTCTTGGGGCGGGGTAGGTGCGGCGAAGCGCTCGGCGAACCACGCGGCGACGAGAGGATCGAACTCGCTATGGGGATCGAAGCCCGTCACGAGGTGGCGACCGTAGCATCGGTCGCTACCGGTCGATAGCGCGGGCGGTGGCGCGTGTCAGCGGCTGGCGATCGCCGTTGGGCCGTTGGGAGGTCTGCCCACAAGGTCGGATGGCGGATCCTTCCCGCGTTTCGTGCTGGACGGACGGTACGTCGAAGTGGTCTGTCTGACCGTGCAGGAGGTGAAACGAAATGCGTCTCTGTGCTCGAATCGTGGGGTACATGCTCGTGGGCTCGCTGCTGGCGTTGGCGGCGCCGGTCCGGGCGCAGGTCTGCGGCGACGGCGTCATCGACCCCGGAGAGACGTGCGATCCGCCGAACCCGACGTTCGACCCCGTCACCGGCCAGATCGAGTGCCGGCCCGACTGTACGTCCTGTGGCGATGGCATCATCGATGTCGGGCACGAGGAGACCTGCGACTCCGGCCCGAATGCCATTTGCACGGAGTGCAACCCGACGTGCCAGGAACGCATCTTCCCAGGCGGGGGGTACGGCGGGTGCCCCTGCGCGTTGGATGCCCCCGCCCTCGTGGACCTCCGCGCCGACATCCTGGCGGCCTGCGAGTGCGGCAACGCGTCGTCGCGCAGTGCCTTCGTGCGCTGCGCTCGCGCCAAGCTCGTTGCCATTTCCCCGGAGCTCATCCTTCCTCCCTGCCGGAATACGGCGCTCAAATGCTTGGCACGGTCGGCCTGCGGCAGGCACGGGGTGGTCACGTGTTGCCGCACGAATGCCAATGGGCGGCAGCGATGCGTGCTCAAGCCCGATGCTGCCCACTGCACGGCCCCCCGGGGTGGATCGGCGTCGCTCGGCGTGAGCGCGACCTGCTGCGACGCGTGTCCGTGACGATCGAGCTTTGCCTACAGCAGCTGGTGGTGGGCGCGGATGCGCGTGACGGTGCCCGCATCGACCTTGGCCGCGGCGGCGTGATCCGGCCACGCCGCGATCGCGGCGCGGACCGCCGTCACCACGCGCGGCGCCGTCCCGATGGCGAAGCGATCCGCGACCGCCAGGAGATCCTGGCGGGTGATGTTCGCGAACTTGCCGTTCACCGACATCAGGTGCTGATAGGTCCACTCGCCCTTCGGGTTGTGGGCATAGGTGACGTCGTAGGCCGGCGCGAGCTCCCACCGGCCGCCCTCGCGCAGGAGAAACGATTGGTTCTTGGTGTGATCGTCGCAGTTGGCCGCCATGACGTTGAAGGCGACGCGACGGAACGCCTCTTCCTTCGCCTCGTAGTCGAGCCCCAAGCGATCGATCGTCGCGAGCAGTTGGCTCACGTCGTGCGTGGCTTTCTGTCGGAAATCGAGGTGTGCGAGGCCGCAGAGCGTCTGCAGATGATGGCGAGCGTTGCCGTCGCGATCGAAGCGCTTGGTCATGAAGTGCGCGCGGCGGTGCTCTTCCAGCAGTCGGGTCGGCGCCATCGTGATGCCGGCCGCCCGCGCCATCAGGGAGTAGGCGTACTCGATGCGGCCGTAGCCGCGCGCCTCGCCGAGCTCGGGGTCGGCCCCGACGCCGTCGAGCTTCAGGAGCCAATGCTCGAACCCTGCGGGCACGTCGAACTGCCCGGCCCGGATCTCGTCGGTGGTCGGGTTCCAGGCCACCGTGGCCTTGGCGCGCGCACCGCCCGCGGACGTGCCCACCTGGAGGATCTGCGCGAGCGCGGCCTCGGCGAGCGCATCCGACGCGAACGTGCCCTGCACCGCACGGCGCGCGCCCTCGATCAACTGCGCGAGCTCGATCGCCGTCGCGGCGCGGACCGCGCGCGGACCGCGGGCCGGGCGGAACTCGAGCGCGCCCATTCCGCGCTTGCCCATGTAGGCGAGGCGATCGAGCGAAGTGACGTCGGCTTTGGCGACGCCTTCCCGTGCCATCCAGGCGTCGATCAGCGCGTTGCCGAAATCGTCGGGGAGCGCGTCGGCGAGTAGCCCCGGCAAGCGCCAATAGGTGTTCTCCGGGAGCGTCGGGAACACGAACGGATCGCGGCCCGCGGCGAGCGGCATCGTGAGGGGCGCGAGCTCGATCCCCGAGCGCAGAAACGCAGGCGTGTATTCGAAGACGTAGAAGCGGAGGCGCGGATCGAGGGCGACGGCGCCGACGGTTCGGCCCCAGATGCGTACCTCGACGGCGTCGACGGCGCGAAAGGCCACGGCTATTTCCGCGACGCCCGTTGGCGACGGGGCTTCGCTTTCAGCATTTGCAGCGGGCTGATCGTCACGGGTGGCGCCAACGTCTCGAGCCAATCCTCGCGCCCGAGTGCCCGCAGGACTTTGATGAGGGAGGACAGCGTGGATCCTCGGCCCGACTCGAGATGCTTGACGGCATTGAGCGACACCCCGGCGCGCTCGGCCAAGTGCCGTTGGTCGAGATCCTGCCGCAATCGGAGGGTGCGCAGCTGCTGGCCGAGCTCGACCTCCCATTCGTCGGGGGTTCGCGTCACCATCGAATAATAGCCCAAAATAGGATCATAGAATGGATTATAGTCGATAATAGCCCTAAAATAGGCTTCTGTGTCAACTACGATTCCTACGCTCCCGGCGCCGTGAGGCGGCGGCTTTGACAGCCGGAGAGACGGCGAGGCATCAGAGACCCGGATGGGAAGTGGCTGCCGCGCGTGTCGCTCTCGTAGGTACGCGAGGCGCCCGTGCGACCGTACAGGGTTTCGCGAGCGCCGCGCATGAACCGGTGGATGGCGCTGGTGTCGCGCGGAGTACTGGCCTGCGTCGCGATCAAGATCCTCACCTGGTGCGTCGGCTACGGCCTCGCGTGTACGGCGCCCTTCGATCGCCGCGAGTACTTCGGCAACTACGGCCACTACTTGCTCGACACGCGGGCCGCTCGCCCGGACCGACCGAGCTTCTTCGAGGTGTGGAACTACTCCGACAGCGAGTGGTACCTGACGCTCGCGGCGAAGGGGTATCCCGATCTCCTGGCCGATCCGAAGTGCGGGTTCGACGTGCCGCGCCAGGAATGGTCGACGGAGAAGCACTGCAAGCACAAGTACGCGTTCTTCCCGCTCTACCCGATGGCGATCGCGCTGTTCGCCGCGGTGCTGCCGCTCACGGTGGCGGCCTTCGTGGCGACCGCCCTGATCGGGATCGCGGCGGCCGCCGCGCTGGTCGCCCTCTGCGCGCGCGGCTTTCCCGAGCGCGACCGGGACGCCGTCGCGGCCGTCGTGCTGCTGTTCCTCTACCCGTTCGCGATCTTCTACCAGTTGTACTTCAGCGAGAGCCTCTTCCTGCTCCTGAGCGTCCTCGCGTTCCTCTGTGCCTGGCAGCAGCGCTACGTGGCCATGCTGCTCGCGGGCGCGTTGCTCGCGAGCACGCGGCCCCTCGGGGTGCTGATTGCGCTCCCGCTGTTGGTGACGGTGCTCGAGACGACACCGCGTACCGCCCGCCGGGCGCGGGTGGTCGGAAGCGTGTGCGCGCTGCTGGTCCCGCTCGGCCTCGTGCCGTTCGCCTACCTGAACCTCGTCCGCACCGGCGACTGGCACTACTTCTCCACCGTCCAGCAGCTCTGGGGGTACGAGAACGCCGCGCTCCTGCCCAATCTGTGGCGGAACGTGGTCGGCACGGGCCTCGCTTTCCCGCAGTTGCCGTTCCATCGCTTCCACAAATCGCAGCTCGACTACGTCACGATGCTCGTCTTCGGCATCGTGATGGCGCTGATGTGGCGGGAGCGCCGGTTCCCGCGTGCGCTCACGCTCTGGAGCACGCTGCTCTGGCTCGCGCCGCTCGCGTCGAAGGATCTCATGTCGTTCGGGCGCTACATGAGCGTGTCGTTCCCGGTGTTCCTGTATGCGGCGTTCTACCTGCCGGGCGCGATCCGCACCGGCGTCATCGTCGCGTTCGCGGTGGGCTATCTGGTCGCGCTCTACGGCGTCATGACCTACGCGTGGGTGGGGTGAGGCGCGGCGCCGTCGCGGTTGACGCCACTAGCCGGATCGGGGACAACCCCGACCCACGGGAGGCGACGGCATGAAGCGCGACGAATGCATCCTCTTCAGCGGTGCCGCGGGCGGCGCCGAGGCCGAGTTCGGAGCGGCGGCGGAGCGTCACGGCATCGAGGAGGTCAACTTCACCTTCGACGGCCATCGCGACGCACGGAGCCGCGGCATCCGCGTGCTCACGCACGAGGAGCTCGAGCACGGCGACGTCAGCCTCACGTACGTCGGCAAGCTGATGCATCGCCGCTATCCCGACACGGCCATGTTCAAGAAGGTGTTGCAGTGCATCTGGCACCAGGTGAACAACGGCCAGGAGATCTACGTCGTCGGCGCGATCCAACCCGACGCGACCGTGAAGGGCGGCACCGGCTGGGGCGCGGAGTTCGCGAAGCTCTGCAACAAGCCGCTCTTCGTCTTCGATCAGGAGAAGGACGGGTGGTTCCGCTGGAACGGCGACGCCTTCGAGACCGCGACCGACCCCGTCATCCAGCACCGTCATTTCACCGGCAGCGGCACGCGCTTCGTGAAGGACAACGGCCGGACGGCGATCCAGGGCCTCTTCGCGCGCAGCTTTTCGTAAGCGCGCGGCCGACGCACTTTTTGCTCGACGCTTCCCACGGGCCGTGAGAGAGTTCCGGCCGTCCGAAACCCGACCGTGTCGTCCCGAAGGAGCCCCCCGTTGACCATCTGCCGCTTTGCCGTCGCCCTCGCGCTGTTGCTCGCGCCGAGCTTTGCCGCTGCCTCCGACCTCCCCGTCACCTACACGGTGGAGGAGAAGCCGCTGAAGGCCGCGGTCGCCGGCACACCGCTCACGTTCACGCTGCACCGGAACGCCAGCTGTGCCGATGCTCCCGTGACGACGGTCGTCTGGCCCATCGAGGGCGTGACGTTCATCTCGCGGCTCAAGATGTTCACGCCGAAGAACGACACCAAGATCCCGAACACCGCCGAGCTGCACCACATGCTCTACGCCGTGATCGCGACGGGCCCGCTCTATCTGAAGGTGGTCGGCACGGGGATCACGCCGGTCGGTGGCCTGTGTCAGCTGCAGAGCGCCCAGGTGCGCGACCTGGTGCCGCCGCTGACGATGGTGCTCCACTACGGAATCAACAATCCGGGGAAGTGGGGCGTGGAAGACCCGGGTGTCGTCGGGCTTCCCGACCCGACGAACATCCTGGCAGTCGACGAATCAGTCGCGTGGTTTCTCGACAACGTAAACGAAACACCAGGGGCGCGTTACTCGTGCGCGCTGCGACTTCGTGTGAACAACGGTGTGACCGGTGCGGACACCGTAAACTATGTTCCCGTCTTCGGCATCGACGTCTGCACGGGGTGCAGCAACCCGTATCCGGGTTGTCTCTAGTCAGGCCACTTCCTCCGGCGGACGGACGCGCCGGAACGCCGACCACAGCAGCACGTCGTAGGTGATCTTCATCGCTGCGCCGGCGATCAGCGGTGCGCCGAAGGAGCCGCTCTCCATGAAGAGGCCCGCAAACGCCGGAGCCACGGCCCAGGCGGCGAGACGGACGAGGCTCGTGACGCCCGAGGCGACCGTGCGCTCCTCCGGGGCGACGACCGCCATCACGTAGGATTGCCGGGTGGGCACGTCCATCTCGACGAGGCCCTCGCGGAGCACGAACAGCACCGCGGCGACCGGGAAGCTCGGGGCGATCGCCACCGTGACCAGCAGCAGGCTCGACGGGATGTGGGTGAACACCATCGTGTTGACGAGCCCGATCCGGCGCGCGAGCCATGCGGCGCCGAAGTGCGAGAGCGCGTTGGCGACGCGTGCCAGGAAGAAGAGCCCGCCGATGGTCGCGGCGCTCGCGCCGAAGCGGGTCGCGAAGAAGTAGGCGAGGAGGGAGGTCGTGAGGAAGCCGCCGCCGAGCGCGTCCAGTGCGAAGAGCGCCGAGATCTTGGTGAGCACGCCGCGGGTGGCGGGCGAGATACGGAGCGGCGCCGTCGTCGCGCGTTCGACCGAGGGCGAGAGCTTTGCGTAGAGGCCGAGCGTCACGAGCCCGAGGGCGGCATAGACGAGGACCGAGAAGCGAAGCGCGGCGGCCGGGTCGAGCGCCGTCACCGTGCCGAGGACCACCGGCAGCCCGGCAGCGAGGCTGCCGAGCGCGTGCCCCGTGTCCTGCAGCACGTTGTACCAGGCGAAGGCCTGCGTGCGGCCGGCATCGTCGGTCGTCGCCGGCAGGATCGCCTGCTCGATCACGAGCGCGGCGCCGCGGTCGCGTCCCATGCCGTTCGCCATCCCGAGGAAGGATGCGAGTGCGAGGATCCACGGATCGCGGAGGAAGGAAAGAGCGATGCCGCCGGCGGCGCTCGCGAGGGCGAGCAGCACGAGGGTGCGGCGCCGGCCGAGGCGGTCCCCGCCGACCGTCACGAGGAGGGACGCGAACGCGCCGCCCGCGAGGCCGGCCGCCACCACGAGGCCGATGGTTCCCGCATCGAGCGGGAGGGCCGCGAGATGCAGCCCCAGCAACACGCCGATCATCCCCACGCCGAGCGCCCGCACGAAGGCGGTCGCGAAGAGGAGTCGGCGGTCGCTCACCCGCCGCGCGGCAATTGGTCGAGCGCCTTCCGGACGCCCGCCGCGAGCGCGTCGCTCTTGCCGACGCCCCAGAAGCTCACGAACACGAGGCGGGGATCCTCCCGGCTCGAATTGTCGTGGATCCCGACGACGCCGATGCGAGCCTCACGGAGCGCGTGGATCACGGGCTGGACCTCGGACGGCACGACCATGAGCTCGCCGGCGACGGCGCTCCGCTCGGCGGTTCCCTGGAAGGCCGCCCACGAGGTCGGGCTCATGGTGGCGCCGAGGCCGACGCCGAGCTCGCTGACGCGGACGTCGGCGCGCGGCACGGTGATCCGGTAGACCTGGCCGTCGTGCTCGCCGCGGACGCCGAGGGCGGCGTCGAGGCGCGCGACGTCGAGGTCGGAGCTGACCGTGACGGCGGCACCCTTCGACGGCCGGGCGGCGCGGATGCGGACCATCGCCTCCTGAACGTCGCGGACGCCGCGCGCGAGCGCGACCGCGTTGCCAACTCCGCCGAAGTGGATGAACGTGATGCGCGGCTCCTCGCCGACGAAGTGCGAGTGCATGGCCGTCGCCTCGAGGCCGGCGTTGGCGAGCGCGGACACGACCGACGGCGGCTCGTCGGCGGCGACCGGCATCATCCCGATGAGCATGGCGCCGCTCGCATGGGCGCGAAACGCGACCCAGCCCGCGAGCCCCATCCGCGGCGTGATCGGAAAGCCGTCGAGGGTCACCTTGAGATCGCCGCGCGGCTTGGTGATGCGATAGACGCCGTCCGCCATCACCGCGCCCGTGAGCCCGGTCGCCTCGTCGATCGCGGCCGTGTCGAGCGTGGTCGCGCCGCCGCCGATCGCCGTCGGGTCGGCAGGGGCCGCGGGGGCGGCCGCCGGCGCGCTCGGGG
>CAZWAX010000178.1:0-11263 GCA_964631985.1 uncultured Polyangiaceae bacterium | reverse complement strand
ATCGGCACGCTGTCGATTCCGGGGGCGGGTTCGTTCATCGCGGCGGGCCCCATCCTGGCCGCGCTCGGCGGCGTCGGGCTCGGCGCGACGGTCGGCGGCGCCGCCGGCGCGCTCGTCGGCTACGGCATCCCCGAGTTCGAGGCGAAGCGCTTCGAAGGCAAGGTCGTCGGCGGGGGCATCCTGGTGTCGGTCCACGTCGACGGACGAGCCTCGCAGCGGTCGGCGTACGAGGTCTTCGCGCTCCACGGCGGCGAGGACATCGCGGTTGCCGACGAGGCGCGTGCCGATTTTCCCGTCGCCGGAAGCGCCGGGGCGTAGACTTTACACGACCACGAGCCGCCGAGTGCGCGGATGCTCGACGAGGGCGTGGCATATTTCTCGCTCCGCTGAGGAGCAGATCCGGCTCACGCTGTACGAGCCAATACGCAGAAGGAGGAGCTCATGCTGCACTACGCGGTTCTGTTCTTCATCGTCGCCATCGTGGCGGCCCTGCTCGGCATGCGGGGCGTCGCGGGCATGTCGGCCGAGATCGGCTACGTGCTGGTCGTGGTCGCGGTAATCTTCCTGGTCGTCGCTTTCCTGACCGGGCGAGGGCCGGTGCCACCGGTAGGCTGACGAACGTCTCGTCTCGTACGGTCGAGCCACCCCGGCCATCGACCGTGCCCCGGGAGCGGGAGGCGGAAGCCTCCCGCTCCCACCCCGCATCCCCGCAACGCCGTCACCAACGACCCTACCGCGCCGACACCGACCGGTAGCCCATGACCCGCACCCGCGGGTCCGCGTATCGCCCGTCGGTACGCTCGGGCAGCGGTGGATTCGGCGTCAGCTCGAACGCCAGTTGGCCGTGCGGGGCCAGCGGACCGGTCACGGTCATGACCGTCGACCGCCCGGGGCTCTCCGCGCCGGGCGCGGCCTCGTTGGCCCAGAGAAACGGGATCTCGATCAAGAGTCGGATGTCGTGAATCTGGTCGCCGCCGCCGTTGGTGAGCGTGCCCACGACCAGGTTGCCCCGGCGCGCGACGTCGCTGGCCGCGACGGCGTTCGTCGCGTCCCCGTCGGCGATCTCGACGGTGGCAGTATTTCCGGACACGGAAGTGATGGTCACTAGGGTTGGCGCGAGCGCGAGGCTCGTGAGGGTGAGGGCTGTCGTCGTTCGCATGCGCTGGGCTGGAGCAGGTTCTGCGCCAGGCGCGTCGGCGGAAGGGTTCGACGGTGGGGCACGGCGCGTCGACGCACATGGGCGTTTTCTACAGGGCACCATGGGTTGCGTGTACGAATTACAGTGCTCGCCGTTGGTCACCGACCGCCGAGCACTGCAACGTGGCGGTTTTTCGAAGAGCACCGCCGCGCGTTCGCCTTGGCACTGCATTCGCACTGTGCCGGCGCATGATCGAAATCAGCCGACGCAAGCGTTCCGACCGCCGCTCCCGTCATGCCGACAACGGCTCTGGCCGCGGCCCGATCGATGTCTCCGTGCCCGACGTCGTCCTTCCGGATCAGTTCTTCTCCGGCGGGACGCTCGGCCTGCCGGACAGCCCCGAGAAGCGTCTCATGTTCGCGGTGCTGCTCGACGCCATCAGCCAACTGCGGCAACGGCAGAGCACGCGCGCCATCGAGGCCGAGTTCTGGATTCGCGACGAAGCGGACGAGGGAGTCTTCTCGTTCGCCAACGTCTGCGGCGTGCTCGGGTTCGAGCCGCGCTCGTTGGCGAATGGGCTCCTCGCGAAGAACTCGCCGATCGCGCCCCGGGCCCCGTGGCGCCACCCGCGGACGTCCCGTCTCCGGGTGAGGCCGCGGCGCCGCGGGCGGCGACAGGAAGCGGCGGCGATGTGATGGCCACCCGGGAGTCGCGCGTGGCGCGCGCCTGGCGGATCGCCTTCGCCCACATGAGCGGCGGAGAGATTCCGATGGAAGCGCTCGACTTCGCGCACGTCGACGAGCGCATCGTCTCCGACAAGAGCCTCAAGGAACAGGACGCGGAGATCGATCGTTCGGCCGACGAGTCGTTTCCGGCGAGCGATCCTCCTTCGTGGTCCCGGTCGCACGCCTAGGCGTGCGACCACAAGCTCACCGCCAGCCGGCGGGCGGGTCACCGTCCGCCGGCTCCCACCTCTTCACTGCACGCAGCACTTACACGGCATCTTCGGAAAATTGCAGACCGGAAAACGAAAACTCAGTATGGCCTGCGCCAAGCGCCCGATAACGCACGCAGCCAACGCGGCACGCTTCTCGCACTTCTCACACGGAGAGTCGCTGTGAGCGACAGCACACCAACCAGAGAGGGAGAGAAGATCATGAAAAAGACGACGAGGTATGCGGCCATGGCGATGGCCGCCCTGAGCTTGATCGGAGCACCGGGGGCCTTCGCGGCGCAGCCGGACGCGTGGATCACCAGCAAGGCCAAGGTCGCGTTGCTGACCACCGACGGCGTGAGCGCGACCGCGGTCAACGTCGACACCGTCGACGGCCGCGTCACCCTGCACGGCAAGGTGCGCACCGAGGCCGAGAAGAAGACGGCCGGCGACGTCGTCGCCAAGATCGACGGCGCCACCGAGGTGAAGAACCTCCTGCAGGTCGTCCCGGCGTCCAAGGAAGAGAAGACCGAGGTCGCGGACGATCAGATCACGACCCGCGTGAAGGACGCGTTCGAGAAGGACAAGGCCCTCGCGTCGAGTGGGATCATGGTGCAATCGGTCAACAAGGGCGTCGTGCTGCTCGCCGGCGAGACGCCGTCGATGACGACGCACCTGCGTGCCATCACGACCGCGGCGGCGGTGCCGGGCGTCCGTCGGGTCGCGACCGAGGTAAAGGGTGCCGACCAGATGGCCGATGCCGAGCCGGGTCAGACGGCGCGGGATCGCGTCGAGACCGGGGCGGCCAAGGCCGGCGATACGGTGAGCGACGCGTGGATCACGTCGGCGACGAAGCTTCGGCTGCTCGCGAACAGCGAGACCCCCGCCCTCGACATCAACGTCGACACGATGAACGGGCAGGTGACGCTGTTCGGTGTGGTGCCGACCGCGGTGGCCAAGGCCACGGCCGAAGCCGAAGCCCGCAAGGTGAACGGCGTGAAGGGTGTGAGCAACGACCTCCAGGTCGTTGCGGCGAGCAAGCAGGACGCGGTCGCGGCCAAGGACGAGGACATCGAGACCGCCGTCGAGGCCGCGCTCGAGCGCCGGCAGTCCGTGACGGGTGACGCCATCGACGTCGACGTGAAGGCCGGCGTCGTGCGGCTGACCGGCACGGTGCCGAGCGAGGCGGCGCGGGTCACGGCGGCGACGACCGCTCGCGCCACCAAGGGCGTGAAAGCCGTGCTCTGGGAGGATCTCCAGATCAAGATGAGCAAGGCCGCGCAGAGCGACTCGTAACGCGTCTCCGATCGTGGGTGGAGATGGAAGCCGTCGGGGGGCGGCTTCCAGATGGCGGCACGTGGTCCTTCGGGACCGCGTGCCGTCGTCGTTTCAGGGCTGCAGCACCTGGGCGACGGGATCGTCGTCGCGGCCTTCGCAGCGCTCGAAGGGCAGGTCGATGATGAAGGTGGCGCCGGCCCCGGGCCGACCCTCGGCGCGAATGGTGCCGCCGTGGTGCTCGACGATCCGGCGGCAGATCGCGAGGCCCACGCCGGACCCGCTGCCCGCGCTCTTCCGGCCGGGCAGCTGCTCGAAGAGATCGAAGATCTTCTCGGCGTCGGGCTCGGCGAAGCCCTGGCCGTTGTCGCCGAAGCGGATCTCGCAATAGCGCGCGCTCTCGCGGCGCGTGATGCGGCCGTCGATGCGGATGAGCAGGGCCGTGTCCGGGCGGCGATATTTGACCGCGTTCTCGAGCAGATTGCGGAAGAGCTGGCGCATCTGGGCGCTGTCGGCGTGGACCGTCGGGACGTTCCCGATCTCGACCGTGGCGCCGGCCTGATGCAGGCCGAGCGTGCCGTCGCCGACCACCTCACGGACGAGGGCGGCGAGGTCGACGTCCTCCTCCAGGGTCGGTTGGGTGTACGTGACGCGCGCGAGCCGGAGCTGGGCCTCGAGGAACTGGGTCATGCGATCGATCGACGCCCGCAGCTGCTTCAGGTAGCCGCGGCCGCGCTCGTTCAGGCCGACCTCGGGCTTGCTCTCGAGCAGCTCGGCCCAGAGCGCCATCGTGGCGAGGGGCTGGCGCAGCTCGTGCGACACGAACGAGGCGAAGTGCCGGAGATTGCGGTTCGCCGACTCGAGGGTCGCCTGGGCCCGTTGGCGGAGCGCGTTCTCGTTCCGGAGCGCGGTGTTCGAGCTCGCGAGCTCGCCGGTGCGATCGCGGACCCGTTGCTCGAGCTCGGTCGCGAGCGTGCGGATCTCCTGCTCGGCCGTGCGGCGTGACGTGACCTCGGCCTGCAGCGACCGGTTGACGCGGGCGAGGTCGCGGGCCGTGCGCCGCTCGCGGGCGAGCACCCGCAGCATGGCCGTCAACAGCAACGAGATCAGCACGCCCGAGGCCAGGATCATCTCCGGAAAGCCGCTTTCGATGGTGGCCCGGAGCTCGGCCGAGGGCTGGACGGTGAAGTCCCAGCGTCGCCCGCCGGGCAGGTCGAGCGTGTAGGAACGGCAGGACGCGCATTTTGCACGAACCGCCGCGGCGGGCGGGCCGTAAATCTGCTGCTCGCCGTCGTGGACGGTGATGACGTACTCGTGGATGCGCGTCGCCAGGAGGTCGTCGAGGACCCCGTCGACGACGAAGAGCGCCGACACGAAGCCGTCGGGTGTGCCGCGCCGGAGCAGCGGGACGGCGAGGCGGAACGCCGGCCGGCCGTCGTCGGCCGTGAAGGTCGGGGTCGTCGTCACGCTGCGCGTGGTGCGCGCCGTCGTGAGGGCGCGGCGCGCCGCCTCGTCGACGGGCGGGGCGGGCTCGGTCGGCGTCAGGGCGTTGGCCGACGGCGGTGGGGCCACGACGTAGACGACGTCGAACGCGTCGTCGATCCACTCGACGGTGCGCGGGCCGCCGAGCCGTTCGAGCATCAGGCGACATTGGTAGCGCCATTGCGCCGCGGGGAGGCGGCCGGCGACGTTCCACTCCTCGGCGAGATGCTCGAGCGCGCGCGTCACGCTGCGGACGAACGCCCCGAGCTCCGCGAGCGAGCCGACGGCGGTCATGGCGACGACGCGGTCGAGCTCGGCGCGCTGGTGGGCCACGAGCGACTGCCAAAAGAGGACGGTCGCGATCAGGCACGTTGCGCCCGCCGCGTACGGGGTATAGCGCGTCGCGCGGTCGGCGTGGGCCGGGGGCTCACCGTTGCGGCGAATCGCGAGCCCCAGTCCGAGGAGCGCGGTACCGAGCGTCGCGAGCCCTGGGATCGCGCCCTGGATCTCGAGGAGGGGCCCGATCACGTCGAGCGTGGCGAGCGCCAGGAGGCCGACGCCGAAGATCGTGGGGATCACCGGGCTCCAGGCCGCGAGCATGAGCGCTGCCGCCGTCAGCAGAAAGGCGATGGGCGTGCTCGTGACCGTCGGCTGGCCCCAGAGGATGAGGGCCGCCGCCCCGACGAGTAGCGGCGCGAGCCAGATGGCAACCTGCCTCCAACCTCCGACGTGCGCGAGGAGCGCGAGCCCGGCGATCACCAAGCCGACCGCCGTCGAGACCGGCACACCGAGCGCCTGCGGCAGCGCAATCAGGGGAGCGTCCGCGGGTACCTGTGCCGCCGCCAGCAGCAGCCCGAGCGCGAGCGCGCCGAGCCCACACAGGCCGGGGACCGCCGCACGCCACGTTGCATCCTGGCGTGGCGATTCCTCCATGCGAGCGTCAGACCAGAAGGCCGGAAGGTAGGCAAGTCAGTAGGACTTACAACCGGTGCAACTTCTGCAATGCGATCGCACCGCACGAGTAAAAGCTTTCTGGGGAAAATGGTGGCGCGTCCTTTGCTGCGGGTCGGTCAGGATTCTGAATTTGCCGACCGTTCTCGTCGTGGAAGACGACATCCCCCTGCGTACGGCGTTGATCGCGGCGTTGTCGGCCGAGGGATACGACGCCAAGCAAGCGGGCGATGTCGGTGGTGCGCTCGCGGAGATTTCGCGGGACCACATCGACGTCGTGCTGTCGGACATCGGGATGCCCGGCAACGGCTACAACCTGCTCGCGAAGGTGCGGGAGATGCATCCCGGCACCCCGGTCATCCTGATGACGGGAATCGAGGAAGACGATCTCGGGCAGCGGGCGCGCGATGCGGGCGCGTATGCGTATCTGGTGAAACCGATTCAGCTGAGCGTGTTGAAGCGGACGCTCGACGAAGCGTGTCGTCCCGCGTGAACGACGCGTCCAACCCCCTAATCAACCGATGGAGTGACACCTATGAGTGGGCTCGCACATGCGTCGCAGGATGAGCTAGAAGGGCGCCCGGAATCCGCCCCTATGCCGAGCGTTCTGATCGTCGACGACGACCCCGATTTTCAGTCCGCCATGGCGGAGCTGGTGCGCGGGGAAGGGTTCACCGTCGAGACGGCGGGGTCGCTCGCGGAGGCGCACGCCATCTTCAAGGTGCGCATTCCCGACGTGGTGCTCGTCGATCTGACGTTGCCCGATGGCAACGGTCTCGAGCTGCTGTCCGCGGTCGAGGGTCCGGGCGCGCCCGAGATGATCATCATCTCCGGGCACGCGACGCTCGACAACGCGATCGAGGCGCTCCGCCAGGGGGCGTCCGACTACCTCACCAAGCCGGTCGATCTGCCGCGCCTCCGCGCGATCCTCGTGAACGTCGCACGCCGGCGTGACATGACCGAGGAGATCGAGGGCCTCCGCGCCGAGCTCCGCGGTCTCGGCCGCTTCGGGGCGTTGATCGGCGGCTCGCCGGTGATGCAGCACGTGTACGAGCAGATCCAGCGCGTGGCCCCGAGCAATGCGACCGTCTTCATCCAGGGGGAGAGCGGCACCGGGAAAGAGCTGGTCGCCGAGAGCGTCCACAAGCTCAGCCGTCGGCGCAAGCGTCCCTTCATCGTGATCAACTGCGGCGCGATCGCGCCCAACCTGATCGAGAGCGAGCTGTTCGGCCACGAGCGCGGCTCGTTCACCGGCGCCGACCGTTTGCACCGCGGCTACATCGAGCGCGCCAACGGCGGCACGCTCTTCCTCGACGAGGTCACCGAGATGCCGCTCGAGCTGCAGGTGAAGCTCCTGCGCGTGCTCGAGACCGGGCGTTTCTCGCGCGTCGGCGGCGAGCAGGAGCTGCCGGTCGACGTGCGGGTGATCGCGGCCACCAATCGCGATCCGCATCAGGCCGTGATCGACCAGAAGTTCCGCGAGGATCTCCTGTATCGGCTGCGGGTGTTCCCGATCACCCTCCCGCCGCTGCGCGACCGTGCCGGCGACGTCGACCTCCTCGCCGAGGCGTGTCTCGCCGAGCTCAACAAGGACGAGGGCACCAAGAAGCGGCTCGGCCGCGCCGCGCTCGAGCGCCTGCGCAGCAATCGTTGGCCGGGCAACGTCCGCGAGCTGAAGAACGTGATGCACCGGGCGTTCATCCTCGCCGACGACGAGATCGGGCTGCAGCAGCTGCCCGATTCGGCGCCGGTCGGCGCGGCGGCGGCGGAGATCGCGGCCGGCGGCGACGCCATCTTGCAGGTGAAGGTCGGGAGCTCGATCGCCGACGCCGAACGTCGTCTGATCCTCGCGACGCTCGATGCCTGCGAGGGCAACAAGGATCAGGCCGCCAAGATCCTCGGCATCAGCTTGAAGACGCTCTACAACCGGCTGAACAGCTACAAGAACATTCCTGCGCCGGCGGCCTGAGTCGTCAGTTCGCGTTCTGGGGCGGTGGGCGCGGACGCCGCACGCGACTCTACCGATCGTCGCTGTAGGAATTGCATGCGACGGCGCGCGCGCCGTGCCGCAGCGGCGAGCAACTGTGCGAACGGGCGTCGCTTCCGCGGTCGAGCGAACTCGCGCGATGGTGGCGCGGATCCTGCACATCGAGGCCGTTCAATGACGACCATCATGCGTACGCGAAGCTTCGGAAAGAATGGCACGGTCTGGATCGCCGCCCTGGCGTTGCTGGCGGCTTGCAGCGGCGGCGGGGGCGGCGACAACGACGATGGCGGCGGCGACGACGGTCCGCCGCCGGCGCTCACCGAGAGCCGCACCTATCGCGCCATCGCCGGCGTCTCGATGGGGGGCTACGCGGCGCTGAATCTCGGGACCAAGCGTCGGGATCTGTTCGGAACGATAGGTTCGCTCGGGGGCCCGGTCGACCTCCAGCAGCTGCTGCGCGACAGCGTCGCCGACAACCTCGAGGTGAAGGCGCAGACCACGCTGCCGCGCGAGGTCGGCGAGGACTTCACCTTCGATCACATGCCGCCGTACCCCGATCGCGATTCGCGCATCAGTCAGTTCCAGGATCTGGTGATCGCGTTCGGCAATCCGTTCCTCCACCATCCCGACCCGGCTCGCCGCTATCTCGCGTCCGACGCCGAGCCCGCGACGCTGCTCCGCGACGATCAGTTCGACGCGTTCACGCTCACGGGCGACCCGCGCGGTTTCCTCGATGGCGGCGACGGCAACGAGAACGGCGTGCGCGAAACCGACGAGGGGCCGACCGAACCGGTCGACGTGCTGCTGGTCGCGCGCGGCTCGGCGCAGACGCTCGCAGGCGGCGTCGCCGGGCAGCTCGTCGGCGGCCGTGAGCTCGTGGACCTGAACGGTGACGACATCTACGACGTCGGCGACGGGCTGGTCGTGAACTTCGCCGAGCCGTTCACCGACGCGAACGCCAATCTCGTGTTCGACGCCGGCGAGACCTTCGAGGATGCCGGGCTCGACGGCGTCGCGGGCACCGGGGATTTCGGCGAAGGCAACGGGACGTTCGACTACGACCCCGACCGGGCCAACGTCCTCGCCGAGGACCCGACGTCGCGGATCGCCGCCGGCAGCTCCACCGACATCGCCACCCAGCGCATCTACATGGACGTCGGCATCAAGGACGAGTTCGGGTTCGCCCGCCACTACGACAACCTGGTGCGGACCCTGCGCGAGAAGGGCCTGACCGTGGGCGTCCAGGACGGGTTCGGCGGCGGCTGCGCCGACCTTCCCGACAACGACGACCAGTTCCGCCTGGTGCGCTACGACGCCGGCCACATCGGGGTCGCCAAGGCCGACCCCGAGGATCTCCTGGTCGGCGACGTCTGTGGTGACGATACCGTCTGGCAGCGGTTGCTCTCGCTGCTCGGCTACCTCGACAAGAGCTTCCCCGACGGCTTCGACGGCCCCGGCGGTGACTCCGGCGGCATCGACATCGACCTCGACGATTTCGACGTCGACGTCGACGTGCCCGACCCCGATCTCCGCGGCGACGTCCTGATGGCGACGATCGACTCGCCGGCGCTCGCGAACGCGGGCGGCCCGGTGCCGACGCGCGACGTGCTGGTGTATCGCCCGCCCGCATTCCATCGCACCGATCGCGAGTTCCCGGTCGCGTATTTCCTGATCGGCTACGGCCAGCAGCCCGAAGACTACGAGCGGCTCGGCGTGTTGCTCGACGGCCTCATTCTGACGGGGCAGCTCCAGAACATGTTCGTGGTGGTGCTGCCGGGGAACGGCGGACGCCAGGGCTCGTTCTACGTCAACCACCAGGTGCCCGAGAGCCAGGTCCCGGGCATCACGGAGGTGACGTCGGGACGCTACGAGGACTCGACCATCGACGACCTGATCCCCGTCATCGAAGACCAGCTCCTCGAACGCCGGGTCAAGCGCTAGGCACGGCGCGCGCAGGGGGTCAGTTCGCTACGGCGTTCGCGCTCACCGGCCCCCGAACTGACCCTACGACACCCGGCGCGCGTCCAGAGTTGATGATGGGGGGGGGGCCGGCATACGCTGCCGGCCGTCAGGAGGAGCCCCCATGTCGTTCGTTCAGACCCCGCCCGTGCTCGGGAACCAATTCGACGAGGACCGTGTGCTGCAGGGCTGCTTGCCGCGGCGCGTCCCGGCCGACCGGTTGGCGTCCAAGACCCCGTCGCTCGCGCGCATGGGCGGCCGGGCGGTCGGCGACCTCGGGGCGGCTGCGGCGTCGTCGTACGGGGAAGAGCCCGAGCTGGTGCAGTGGGATCCGTGGGGGAACCGGATCGACGAGCTCGTCGTGCCCGAAGCGTGGAAGCTCTTCGCGCGGGCGGCGGTGGAAGAGGGGCTGATCGCGACCGCCTACGAGCGGGCTGCGGGCGAGTACTCGCGGCTGCCTCAGTTCGCGCTCGTCTATCTCTTCGCGCCGTCGTCCAAGGTGTACACGTGCCCGCTCGCGATGACGGACGGCTGCGCGCGGACGCTCGAGGTGACGGCGGAGCCGGCGCTGCGCGAGCGCATCGTCGGACGGCTCGCGTCGCGCGATCCGGCGCGCGCCTGGACGTCCGGGCAGTGGATGACCGAGCGGACGGGTGGGTCGGACGTCGGCCTCTCGGAGACGGTCGCGCGCGAGACGCCCGAGGGCTGGCGGCTCTACGGCACCAAGTGGTTCACGTCGGCGGTGAGCGCCGACGTGGCCCTCACCCTGGGGCGTCCCGAAGGCGCGGGTCCGGGCGGGCGCGGTCTCGCGCTCTTCCTGGTCGAGACCCGCGGCGCCGACGGCAGGCTGAACGGCATCCAGGTGAATCGCCTGAAGGACAAGCTCGGGACCCGCATGGTGCCGACCGCCGAGCTCACGCTCGCGGGCACGCTCGCCATCCCGGTCGCCGGTCTCGGCGACGGCGTCCGCAACATCACGCCCATGCTCAACATCACCCGCACCTGGAACGCGGTCTGCTCGGTCGCGAGCCTGCGACGCGGGATCGCGCTCTCCCGCGATTACGCCGGCCGCCGGTTCGCCTTCGGCGCGACGCTCGCCGAGAAGCCGCTCCACGTCGACACCCTCGCCGGCATGCAAGCCGAGCACGAGGCGGCCTTCCATCTCGCCTTCCACGGCGTCGCCCTCCTCGGCCGTGAGGAGACCGGCGTCATCACCGAGGACGAGGCCGCGCTGCTGCGTCTGCTGCAGCCGCTCGCCAAGCTCACCACCGCGCGCCAGGCCGTCGCCGGCGCGAGCGAGACCCTCGAGGCCTTCGGCGGCGCCGGTTACGTCGAGGACACCGGGCTGCCGGAGATCCTGCGCGATGCGCAGGTGCTCTCGATCTGGGAAGGGACGACCAACGTCCTCGCCCTCGACGCGCTCCGCGCGATCGCGCGTGCCGAGGCGCTGCCGGTGTTCGGGCGCGAGGTGCGGCGGCGCGCCGAGGCCGCCATGAGCGAGCCGACGCTGCGCGGACCCGCCACCGCCGCCGTCGCG
>CAZWAX010000177.1:7997-11319 GCA_964631985.1 uncultured Polyangiaceae bacterium | reverse complement strand
GTCGGCGTCCCGGCGGCGGCCGGGCGGCCGCCGCGGAGTCCGTCGAGGAAGAGGTCGACGACGAAGGTCACGCTGCGTTCCGGGTCGTCGCGCTCGCGTTGGTTGATGACCGCGGCGCGGATCAGCGCCAGCAGCATCTCGGCCGCGAGCGCGGTGTCGGCGGCGGGGAGTCGTGCGGCGCGGGCCTCGGGTTGCAGTGCCTGCCGCACCATCGCCACCAGACGGAGCCGGCGCTGGCGCCACTCCTCGCCCTCGGGCTCGCGCTGCTTGTGCTCGTAGCGGGCCATCAGCACCGCCAGGTGGCGGCGCTGCCAGAAGAACCCGACCAGCCCGCGAGCGAAGGCGCGGAGAGCGTCCTCGCCGGTGCGGCCGCGGATCGCCGCGGCGCACTCGACCAGGAGCACGTCGAGGGCCTCCAGGATCGTCGCGTAGAACAGCTGCTCTTTCGTGGGGAAGTAGAGATAGAGCGTGCCTTTGCCGACGCCCGCCGCGGTCGCGACGTCCTCGACCGGCACGGTGTGGAACTCGCGAGCGGAGAACACGTCGGTCGCGGCGCGGAGGATCTGCGAGCGCTTGCTGGATTGGGAGGTACGGGTGGCCATGGCGAAAAAAGACAGAACTGACCGGTCAGTTCTGTCCGGTGCCCCGGGATGTGTCAATTCCGCCGGCCGTCGGTCCCATCCCGATTCGGGCGGCACGCGGCTGCCATCGCGCGCTACTCCTCGCGGGCAGTGAGCGACAGCTGGCGTTCGACGAACTCGGCGATCGGATGGGTGACGACGGCGTGACCGTGCTCGGTCATGTGCGTGTCGAAGGTGAAGAAGAGCGAGGGCTTGGCGGCCCCTTTCGCCTGCAGCGTGGGGGTGAGGTCCAGAAATGGGACGCTGCCCTCCTGAAGAAACTGGATCATCGTGCGCCGCGGTCGATCGAGGTCGTAGGTGTCGGGGGCGATGTTCGCGGACGCCGCCCAGAAATGAAACGTTGCCGGCGATACCATCTCCCGCGACGGGATCAGGATGATCGCGAAGCGGCTCCCGTCGCGTTCGACGGCGGTCCGCAGCTCGCTCAGAAGACGCGTCGTGAGCCGCCACGCGTCCTGCCAAGCGGCATCCCAAGGTGCGAACGCTTGGAAGTGGATCGGTAGCGTGGCGACGCCGCCCCGCGCGGCGGCGTCGGGCGGGGGAGCGGACAGGGCCCGGCGCAGCAACCGAACGAGGTAGAAGCGGGCCGCGATGGCGTCCAGCCTGTCGCCAGGCGGCCGGGGCTTCGGAGGGTCGCGATGCAGCTCGAGGTCGTCATTCGCGTCGAGACTGAACCACGGCTTCTGGGGGCGCGGCATCCGTGCTTCGTCGTACGCCCGACGATAGAGGAGCGAGGAATTCTCGAGAATGTCGTTCTGGAGGTTGAAGACGTACACGACGAGATCCGCCGCGTAACGCCGAGCTTCTTCGCGGTAGAAGAGCAGCTGGTTGTCGACCCCGAAGCCTGCGTGGGCGGCGTTGACGATCTCGACCCCGCGGCGGCGGGCCGACAACTCGGCCTCGACCTGCTTCACGAAGGTCGTCTCGAGGGGAACTTGCAGCGCCTCCGTCATCGAATCGCCGAGTACGAGCACACGACGCGTACCCGGCGTCTTGGCGTACGCGAGCTCACGGTCGCGGAGACCGTGTGAGTTGAAGGTCACTCGCGTCCGGTACTCGTAGCGCCGTCCCAGGCAACCGTACATCTCCAGCGTGGAGCTCGGTCGGTGCGTCCATCCCCAGCTCCGAGACTCGAACGAGCCCTGTGCCTCCCCAAGGCACACGGAACGTCGCGCGATTCGATAGGCGGCCTCCGTCAGTAGGAGCCCCGCGACGAGGCTCCCGCCCATCAGCATCAGAGAGCCGAGCACCGCAGATCGACGGCGGCGAGTCATCGTGGATCGCCGTGTGGCGCGGGCCGCAGCAACCCGTGGTCTCGGCCGATACCCCAAGGCACCGCGCTGCGTACCATCTCCCGCATACTCCACCAACGTGGCCCCACCTGCCCGCCGATGGCGTGCATCTCGACCGCCATGCGGAGCCCGATGGTGACCCGCGATCCCGCGCGAAGATGCATCGCCTTCCCCCCCCTCGATCGGGTAGACTCCGCGCCTCGGTCGTCCGCCGCTTGCCGCGAAGCCCCGCTCGGTCAGGAAGGAACCCCATGAATCTCAAGAAGGTGCTCGTCACCGTCGTGAAGACCCTCGTCACCGTCGGCATCTTCGTCTCGCTCTTCGTCGAGTTCGGCGGCGGCACGGTCGCGGTGTCCCGGAGCGGTTTCGCGGACGGGTCGATCTTCTACCGCGCCAACCCGGCGAGCCCGGGCGTCGTCGGCAAGCTCAAAGCGCGGCTCACCGGTGCGACCCTGCCCGAGCCCTACGTGCCCGTCTCGAGCGAGTACGCCTGCACGCTGGCGCTCGAAGGCGGCCAGGTGATGATCAAGACCGAGGCGGGCGACATCGTGAAGCTCCGCGCCCTCCATCACTGCGTCGACGGCAAGCTCGGCCAGGTGCTCGCCGGTCCCGACGATCACGCCAAGGTCGCGCTCGCGGGGGCGAGCGGCACCACCGTCTGGGTCGAGAAGCAGGGCATGCAGCGGGTGCCGATGACGGTCGAGGACCTCTGGACGGAGATCAAGGGGCTCGACCTCGGGGTGTTCATTCCGTGGTTGCTGTTCGCGACGTTCATCAAGTTCCTCGGCATCATGGCCAACATCGTGCGCTGGAAGGTCCTGCTGTCGGGCCAGGGGCTCGAGTTCGGCTTCGGCTGGCTCACCGCCAGCTACTTCGTCGGACGCTTCTTCGGCATCGTCATGCCGTCGACCCTCGGGCTCGACGGCTGGCGCCTCTACGACACGATCCGCATCTCGCGAAAGCCGGTCGAGTGCACGACCGTGCTCGCGGTCGAGCGCATCACGGGCCTGATCGGCTTGATCGCCACCATTCTCCTCTTCATGCCGTTCGCCGACCTGCAGGGGCGGACGTTCGCCGACGTGCTCCAGAAGCTCGCGGTGCCGCTCGCCGCCGCCGTGTGTCTCGGGCTCGCCTTGCTGCTGCAACCGGCCATGTTCGCGCCCTTGATGCGTCTCATGCCCATCGCCAAGGTGCGCCACTTCCTCGAGAGCGCGATTCGCAGCGCCACGGCCTACTCCACCCGGCGCGGCACGCTTCTTGTGGTGCTGCTCTGCGCGGTCTTCGGTCATGTGTTGACGGTAGCGATGTACGTCGGAAACGAGATGGCTCTGCAGGTCGAGGGCCTGACAATGCTTCAGGTTTTCTCAGTTGCCTCGTTTGTGACCCTCT
>CAZWAX010000177.1:0-7987 GCA_964631985.1 uncultured Polyangiaceae bacterium | reverse complement strand
AGACGACGAACTACGAAATCTCCCGGGTCACGAAGACCGAGGTGGTCGAGGGCGTGACCATGCTGCAGGTCTTCTACGCGGCCGCGGTGATGACCCTCTTCACGTTCCTGATCCCGACCGCCGCCGGCGAGGGCGTACGCGAGCTCATGTTCGTCGAGCTCCTCGGCGGCCGCATCCCGACCGCCAAGGCCTTCCTGATCGGGCACGTCGGGTTCTGGATCGAGAAGCTGTTGCTGTCGTTCCAGGGCGGCATCTTCCTGCTCTGGGCCCCCAAGTCCTACCAGCGTGTGACGCGCGAAGACCTCGAACGTCTGAAGGAGGAGACCGCGCGCGAGCGCCAGGTGGGGGTGACGGCATGACGTCATGAGCACGCCCGCGATCGTGGTCCGCCCCGCCACCGCGGCGGACGCGGCCGGGCTCGGACGGCTCGGGGCCGCGCTGGTGCGCGCGCATCACGCGTTCGACGCCGAGCGCTTCCTGGCGCCCGGTCCCAACATCGAGGAACGCTACGGACGCTTCCTGTCCGCCGAGCACGAGAGCGACGACGTGGTCGTGTTCGTCGCCGAGCGTGCCGGCGAGATCGTCGGGTACGTGTTCGCGGGCGTCGAGCCGCGCTCGTGGAAGGAGCTGCGCGACGTCGCCGGCTTCGTCCACGACGTGTTCGTCGTCGAGGGCGCGCGCGGCACCGGCACCGGCGAGCGCCTGGTCGAGGCCGCCGCCGCCTGGCTCCTCGAGCGCGGCGTGCCGCGCGTGATGCTGTGGACGGCGGAGAAGAACGCGCGCGCGCAGAAGCTCTTCGAGCGCCTCGGCTTTCGTCGCACGATGATCGAGATGACGCGGGAGCGCTGATGACGGTCGCGGACGACGGTCGGTCGGTCGTCTGCCCTCCCGGTGTCGCGGATCGCCTCGATCGCGCCCTGGCGCGGCTGGTGCCCGAGACCTCCCGGGGGGCGGCCCGGCGCTTGATCGCCGACGGCCGGGTCTTCGTCGACGGGCGGCGCTGCCGGGTCGCGTCGCGACCGATCCACCCCGGAAACGTCCTGCACGTCGCGTCGGCGGCATCGGTCGCCGACGCGACGTCCGCGGCCGCGCTGTCGATCCTCTACGAGGATGCCGACCTCGTCGCGATCGACAAACCGACCGGCATGGCCTCCGCCCCCACCCGCCTCGGCGCCGCCGGGACCGCCCTCGACCTCCTGACGGAGACGATCCGCGCCCGGAAGCGCGGGCCGGCGCGGGTGTGGGTCGTGCACCGGCTCGACGCCGCGACCTCGGGTGTCCTCGCCTTCGCGAAGACTCGCGCCGCGGCCGCCGCGCTCTCGGCCGCATTCGCCGAGGGGCGGGTCGAGAAGGAATATCTCGCCCGCGTCGCGACGGCGCCGGCGACGTCGGAGGGACGGATCGAGCTCGCGCTCGCGACCGCAGGCCGGCGCGCGCGCGTGAGCCCGACCGGACGCCCGGCACGCACGGACTGGCAGGTCGTCACGACCGACGAGCGCGGGGCTTTGCTCCGCCTCCGCCCGCACTCCGGCCGGATGCACCAGCTGCGCGCCCACCTGCAGGCGATCGGCCATCCGATCGTCGGCGACCGCGCCTATGGCGGACCGCCGGCGGCGCGCCTGATGCTGCACGCCGAACGCCTGGTCGTGCCGCACCCGCGGACCGGCGCGCCGGTGGAGCTGCGCTCGCCGACTGCCTTCTAGGGAGCCGTACGGCGCGTTGCGTGTTTCCGCGACTATGGCCGCGGGCGCCCGGGCCGATCCTTCTCCTCGAGCGGGCCGATCTTGGTGCGGACGGCGTCGGGGGCCTGTGGGGCCGGGAGGCGAAAGAGGTAGTGCAGATCGGTTCCCGCGACGAGCGGATCCTTCCGATACTCCTCGACGGCCCGCATGACGTTGGCGTCGGGGGCGATGCGGAGGAGATAGGCGCCGTGGAGGTCGGCCACCTTGACGAGCTGGCTCGCCCGATACTTCGCGTTCAAGCGGTCGAGCGAGGGGACACCGAAGCGGAGTCGGGTCGGAGGCTTCGCGACCAGGGGGGCGATCATCTTTTCCCCCTCGGGGGTGAAGGCGATGATCAGCTCGCCTTCGACGTAGCCGTGGGTGCTTTGCGGCCCGGCAGTCGGGGCCCCCGAGCCGACGGAGGTCCGAACCGAGCGCGGCCCGCTCGTCTCGATCGCCTGCGTCGCGCACGCCATGAGCGTGCAGGCAGCGAGGATCAGGACGAGCGGGCGCGCCGCGATCACGGGAAGCCGGCGAGCTCGGCTAGCTCTTCTTGCCCTTGGCCTTGAGCTCGGCGTCGACCTGGGCCTTGAAGCCGTCGAGCGTCCGGTTCTGGGCGATCTTGCCGTTCACGAAGAAGCTCGGCGTTCCGCGCACGTCGCTCTTGGCGCCGAGGGCGAGCTCTTCCTCGACCTGCTTTTTCGCCTCGTCCGAATTCTGGTCGGCCTCGAACTTCTTCATGTCGAGCCCGAGCTTCTCGGCCATGCCCTTGATCGACTCCGGCGACAGGTTCCGGACGTTCTTGTAGAGCTCGTCGTGCATCTCCCAGAACTTGCCCTGCTTGCCGGCGGCGATCGCGGCACGCGCGGCCGGGTCGGCCTGGGGATGGATCTGGCGCAGCGGGAACTGCTTCATCACGAAGTTGACGTCGTTCGGGTAGGCCGCCAGCACCTGCTCGATGACCGGGGCCGATTGGGCGCAGAAGGGGCACTGGAAGTCGGAGAACATCGTGATGGTGACGGCCGCGCCCTTCGGGCCGCGCACCTGCGAGTTCCCGACGGGGATCTCGTAGACCTTGTTGGGGTCGATCTGCGGACGCTGCGCCGCCGCCGGGGCTGCCGGCTTGGCCGCGATGTCCTTCTCGATCTTTTCCAGCTTGGCGAGGATTTCTTTTTGCGTGGTCTGGACCGCCTCGATGTCGCTCTTCTGGGCGCATCCCGGCGCGATCAGGGCCAGCGCCAAAACCGCGGTGACGTAGGTACGGCTCTTTCTCATCATGTCCTCCTTCGCACGCAGGCGAAAATTGGCCACGAGGTCTAGCGAAGGAGGCCGAGGAACGCCAGACGGGTAGGCCACGCCAGCGGGTCTGCGGCCTCGGGCCGGGTAGGCCCGCAGATCGTCCTTGACTGGACGAAATCGTGGGGGCTATCGCACAGGGGTCCCAGAAGAACCACCCGCGGCGGCCGACCATCCGCCGACCCACAACGCGAGGAGATCCCCCATGCGTCGCCCACGTCTCGTCATTGCCGTCACGCTCGGCCTCGGCCTGGTTGCCGCCGCCGGCGCGACCTCGGCCCACGCCGACCCGCTCAAGTGCAAGGCCACCATCACGAAAGCGGCCTCGCAGTACGTACAGGCGCGGACGAAGGCGCTCGTGAAGTGCGAGGGGGCCGTCGTTGCCGGGAAGCTGCCGCCGGCAACCGACTGCAGCGACGAGATCAAGACCGACGCGGCCATCGACAAGGCCAAGGACAAAATGGAGGCCGCGATCGAGAAGGCCTGTGGGGGCGCCGACAAGGAGTGCGGCGCCGGCAACGACGACGATCCGCTGTCGGCGATCGGCTGGGACATCGGCACCTGTCCCGACATCGAGACCCTCGGCTGCTCGATGGCGATCAACAATTGCCACGACGTGAGCGAGTGTCTCGAGTGCGTGGAAAGCGAGGCGGTCGATCAGGCGATCGAGCTCTACTACGACGAGCTGGTTCCGGGCACGACCGCCGACAAGACGCTCAACAAGTGTCAGCAGACCATCGGGAAGGCGTCGGCCGCGTTCCTCGCCGCCAAGACCAAGGCGCTCGCGAAGTGCTGGGACGCCGTCAACAAGGGCGGGATCCCGGGACCGTGTCCGCTGCCGGGTGACGGCAAGGCGGCCGGCGCCATCGCGGCGGCCGAAGCCAAGAAGATCGCCGCCATCTGCAAGGCCTGCGGCGGTGACGACAAGGGTTGCGACCAGACGGTGAACGGCACGGTGACGACCGTCCCCGGCACGGGCGGTAGCGACGACCTGACACCGGCAGCCATTGGCTTCATAGGCGCTTGCACCGCACTCACGATCCCGGGCGGCACGACCTGCGAACAGCCGATCGCGACGCTGGCCGACATCGCCGAGTGCGTGGCTTGCCTGACCGAGTTCAAAGTCGACTGCGCCGACCGCGCCGCCGTGCCGTGGGCGACGGCCTATCCCGGCGAGTGCAACCCGGGGTGCGGCAACGGCATCCTCGAATTCGGGGAAGTGTGCGACGGCGGCGACGACGCAGCCTGCCCCGGCGAGTGCGCGCCCGCCATCGTGGCAGACGGCTGCACGTGCCCCACGGGCTCGTTCGGCTTGGATGGCGTCGACGGCGCCGATCTCGACACCGGCTGGACCGGCATCGCGCACAACCAGGGTGCGCTCGCCGGTCATGTCTTCGACGCGAACACGTACGGGTGCTCGTCCGGTGGCCCGGACACCGTGTGCAGCTTCGTCGCGACCTACAGCACCCCGTTCTTCGGCGCGCCGTTGCCGCTGTCGTCGGGCGGCGTACCGATCTGCGTGTCGAATCTGGTCGTCGGCACCACCGCCGGCACCCTGAACCTCGTCACGGGCGACCTCGTCTACGACTACTCGCTCCTGTCGCAGGTCTACTCCGGGCTCGAGGTTTCGCAACCGTGCCCGCGCTGTGACGGCGACGTCACGGTGGACGACGGCGTGAAGAACGGCACGTGTACGGGCGGCTTGAACGACGGTCAGATCTGCGACGCGGACGGCACGAGCGTGGCCTTCGGCGCCACGTCGTTCGATTGCGTCCCCGACCCGAACGGCAACATCGGCAACCTGTCGATCGTCTTCGACGACGCCACGACCGGCACCAAATCGGTGTCGACGAGCGTGACGAGCCCGAATTGCACCGGTGAGCCGGGTCCGAAGTGTTTCTGCGACACCTGCAACAACGTGGACGCCAACGCGTGCGGCGCGAACGCCGATTGTCCGCTGAGCGGCGGCCTTCCGGGCGTCTGCGGCGGGAAGCGCTGTCTCGGGGGCGCGAACCTCGGCGCACCGTGCTCGGACCATTCGCAGTGTCCCGGCGTCGTCCAGGGATGCGGGCGTCCCGGTGTGGCCACGCGCCCGACCGGGTGTATCGACGACACCGGCGTACCCGGCGACGGAACCGTTTGCGCCGACATCGGCGGTGGCGAAGGTCAATGCCCTGAGGGCCCGTTCGACGACAACTGCGCTGCCCCGGAGCAGTTCCGCGGCTGCGCGGTGGCGTCCCAGCTGACGGACTGTCCCGTCACGGGCACGTGCGTCACGGCTCTGCGTCGCTGTTTCCTCCCGACGGTGTCGCGCACGGGTACGCCGGGCCCGGCCGGGGGTTCCTACGCGGGAACCTTCTGCATCGCTCCGACGGGCGCGGCCTCGGTCAACAACGTGGCGGGTCTCCCCGGCCTTGGAGCGTTGATCTTGCCGTACACGTTGTCGGTGAACGTGCCGTAGATTTCGCTCCCGCACTCGCGAGGCGGAGGACTACCGGTCAGTCGGCGGGCTGTTCGACGGTGGCCAGGCGGGCGGTGATGACGCCGCGGACCTGGTCGCGGAGCGTCGTGCGGTCGTCGTAGCCGAGTCCGTCGGTGGCGATGGGCGGCTCGATGAAGAGGTCGACGTCGCCGGGCACGATCGAGAGATAGCCGCCCTTCGGCATGACGGTGCTGGTGCCGCAGCAGACGACCGGCACGATCGGCAACTTCAAATGAATGGCGGCGATGAATGGCCCCTTCTTGAACGGCAACAGCTGCCCATCCCGGCTCCGCGTGCCCTCCGGAAAGATGATCAGCGATGAGCCGGCGGCGGCCGCCTGGTTCAAGAGGTCGATCGCTTCGAGCGGGTTGTCGCGGTCGACGGGGATCATCCCCATCGTCCGCAGCACCGTGCCGAGCACGGGCTCGGCGAAGAGCTCCTTCTTGGCGATGAAGCGGTTCTCGCCGGGCAGGTACCCGAGCAGGGCGGCGATGTCGAAGTTGCTCTGGTGATTCGGTGCGAAGATGTACGGGCCCGGTCCCTGCAGGTGCTCGAGTCCGTGCACGTGCACGCGCACGCCGCAGAGACGCGCGAGGTTCCGGGCCGAGAGCCGCGCGAATGCCCACGCGACGCCCTTCCACGGCAGCACGCGGTGCAGGATCACCGCGATCGTGCCCATCGAGAACAGCATGCCGCGGAAGATCCAGCGATTGATCAGCGCGCGGGCGCGCCATCGCACCGATTCGGCTTCGAGCGCACGAGCATCGGCGACCGGACCCATGGCGCGCGAGACTACGTGCGCACGCCGTGCATGACAAGCGATGCGGGCTGGTAGTGGCCCCAACTTGCTCTCGCCCGGACCCCGGACTACTTACGGGCTTCGCGATGCGGATCTACTTCGTCTCGCCGACGCACTACGACGCGAACGGCGCGCTCCACAAGACGACGCGCTACTGGACGAGCGCGCTCACGCTCCCGTACCTGAAGGCGATCACGCCCAAGGGCCACGACGTGCAGTTCGTCGACGAGCTCATGCACGACGTCGACCTCGAGCACGAGTGCGACGTCGTCGGCATCACCGCGATGGGCCCGCAGATCGCCCGCGCCTACGACCTGGCGCGCGAGTTCCGTGCCCGCGGCCGGCGCGTCGTGCTCGGGGGCACCTGGGTGACGCTGACCGCGGAGGAGTCGCTGAAGCACGCCGACGCCGTCGTCGCCGGCGAGGCCGAGGAGGTCTGGCCCGAGGTGCTCGCCGACTTCTCGGAGGGACGGACCAAGGGCATCTACCGGGCGAGCGGCGGCTGGCGCTCGCTCGCGGGCATGCCGGCGATCGACTACGAGACCCTGCCGCTGCTCAAGCGCGAGGCGTTCAAGGAGAGCGCGCTCTACCGCATGTACTTCCACTGGCCGGTCGTCTTCTCGCGCGGATGCCCGCACCCGTGCGAGTACTGCGCCGTCCAGACCTACTACCAGCGCTCCTATCGTACCCGGCCGGTCGACGACGTCGTCGAGGACCTGAAGCGCATCAAGGCGCTCGGTGGCAACCGCGTCCTCTTCCTCGACGACAACCCGATCGCGCACCCGAACGACGCCAAGGAGCTCTTCCGCGCCATGATCCCGCTCGGGCTCAAGTGGGCGTCCCAGTCGACGATCAACATGGCGCGCGATCCCGAGCTCCTCGATTTGGCGGCCCGCAGCGGGTGTGTGAGTCTTTCGATCGGCCTCGAGAGCATCAACGAGGAAAGCCTCCGCGGCATCCGCAAAGACTTCAACCAGGCGCACCGTTTCCGGCAGGACCTCGCGGCCATTCGCGCCAAGGGCATCCAGGTGATCGCCCTCATCATGGTCGGGCTCGACGGCGACACGCCCGACACCTTCGGCCGCACGCTGCAGTTCCTGCTCGACAGCAAGGTGTCGTTCCTGAAGCTCTTCACCCCGTGCCCGTACCCGGGCACCAAGTATTACAACGACCTCGCCAAGGAGGGCCGCATCCTCGACGGCAACTGGGCGCGCTACGACTACGGGTCGCCGATCATCAAGCCGACCGGCATGACGAGCGAGCAGATGATGGACGGCTTCAAGTACGTCTACGAGGGCTTCTACTCGATTCCGAACATCCTGCGGCGGTTCAGTCCGCCGCCGAAGGGCCAGCTGCTCGAGAGCCTCGCGTACGTCGTCGCCAATATGAAGGTGAATCGTTACCTGCGCTCGCACGAGCGCGCGTGGGCGACGATTTCCTAGTCAGTCGGCGCGGTCCTTCAGTTGGATCAGCTCGATCTTGTAGCCGTCGGGATCCTCGATGAAGGCGATCTCGGTCGTGCCGTGCTTCATCGGGCCGGGCTCGCGGGTGATCTTGGCGCCCTTGGCGCGCAGCGCCTCGCAGGTGCCATAGATGTCGGGAACGCCGAGGGCCAGGTGGCCGAAGCCCGAGCCGATCTCGTAACGCTCGGTGTCCCAGTTGTGGGTGAGCTCGACCACCGTGTGGTCG
>CAZWAX010000176.1:0-11345 GCA_964631985.1 uncultured Polyangiaceae bacterium | reverse complement strand
CGTGGTAGTCGACGGCGCGCTCGCCGAGGCCGCCGTGCGTGAAATGCGCCGCGAGGCGGGCCGCGATCGTCGCGGCGCGCGCGCCGTAGGCGGTCTCCAGGCCGAGCGCGAGCTTCCGGTGCAACGCCTCGCGGTCGTGCGTCGGCAACCCGTCGTAGACGATCCGACGATGCGCGGTGTGCGGAAAGGCGTAGCGCCCGGCGCGGGATCCGTCGTGCCAGACGGCTTCCCCGTCCCGTCGGAGGATCCGTCCGACCGACGCCAACCGCTCGCAGGCATCGGCAACCTCGGCGGTGGGCCGTCCGAGCACGGTCGCGAGCTCGGGCACGAGCGCCTCGGTGCCGAGCACGCTCGCCGCCTCGACGACGCGGCGGAGCGGATGCGGCAGGCGCGCCGCCTCGCTCGCGACGAAGGCGCGCAGGCTATCGGGCAGATCGGCGAGCAGACGATCGGCGTCGTCGGCGAGTTGCCAGCCGTCACGGCCGGTCGTGAACGCGCCGCTGTCGACCAGCTCGTCCACGAGCGCGTGCAGAAAGAGCGGATTCCCCGCCGACAGCGACTCGAGCCGACTCGTCAGGCCGGGTACCGGCGTGCCGCGCCCGAGGCGCGCGTGCAGATAGGCGGCGACGTCGTCGGCATCGAAGGGCGCGAGCGCGATCTCGTCGGCGTGCCGCTCGCGCGCGAGCTCGCGGGCGAGCGCGGTGATCGAGTGGGCACGAATCGCCGCGTCGACGCGGCGGAAGGTCGCGATCACCAGCAGCCGCATCGGGCCGGGGCCCCGTGCCAGGCCTGCCACCAGATCGAGCGTCGCGGTGTCGGCCCAGTGCAGGTCCTCGAGGACCAGCAGCAGGGGCCGCGTCTCGGCGAGGGCGCGGATCGCGCCGAGCCCCTCGCGCAGCATGCGGGTCGCGGTAGCGCCGACCAGCGACGGTTCGATGCGGAGCCGCTCGTCGGGCCGCAGCAGGTGCGGGAGGCGCATCAACCACGTCGGTGCGGAGCGGCGGAGCACGGCGACCACCTCGCGCGATTGCGGCCCGGCCGCGACCTGCTCGAGCGCGCTCAACACCGGCAGGAAGCTCTCGGGCGGTCCGTGTTGCTCGACGCTGCCACCGCGCCCGAAACGCAGGGCGGGGCCCCGGACCTCGAGCAGCATCCGCGTGAACGCGTCGACGAGCGTCGTCTTGCCGATCCCGGGCTCGCCCGCGACGAACACGAGCGTCGGCTCGCCCCGTTCGGCGCGCGCGAACGCGGCGTCGAGGCGGTGGCGTTCGCCGTCGCGCCCGACCAGCGGCGGCGGGGGCGGCGTCGCATCGTCAGTGACGGGGGGCGTGGTGTGGAGGACGTGACCGCGGCCGCGCAGCGTTTGAATCCAGCCCGCGCCGCCGGCGCGGTCGGCGAGCGCCAGGCGCAGCTCGCGGATGACGTTGGCGACCGTCTGCGGCGTGACCGCGATACCGGGCCAGACCGCGTCGAGCAGGGCGTCGTTCGTGACGATGGTCCCCGGACGCTCGGCGAGGTGGCGCAGGACCTCGAAAGCCTTCCGGCGGAGCTCGATGGGCGTTTCGCCGCGCAGCAACCGGCGTTGGTCGAGGTCGAGACGGAACGGGCCGAAGAGGATCGGGGGGGCCATGACGCTCTGCGGGTCTGCTACCCCGGGCGGTGTCGCCGGGGCAACGACGAACGCCCGTAAATGTGTCGTTGTTGTGAGGATCACCGGGCGGTCCGTGGGCTACGGAGGTCGTCATGCGCATCGCCATGTGCCGGCTCGGAATCGCAGGTTTGTTCGGCGCGTTGCTCGGTGGGGCTGCGGTCGCCGAGGCGGTCATGCTGGAGGTCCGACGCGACGCCGGCGACACCCCGATCGTGACCGTGACGGTCGATGAGATCCCGGATCCCAAGGGTCCACGCTATACCGTCACGACGACGCTCGGTGACGGTCCGGCGGCGCGCACCTTCCACGTCGGCATCACCCGCAAGGGCAGCCAGTGGCTCGTCGATTCGGTCGACGGCTTGAAGGGCGGGCCGTTCAAGAAGGTCGCCGGCATCATGTCCAAGGCCGGGTCGGCCGTGAACAAGCGCTTCAAGGGTTGGGCCAAGCTCGCCCCGACGCCCGAGGAACGCGCCACGCTCCTCGCCCGCGGCAAGGCGCTGCAGGCGGAGATGAAGGCCGACGGCAAGGCGACCGTCGCCGCCGTGAACGCGACGCCCACCTTCGACCCCCAGGATCTGGCGGTGGCGCAGATGGCGATCGCGCTCCGCTACTACGACTGGCTCTACGCCACCGTCGACGCCGTGCAGCAGCTCGGGCCGAAGGACAAGAACGGCGTCGGCGCCCACATGACGACGGCACTCGACGTCCTCTATCCGCGCGGCAACGTCGGGCAGTGCACCGCGCCGAGCGTGCCGACGTACCGCATGACCAGCGACGACTGTCCGCCGAGCGACTTCGTGCCGCTCTCCGAGGTACCGCTCAGCCGGGAATGCTACGGCAAGAAGGGCCTCTACCAGGACCAGGACTTCAAGTGCTCGGCCGGGGCGCCCCAGGGCACGGTCATCCTCACGGTCAACGGCCTCACCGCCGTCGACTTCCGCGAATGCTGTCTCGAGCACGATCGCGCCTTCTTCTGCGGCGGCGTCACCACCTCGGGGCAATCGACCGGGAATGGGCCGGGATCGTGGAAGGCGTGGCAGCAAGCCAACGCCAATCTCGTGAGCTGCATCGGCCAGTCCCTGCTCGAAGGCTACACCTCGAACGCGACCACGCCCTATGGACTGCTCATCGGCGCCTGGGAGATCTACTTCTCCTTCACCGGCAACATCTTCATCTGGAAGGACTCGACCCTGGTCGGCGACGCCTGGGCGAACGGCTGGAACGATCCCGCCATCCTCGACCGCCGGCTCGACACCTGTCTCTGCGGCGGCGATCAGCCCGTGCCGCTCTGCGAGAACCATTGCCGGGTGAACCAATGCACCGAGCCCGCGCCCGCGCTGCTCGACAAGACGGCGTTCGAGGACCGCTGCGACAACACCTGCATCTGGACCTGCGTCGAAGAGTACGAGAACGGCGAGCTCACCAAGCGCTACAAGCGGAAGCGGGTCTTCGACGCCAACGGCAACGTCGTCGACACCCCGAACCCCATGGACTTCAGCGGCTGCACGCCCACCTACGAGATGACCTGCGAGTGCGATCCGTTCGAGCGCGCGCAGGCGCCGGTCGCCGGGCAGTGCCTGATCCCCGCCGGGTACTTCACCAGCGCGTCGCTGCCGACGGCGCAGAACGTGAGCCAGGTGGATCCGTAGCCGCCTCGTGTATAGACCGCCAGCAGAATGACCGCTATTCTGCTGGGGATGTATACACGCACCCTGACGCTGCCGGAGCGCTCGTTCTTTCTTTTCGGTCCTCGGGGTACCGGCAAGACGACCTGGCTCCGCACCGTCCTGCCCACCGCGCATTGGGTGAACCTCGTCGTCGAGCGCGAGATCGTCCGATTGACGCGCGATCCCGGACGACTCGCACTCGAAGTCGACGCGCTCCCGGCGGGCAGTTGGGTGGTCGTCGACGAGGTGCAGAAACTGCCGGCGCTCCTCGGTGAGGTCCAGGATCTGATCGCTCGGCACGGCCGGCGCCGGCGGTTCGCCTTGACCGGCTCGAGTGCCCGCAAGCTCACGCGTGGCAGCGTCAACCTGCTGCCCGCTCGGTTGATCAACCGCAAGTTCTTCCCGTTGACGGCGAGTGAGATCGGCGCGGATTTTGCCATCGACGATATCCTCCGCTTCGGGTGCCTCCCCGCCGTCTGCGACGCCGACACCGCGCCGGACCGTATCGACCTGCTCGAGGCCTACGTGGAGAACTACCTGACCCAGGAGATCCGTCAGGAAGCGCTGGTGAAGAATCTCGCGTCGTTCACCCGCTTCCTCGAGGTCGCGGCGCTGATGAACGGTCAGGTCACCAATGTCGCCGGCATCGCTCGCGATGCCGCCGTCGCCAGGCCGACTGTGCAGGGCTACTTCGAGATCCTCATCGACACGATGCTCGGGTTCTGGCTCCCGGCCTGGCGCCCGCGTGCCAAAGTGAAAGAGGTGGCCCACGCGAAGTTCTATTTCTTCGATCCCGGGGCGGTGCGTGGGCTCGCCGGGCGCCTACGCGAGCCCCTTGGCGCCGAGGAGCGCGGTCACCTGCTCGAGACCTACGTTCTGCACGAGCTGCGCGCCTGGATGAATCAATCAGGCATCGGCGGACAGCTTGCCTACTGGCGCACCCCGTCGGGTTCCGAAGTGGACGTGATCTGGAGCCGCGCCACCACCGCCGTCGGGATCGAGGTGAAAGCCGCGCAGCGCTGGCGCACCGGCGACGGCGCGGGCCTCAAGGCCCTCGGCGCCGAGCGGAAGCTCAAGCGCGCCTTCGCCGTCTACCTCGGAGCGGAGACGCTTCGGGATGGCCCAATCGAGGTCTTGCCGGTCAGTGCGTTTCTCCGCCGGCTCGCCGACGGGAGCGTGCTCGGCGGTTGATGACCCTCAAGGCAAATGGCCGAAACCGGGTTGGCAGGTTGGGTCGTAGCCGTCACCGCCGGTGACTCTACGGGCGAGGAAGGCCTACGCCGGGCACATCATGCGACGTGTTCCCACGTCGCATGATGGTGATCCTTTTCTCTGCCGCAGCGGGAGGGGAGTGGGTGGTGGGCGAGTGAGGAGCGTTCAATTCGCTCGATTCAAAACCACTGCTCCGTGCGGTCCATCCGGTCCAATGTTGTCTATCCCATACAAAGATGCACGCAGATTGCGAGCGAGCGTGCCCGACGAGGCGGCGACTTTACAATATCGAACGGCCCCAGGGCCGACGGACGGGACGTCCGATAGCGACAGGCTATCGCCCGCAGCGATACCTTGCGTATTCGTCGCCACAGTAGCGCCCACCTCGTTGAATAGGGAGACAGTGACGGTCTGCGCCGAGGTTCCGACGTTGACCACGCGGCAAACGACACGCTCATTGTTGCTAGTGACGAAAAGGCTGGGCGAGAAAAGGATTGGTCCGGATCCCGAGAGGATCCTAACGCCGGGAAGCGCCGACACTGTTTTTCCGCTGAGATCAACGATCTGGAGCGCCAGCAACAGTTGATCTGCCGCTCCAGCGGAGTTCGAGATTGCTTCGCAGTAGAATTCGCCGCCTTCACGGGCAACGCTGGCTGTCGCGCCCGGGGCAATCGTAAACCCTGAAACCGCACCGATTGCTCCACCGTTCGCGCTTCTAAGGATGATGGTTACTGGCTGCGCGACGTTGTCTTGGTTCACCACTGTGCATGCGGAGACAACGGAGAAGTAGTCGCCCTCGAGGGCTGGCGTGAAAACAGAAACTTGAGCGTTTGCGATTGTCGAAACACCAATGACCAATGCGCATGTCATCGCGAGCCAGATACCTGTTGAACGATGATCTACGGTCGTCATGGTTGCTCCTCCCGATGTCTATTCAGTTGCGCACACTTTATTGTCTCAACTCCGCTTCGTGGTGTCCTTGGGGACAAGCGAAGCACCTGGGCGGCGGCGGGTCCTACGCCTGCCCAGCTGAGGGCGATCCCCACGACCCGCAACCTCACTGCGGCTGCCCGGTGCACGTCGACGGGCCGCAGCGTCCGCTCGGTCCCGGGCCGCAGCAGGTGTCGAGGTAGCACCGTTCGCCGGGGGCGCAGTCTCCGCTCACGAGGCAGGTCGCGGCCGTCGCGCAGTTGAAGTTGTTGGCGCACATGCCCTGGCCCTCGGCGGTGCGGGCGCACACGCAGTCGCCGGGGAAGAGCGTGCTGCAATCGAAGGTGTAGGTGGAGCACATTTGCGGCGCGCACGTCTGCGGTTCGGCCTGGCAGGTCGGGTCGCAGCCGTCGCCCGCGATCAGGTTCTCGTCGTCGCACTGCTCGCCGATCGAGATCACGCCGTTGCCGCAGCCCGTCGGCTTGCAGTTGGAGTCACAGCCGTCGCTGTCGAGCGTGTTGCCGTCGTCGCATTTCTCCCCGAAGGCCACTTTACCGTCACCGCAGCGACCTTCCGGTGCGGCGGCGTCGATCACCTCGGCCGTCGCGCGGGCGGCGATGCGCGGCAGGCACTTGCTGAGCCCGGCGAGATTCGTCGCGCAGCTGTCGAGCTGCGCGAGCACGGCGTTGCTGCATGCGCTGGTCAGCTCCAGGAGCGCGAACTGTCGTGCCTTGGCGCGCTTGGCTTTCCGGTCGGCGTCCTTGCACTTCGGGGTGCGCTCGGAGAGCAGGACCTTGAACTCGTCGAGGTCCTTCTGGCACTTCGCGACGTCCTTCAGGTCGACGGCGAGCAGCGATGCGACGCTGTCGCCGATGCGGTTCTGGCAACTCTGGACGAGCGTCGGGAGGCCGGTCCCGGGTCCGGACGAGCCGTACGCGCGCTCGATCGCCGCGACGCCGGCCGCGGCTGCCTGGCACGTCACGCACGAGGTGAGCGTGCTCCATTCTCCGCACACGCCGTCGTGGGCGGCGGGCGCGGTATCGCAGTCGCGATCACGCGCGCAAGGATTGCCGGTCATGCCGGCCGCGCACGTCGCGAGCACGATCGCGCCGCATGGTGCCGGACAAGAATCGTAGCCGAAGTCGGAAGGCGAGTGGCCGGACTGCGCGCAGTTTCCCGCGATGGTTGCCTGCAGGGCACTGGTCGCGGCCGCGACCGACCCCGAGGGATCCGAGGTGGGGTTCACGGACGTGCAGGAGCCCGCGGGGATCTGCCCGGCCATGACCCTCCGGAGACACTCCTTGAGCACGTTGACTGCGACTTGGGTGACCGAACCAGCTGCGGTCTGCAGGGCCGCTCGGCACTCACGCCGGCTCTTGTATGGTGCCACCCGTCCGCCGATCGGATCGAGCGCGATCTGCCGGGGGTCACCGTTGTCGGGCAGATACGTCGGGCAGAATTCCGGCGGCGCCAGGCACGCCGTTCCGGGCGTCGGCAGCGGTGGAATCGGGTTGACCTTCGTTTGGAGCGTGATCGGAGCCTTGCCCGGCGTCACGTCGTCGAGCTTCTTGCCGGAGCAGAGTGAAGTCTCGCGACAACACACGCGCAAGACGGCGGGTTTGGTGAGGCAGGTTTCGCCCGCGTCCGCGTCGTCGCAGGAACGGATGCTGCCGTCGAGGCTGTTGATGGGACAAATGCCGCCGTCGCAATCGGCGTCCGTCTTACAGCCCGGGCCGACGTTGTCGCATTTGCCTTTCTTCTGGCTGATGCGGGCCTCGACGGAACATGAGCGACCTCCCGTATCGACGAGATTGCCGCACACCTTCTTCGGCCGCTCTCCGCAGACACCGTCGCCCGGACTGACGTTGCACGCGGCGTCGGTCGTGCACGGATCGCCGATCTTGGTCTCGGGGGCGGAGCAGACTCTCCCACCGCATCCGGAAGGATTGCTGATCTCGTTGCCGCCGAGACCATCGCCCCACAATCCAGGGATTCGACGCAGAAAGTCCACCGCGGTCTCATTGGCCTTCACGGTGAGTTGGCACGACTCGCTGAGGGTCTCGGTCGTATTGGCGTTGTCGACGACGCGCAGGACCACCTGGTCCTGCGAGCCGAATCCCGCGGCGCCGGTGAACTCGATCTCGGCGCAGTCCTCGCCGACACCGGCGTAGGACTGATTCGCGACGAGCAAGATCACCAGGATGTGCGCGGGCCACCAGCGCTGACGGGACCGGCCATACCGCTCCGGCACGACTGTGGGCGACGACATGGCGGCCTCCTTCCGGGGTAGCACCCCTGGAACCGAATGCGCGGGCGGGAGCTCTTACGGCACGAGGATACCCAACCTCGCTGCCACAGCGTTTGCCGAGGTGTCAACAAAATTCCAGACTCATCACTAGTGGGCGTGTCTCGAAACGGAGCTATTCGTAAGTATTGTGTCTCGCATCGTTTTCCGTTGACACTGCGAATCACGCAACGCTAAGGAGCCCTAGTCGCGCAAGAAAGGGGTTCCGCCATGACCTCGCGCCGTGCCGTCTCTCCTGCCGCCCCGTGGGTGGGCGCAAGCCACTTGCTCCCGCTCCTCGCCGCTACCCTGCTCCTGCTCGCTGGGAGCGTCGCGTCGGCGCAGGACTTCCAGCGGCTCCCTCCTGGCAGTGGCGGCTCTGCGGGCGCCATCTGCATCTACCCTGGGGTGGACGACGACCTCGACTCGACTTTATCGGGCGACGATCTCGCAAACACCAACATCCAGGCAGGACCGAACGGGATCTGCGACAGCACCGCGAGCGGTGACGACTTGCAGAGCATCCCGGTCGGGAACGGTCTCCCGCGGCAAGGCGTCATTCGCACCGGCGATCCCGATGGGATCTGCAACGATTCGATCGTGCCCGGTGGCGACGACGTTCTGCTGATTCCCGCTGGGTTCGGGCGGCCTCGCATGCCGGCGGTCACGCGGGGATCGAACGGCGTCATCGATTCGACTGCTGCCGGTGACGACGTCACGACTGCCGTGATCTGTGCCAACGACACGACCTTGGAGACTACGCCCGATCCCGGTGATCTGAGTCTCACCCATTCCGATCCGCGGTGCGACACGCTCTGCGTCACCGACCTGTCGAACTGCATCATCCCCGGCGACGACGACATCCTTCAGAGCACACCGCATCCGAGCGATCTTCAGGTCCCGTACATTTCCACGGGCGCCGACGGCATCGGCCAGACCACGGCGGTTGGCGGTGACGCTCAGAGCACCCAAGTGGGAGCAGGATTCCTCGGCAATACCGCCAACGGCGAGGTCTGCGTCGACTCCGGTGACAACGGCGTCGTCGAGACCAGCATCTGCGGCAACGGCATCGCCGACCTCGATGAGAACGGACCGCCTTTCACCGACCTCGAGTGCGACGACGGCGGCACGACGCCAGGCGACGGCTGCGATGGCACGTGCCTCGTCGAGCCTGGCTGGACGTGCTCCGGTGCGCCCTCGGTGTGCACGCCCATCTGCGGCGACGATCTCGTGGTCGGCGGCGAAGAGTGCGACGACGGCGACAGCTCGAACGCCGACGAATGCTTGAACACCTGCGAGAGCGCGACCTGCGGCGACGGCTTTCGGAAGACCAGCGGCCCCGGTCCGAACGAGCTCTGTGACGACGGCAACCTCATCAACGGCGACGGCTGCGACGCCAATTGCACGCTGGGTGGTTGCGGCAACGGCGTTCTCACGCCTCCCGAGATCTGTGACGACAACAACACCGTGAGCGGCGACGGCTGCGACGCCAACTGCACGGTGACCGGCTGCGGGAACGGCGTCACGACGGCGGGCGAGGCGTGCGACGACGGCAACGTCAGCAACCTCGACGAGTGCCTCAACACCTGCGCGAACAACGTCTGCGGCGACACCTTCCTCCTGACCGGCACCGAGCAATGCGACGACGGCAACGTCGCGAACGGCGACGGGTGCGACGCCAACTGCACGACCACCGGGTGCGGCAACGGCATCGTCACGCTCGGCGAGGCCTGTGACGACGGCGACGCCGACAACGGCGACGGCTGTCTCACCACCTGCGCGGTCGCGAGCTGCGGCGACGGCTTCCGCAAGACCGGCGGCGGCGGTCCGAACGAGCAATGCGACGACGGCAACCCCACCAACGGCGACGGCTGCGACACCAACTGCACCACCAGCCGCTGCGGTAACGGCGTCGTCGGCGCGCCCGAGACCTGCGACGACTCGAACTCGAGCAACGGCGACGGCTGCGACAACAACTGCACCGTCACTGCCTGCGGCAACGGCATCAAGACCAGCGGCGAGACCTGTGACGACGGCAACGCGTCGAGCCAGGACAACTGCACGAACACCTGCGCCAACGCCGCCTGCGGCGACGGCTTCATCAAGACCAGCGGCAGCCTGCCCCTCGAGATCTGCGACGACTCGAACGTAGTGAGCGGCGATGGCTGCGACGCCAACTGCACGCCGACCGGCTGCCCGAACGGCATCGTCACCACCGGCGAGACCTGCGACGACGGCAACCCGACGAGCGGCGACGGCTGTGACGTCAACTGCACGCCGACCGGGTGCAACAACGGCGTCGTGAGCCCGGACGAGACCTGCGAGGACGGCAACCTCGTCGACGGCGACGGCTGCGACTCGAACTGTACGCTCACCGGCTGTGGCAACGGCATCGCCACCGCCGGCGAGGCGTGCGACGACGGCAATGCGCAGAATGACGACGCGTGCGTGGTCGGCTGTCAGGACGCGCGCTGCGGTGACGGCTTCAAACAGCGCAGCGTGGAGGAGTGCGACGACGGCTGTCTCGCCGGCGTCCCCAACGTGTGCGAGGTCGGCATCGACGACGGCGACAACGGCTGCAGCGCCAGCTGTTCGCGCACGCGCTCGCCGCGCTGCGGGAACGGCACGATCGAGGCGCCCGAGGTGTGCGACGACGGCAACAGCTCCGACGACGACGACTGTACCAACAGCTGCGAGATCGCCGTCTGCGGCGACGGCGTGGTGCACGATCGGCAGAGCGGGACCGAGCAATGCGACGACGGCAACGCCGCGGCCGGCGACGGCTGCAGCGTCACCTGCACGCTCGAGTGCGGGAACGCCGTCCTCGACTTCTTCTGTTCCGAGCCGGAGACGAGCGCCGGCCAGCCGTGCGCGAGCGACGCGGCATGCGACTCGGTCCCGAGCGCCGGCGACGGCCGCTGCATCACGGGCGAGCTCTGCGACCCGGGGGCGGCCGGGCTCTGCGTCGACGACACGATCAATCCGGTCTGTTCCAACTTCTGCGTCATCGAGGACTGCGGAAACGGCTTGGTCGAGTGTTCGGAAGAGTGCGATCTCGGGGCGCAGAACACCGTCCCCGGAAGCGGCTGCGCCACCAACTGCACCCGCAACCTCGCCGAGGAGCCCAACAAGAAGGAATGCCCGGCAGCCTTCACCGTCGACCTGCCGCCGCAGCCGCTGCCGACCCAACGCGAGACCTGTAGGGACGGGGGGGCTTGCGACTTCGATCAATCGATAAACGGCCAATGCGCGTTCCGGATCGGCGTCTGCCTGAACCTGGCGCAGCCCGCATGCGTTCCCGATGGCCTCCGCACCTTCGATCTGCTCGGCGTGAAGATCCGCGGCACGTGCATGGCGGGCCGCATGGGAGCCCGCTGCGTCGTCGGCCAGGATTGCGACACCAGTAGCGGTGCCGGCGACGGCTCGTGTCTCCGCGATCGCGCCGTGGTCGCCACGACGACGCTCACCGACGCCGTGGCCGAGCTCGCGCCGGCGGGCGCGTCCAGCGTGCCGGGGCGCTGCCGCGAGGGTCTCAAAGGCAAGGTCTGCTCGGCCAACAACGAGTGTGACCGCGCCTTCGGGCTCGGCAACGGCCGCTGCG
>CAZWAX010000175.1:0-11357 GCA_964631985.1 uncultured Polyangiaceae bacterium | reverse complement strand
AGCGCGCCATCCACACCCACAACTCGTGGACGCACAACGCCGAGGAGTTCGTCGGCCAGGGCCGCGACACCAATTATCTCTACGTGCACCCAAGCGACGCAGCGCGGAGCGGTCTACGCGACGGCGATATCGCCGACGTCACCTCCGAGACGGCGACCGTGCGCGTCCCGATCCGTTTGCTGGACGACCTCATGCCGGGAACGGTGGCGCTCCCCCACGGCTGGGGGCATCAGCACGCCACGGGCTTGAGCGTCGCGAGCAAAGCGAGCGGCGTGAATGTCAACCTGCTCGCCGCCGACGGCCCCACCAAGCTCGAGCCCCTCTCCGGCATGGCCCACCTCACCGGTATCCCGGTCGAGGTGCGCCCCGCCGCCGGCCCGCTGGCGCCGGATAGCTGGTCCGGAATCTAGCGCTTGAAGCGCAGCAGCAAGTCGAACAACCGGGTGTGGAACTTGGTGTACGGCGGGTAGAACATCTGGATCCCCGAGAGCTTTGGGTTCGAGTGCACCGGGCGCATCTTACTGAACTCCTGGAAGCCCTCGTAGCCGTGGTAGTGACCCATGCCGCTCGCGCCGATGCCGCCGAAGGGGAGATCGTGCTGGGCGATGTGGAACATGCAGTTGTTGATGGTGACGCCGCCCGAGATCGTACCGTACAGCACCTTCTCCTCGACGGCCTTGTCGTCGGTGAAGAGATAGAGGCCGAGCGGGCGATCCTTGGCGTTCACGTACGCCAGCACCTCGTCCATGGTGCGGTAGGTCTTCACCGGGAGGAGCGGTCCAAAGATCTCTTCGCGCATGATGATCATGTCGTCGGTCGTGTCGAGGACCAGGTGAGGCGGGAACTTGCGGAGCGCGTCGTTGAAGGTGGCGCCGGGGACCAGCGAGATCGCGCGGGCGCCCTTCTTCACGGCGTCGTCGAGGGTATTGCGGAGGCGCCGGTAGGATTTCTCGTCGATGACCGAGGTGTAGCTGCGGTCGTTGGTGTCCGGGTAGCGTTGCGCGAGCGTCTTCTCGGCCGTCTGCACGAAGGCGTCGACCTTGCCCTCGGGGAGGAAGAGGTAGTCGGGCGCGAGGCAGGTCTGACCGGCGTTCACGAACTTGGCGTAGAGGATGCGGTCCGCGGCGGTCGCGACGTCATAGTCGTCGGCGACGATGGTCGGCGACTTGCCGCCGAGCTCGAGCGTCACCGGCGTCAGGTTCTCGGCGGCGGCGCGCATGACGTTCCGGCCGGCGTCGGCAGAGCCGGTGAAGATGATGTGATCGAACGGCAGGGTGGTGAAGTCGGCCGGCCGGACGCCGGGGAGGATCGCCACCATGTCCTCGGGGAATTGCTGCGTGAACTTCTCCGCCAGGAGGCGGCAAAGGTTGCTCGAGTTGCTCGCCATCTTGATCATGCAGCGATTGCCGGAGGCGAGGATGCTGGTGAGCGGGCTGATGGTGAGGAAGAGCGGGTAGTTCCACGGCGACACCAGGCCGATCACACCCTTCGGTTGCGGGATCAGCCGGTTCTTGGCCGTCGCGAAGAGGATGCCGACGTGGCGGTGCTGCGGCTTCATCCACTTGCCGAGCTGCTTCTTGGCGTTGCGGATGCCGTCGACGCAGTTGAAGAGCTCGAGCAGCTTCGACTCCTCGGCGGCGCGATGGCCGAAGTCGGCGTTGATGGCGTCGGCGATCGCGTCGGCGTTGTCGACCAGGATGCGCTCGACGGTCTCGAGGTTGGCCCGGCGCTCGTCGATCGAGGGATACGGATGCCTGAGATAGGCGGCGCGTTGCAGGTTGAAGATGCGCTGCGCCTCGTTGTCGACGACCTCGAGATGACGGAGCTGAGCGGTCTGGGCCATGGTGACGTCCTCCTCTGCCGGAGTCTCCCGGCGAACGGCCGATTTGAACCGACCGACGGGGCAAACGCAACCCACGGCGCGCTACTGCCGAGCGTGAAAAAAGGCCCCCGGACCCAGCGGCCCGGGGGCTTCGAGGATCAGTGCGGCGCTCGCCTCATGGGAGGAAGTCGACCGTGACCGGCAGGCGGAGCCGCCCGAGTCCGGGGAGGCCTTCCGCCGCGTTCACGGCGCTCGCCTGGGCCGCGGGGGCGCAGAACAGCGCCCCGACGGACGACTTCGAGATCGCGCCGCACGGCACGTCCGGGCTGCCCGTGACGGTCACGGAGGCCCCAAGGACGCCGTTGTCCGTGAAGCAGGCGCGATCGCGACTGACGCAGGTCTGGTTCGGCAGACAGTTGGTGCAGAAGCCGCTCGGCGGAGGATTGCAGTCGTCCGCCGTCACGCAGCCGACGAACGGTTGCAGCGAGCATACCTTGTCGACCGGGCCGAACACGCACGTGCCTTCGTTCTCGCCGACGTCCTGACAGCCGTCGAAACCCGGCGTGGCGGTGTTGTCGGAGCAGAGATTCGGCTGAGGGGGGTCGCCGGGTCTCGAGCAGATGCCGGACGGGCACTCGGAGGCGGCCACGCAGGGGGTCCCGGCATTGCCGCCGCCGACACAACGCCGGCCACCGCACACCCCGGGGTTGCCGCCACTGATGGGACAATCGGCATTGCTCGCGCAGGACTCTGCGTTCACGTTGTTGCAGGTGTCGCAGAAGCAGGGCAGCGTCGTGTAGCCGGTCTGTCGGCAGAGCGGACTCACGGCCGTGAGCGTACGGCTCTGGGTCCCGGTCGTGAGGTTCAGCGTGACGGTGTAGTCGCTGGCGATCGTCAGCGGGTGCGGGGGACAATCCAGGGACGTGGTGCCGAAGGTTCCGCCCCCTTGCGGCGCGCACGCCTGGAACTGGCGCGGCCCATCCCCGCAGACGCTTCCGGCGCTGCACGTCGAGCCCGGACAGTCCGCGTCGGTAGCGCACAAAAAGCCGGTCGAGACTCCCCCGAGACACACCGTGCCGCAGGCCGAACACGGCTGGAAGACGGAGCCGACGACGTGAGTCTTCGTGCGGAGCGTCGTGGTGGCGGCCATCGAGCCGTCGTCGACGTTCACGGTTCCGCCGATCGGGCCGAGGATCTCGTTCACGAGGCACACCCCGACGCCGCCGACGGACTGTGACATCGGCGGCCCGAAGAAAGAGGTGCACGGCCCGGTCGCGCCCGCGTTCGTGCAGTCGACGTCGGTCGTGCAGGCGACCCACGATTGGTCCTGACAGCGACGATTGTCGAACGCGACGCCCCCGGCGTTCGCCAGCGGGCCGGTGAGGTTGCACGCACCGCAGGTGGGGTGACTGATGCCGGCACAGCCGCTGACGCCAAGCGTGAGTCGGGCATCGTTCGGATACGTCGCGTCGTGGGCGAGCCCCGTCCACCCGTTGTCGTAGTCGGAACGGTCACCGTCGACGGTCAGCTGCAGCGACGTCGGGCACGGCCCGCTCGCGGGCGGCAGCGTGCAGACGTTGCACTCGCTCGGATAGCTCGCGAACTGCGGGACCTGGGCGCGGTCGGCGCAATCGACCTTGAACTCGGTGACGCAGTCGACGCAATCGACCAGACTGTCGAGATCCGTGATCGGGCCGCCGCATGCCGCGCCGCCCGGAACGGTCACGGCCGGGCAGGTTGCGGGGAAGCCGATCGTCACCGGGCTGATGTCGTCGATCCCGTCACAGAGCTGGTCGGGGCCGCCACACGCTTTGCAGATGGTCGCCCGCTTTTTGATCTCGGCCTTCAGGATCGCGCCTTGGTATTTGCCGTTGCCCGGGTCGGGAGGAATGCACGTCGCCGCGCCGAGCTTGTCGTTCAGCTTCGCGTCCCAGCACGTCCGCAGCGCCTTGCTCTTGGCGGTCAGGAACGCCGCCGTCGCCTTGCCGATGGTGAGCTGGCAGAGGTTGAGGTCGCCGGCGCTCGGCAGCAGGAGGTCGTCGTAATAGAGGTCGATCGCCTGATCGACGACCGCAGCGTCGATGCACGCGACGCAGCTGGCGATGTCCCCGCAATTTGCGATCGGGATGTCGCATGCGCCGCGCTCGAAATTGGGACACACGCCCGGCCAGCCGACATCTGGAGGGAGGTCCTCGTTGAGGAAGTTCCCGCCGCAGAGCTTGTCGTCGCCGCCGCACCCCTTGCCGATGGCGGCGCTGAGCTTGGCGGTCGCCGTGGCGATCGTGGTCGCCGCCGCGGCGTCGGGGCACGAGCCGGTGCCGTTCGCCACGACCAGTCCTTCGCACTTGCTGAGCGCCTTGGCTCTCGCCTGCACGTACTGGGAGCTCGCCTTCGCGATCGTGCGCTGACACTTGACGGTTTCCGCACCCGCGGTCGTTGCGGTGAGAGCGAGGGCGAAGAGCGCGCCTGCCGTGCGCCACCAGATCGATTGCATGGCATGCCTCCTTTGAGACACCAATCCGACATCCACCACGCCGTGAGTCAAGGAAAAATGGCGTCGAATGCGGCGCTACGGGTCCGACTGCGCAACCATGCCGCGAGCTTTCTGGCGAGGGTGCTCAGGTCCGCGCCTGCGCCTTGGCGAGCGCCGGTCGTGCCGTGCAGCGGGCGAACCACGCGGCCACGTTCGGCGCCGTCGAAAGATCCAGCCCGGCCATCGGCGCTATGCTCAGCACCGAGGCGACGTTCAGGTCGGCGATCGTGAAGTCCGGACCGGCGAGCCATTGGCGGCCGGCGAGCGCCCCGTCCAGCACCGCGAGGGGCTTCTTGAAGCGCTCGGCTGCCTCGTCGGCCTTTTGCGGCACGCGTTGGGCCTCGGGCAAAAATCCTCGGTGCATGAGGGTCGTGATCACCGGCTCCTCGAGCTCGGTCATGGCCCAGATGCTCCATTGAAAGGTGCGGCCCTCGTCGCCCGGCGTCTTCGGCCAGAGCGCCGGACCGTACTTCCGCGCCAGATAGAGGTTGATCGCGAGCGACTCGAACAGCGTCACGTCACCGTCGACCAGTGCCGGAATTCGCCCGTTCGGGTTGACCTTCAGATATGCGGGCGAGTGTGCGTCGGTCAGAAAATGGGTCGACACCAGCTCGTAGGGAACCCCGACCTCTTCCAGCGCCCACAGCACCCGCATCGCGCGCGACATCGGCACGCCGTACACCTTGATCATGGGGACCTCCTTGGGATGGAGAGGCGCGTAGCGGTCGGCCGGTGCCGACGCAACTGGTCGCCGCCGCTTGAAATCGCCTCGCTCTGGCCGCTAGATGTCGCGCAAGAAAAGGGGGGCCCATGAAGGCACAACGCATGGTTCGTGTTCTCGGGGCAGCACTGGCGCTCGGTCTGATCGTCAGCGGCTGCGGAGGTGGAGGGGGAGGCAGCAGCAATCGCGTCACCGTGAGCGGCGACGCCAACTTTCCGGTCGCCAACGGCGGCCAACCGGTCGCGGAAGCGCCCTTCGTCATCATCGATCCCGACCGGTCGACCGACCCGCTCCTCTCGGACGTCAGCACCGAGGACGGGCGTTACTTCGGCATCATCCGGAAGACGGTGAGCGTTGCCGTGATCCTCTCCGGCAACGTCGGGGGGGAGGACATCCGCGTCAGCGGTCTGATCCCCGCCGAATCGAACAACGACGGGAAGCAACTCGACGGCCGGACCGACATCGCCTGCGAAGCCGGCGTCCAGGCCGTCATCGACGGCGACATCACCGGCAACGAGCTCGACGCCCAACGCATCCAGAACCTCGAGGACGCGGCCACACGCTTCGTCGCGACCACTGATTTCACGGATCCCGCGTCGGTCACCGCCTCGGCCAACCAAGTCCGAGCCCTCACGAACAACGGGGAACGCCCAGCCCCATAACGACACGGTAAGGAGCTCGGGACCCGAGTTGATCTCGGGTCCCGAGGGCCATCGGAGCATTCGGGCGCGGAGCGCCCGAAGCGCACGGGGCCGAAAGGAGTAGCCCCCGAGTTGATCTCGGGTCCCGAGGGCCATCGGAGCATTCGGCGGATGCCGGGCACGATCTTCACCATCGGACACTCGAACCATTCGGCCGAGGTGTTCTTCGGCTTCCTCGAGTGGCACGCGATCACGACGATCGCCGACGTGCGCGCCATCCCGGGGTCACGCCGCCACCCGCAGTTCGGCCGGGAAGCGCTGACGCTCAGCTGTCAGGCGCGCGGCATCGCCTATCATTGGATGCCGGGACTCGGCGGGCGGCGGCGACGGCGTGCCGGGGAGCCGTCGCCGCACGTCGCGTGGGAGGTGCCGGCCTTCCGGGCCTACGCCGATTACATGGATACGCCCGAGTTCGCCGCGGCGCTCGCCCAGCTGGAGCGCGAGGCGGCTGCGGCGCCAACGGCGTTCTTCTGTGCCGAAGCGCTCTGGTGGCAGTGTCATCGCCGCCTGATCGCCGACCGTCTGCTCGTCGGCGGGTGGACCGTGATGCACATCGACTCGGGCGGGCACACCAAGCCGCACACGCTGCCGGAGTTCGCCCGGGTCGAGGACGCCCGCCTCGTCTACGACGTCGGCGTCACGCTCGAGCTCCCCGCGCCGACCCCGGTGCGCCGCGCGCGGACGCGCCGCGCCGGACGGCGTTAGAAAGCGTCCGGCAGCGGCGGCAGCAAGTAGCCGGTGCCGAAGGTGCCGAGCGACTCCGCGAAATACACGAGGCGATTCAACCCCGGTGAGATGGCGTTCGAGGTGAAGGTTAGGCTGCCGGCGGCCCCGTTCACGCCCGGCCCCGCGACCGACGCGAGATCGGTCACCGTGACGCCGTTGGCCGTGAACAGGTTGTTCGAGATGCCGGCGCCGTTGCCGCGCGTCGCGATCGCGGTCCAGGTGGTGGATCCGATGCTCGCGCCGTAGGTCGGCGTGTACGTGTCCTCGAAGTTCACGAAGATCAGCTGATTGCCGCTGGCGGAGACCGGCGCGAGCGAGGCGGGATCGTAGTACGCCGCGAGCAGCACGCCCGACGGGCGAATGTTCTGCAGGACGCCGTTCTCGAGTCCGATGACCTGGCCGACGTCGAGGGGACCGCCGTCCCCGACCGCCGAACGCGCGGCACCGGCGGCGCCGAACGCGGAGCCCGTGAGCAGGTTGGCGACCGTGAAGTTGCCGGTGAGCGCGCGCGTCGCGATCGGCTGTCCCGAGAGATTCACGGCCGTGGCGATGGCGACGCCGGGTTGCGCCGGCAGCCCGGTGCCGCGGAGTGCGCCGACGTCGATGATCGTGAGGGCGCCGCCCGGAAGCGTCACGGCCTTCGAGAAGGGCGTGCTGAACGTCGGGCCGTAGTACAGCACGCTGACCGTGAGCTCGGTTTCGCCGGTGTTCCGCAGCGTGATGAACGTCGTGAAGTCGGCGCGCGCGTCGTAGTAGAAGATCACTTGATCGCCGATGGTCTCCGGCGTTGGCCGCGGCAGGTTAGGGTCGAAATCGCCCGCCCAAGCGCCGCTCGTCACCAACACGAGCACCGCCAACATCATCCCGATGACTCTCCGCATACCTGCCTCCCGGGGCCGCGCCCCATCCGCGATCATCCATCCACACTGCGGAGCGTCGGCGACGCTCGCGTCGCGCCATTTAGTCGGTGCCTGCGGCGCCCGTCAAATCGTGCTACGCCGTGCGCGCATGCGCGTGCAGGCTCGACTCGTGGTCCTCGCTCTCGCTCTCGGATGCGGCAGTGACGATCGCACCATCTCGACCGGCGTCGATCTCCAGATCGATCGCGCGCCGCTCGAGGCCACGCTGCAGCTCAGCGAGGAGACCTTCGCTGCCGACGATTGCGCTGTCATCGAAGGCGCGGTCGCGGTGCCCGGCCGGCGCCGGCTCTTGCGCTTCGACACGGTCGTCGTGAACCGCGGCAGCGAGGATCTCGTGGTCGGCAACCCGGCCGATCCCGAGCCGCCGTTCGTGCCGGAAAACTTCGAGTTCAGTCCGTGTCACGGCCACTACCACTTCCTCGGGTTCGCGACGTACGAGCTGCGCGATCAGGGCGGCCGTGTCGCCGGCTTCGGCCACAAGCAGAGCTTCTGCATGGTCGACTCGCGCCGCTACACGGGCAGCCGTCCGCGCCAGTTCGACTGCGACTTTCAAGGCATCACGGTCGGGTGGGGTGACCGCTACGGCTTCGACCTCGACGGCCAATGGGTCGACGTCACCGACGTCCCACCCGGAAACTACGTGCTCGTCGTGACGATCAATCCCGAGGGCCTCCTCCCCGAGATCACCGGCGGCGGCGCCCCGAACATCGTGCGCGTGCCGGTCGTCGTGCCGTGAGGCACGCCGATCGCTCCGTGAGCCGCGCCGATCGCTCTGTGAGCCGCGTCGATCGCCCGGCGCGGAGCGCGCCGGAATCGGCTACCCTCGCGTGATGCACGAGATGCTGAAACGGGTGGTGAACGCGCGGGTGGCCGAGGTCCTGCCCGAGCCGACGCCGCTTCACTCCGCGCCCCGGCTCTCGGCGCGCCTCGGGCACCACGTGCTCCTCAAGCGCGAGGACCTGACGCCGATCTTCTCGTTCAAGCTGCGCGGGGCCTACAACCGCATCGCGCAGCTCGATGCCGCGGCGCGCGCGGCGGGCGTCATCGCGGCCTCGGCCGGCAATCACGCCCAAGGCGTGGCCTACGCGGCGACGCAGCTCGGCTTGCGTTGTCGCATCGTGATGCCGCGCACCACGCCGGCGATCAAAGTGGCCGCGGTCCGGAGCTACGACGGCGTCGAGGTCGAGCTCGTCGGCGACGACTATGCCGCGGCGGCCGCGCACGCTGCCGCCGTCGCCGCCGAGACCGGCATGACGGTCGTCCCGCCGTTCGACCACCTCGACGTGATTGCGGGACAGGGCACGGTCGGGCTCGAGATCCTGCGCCAGGCGCCGCGCGATCTCGGCAGCATCTTCGTCCCGATCGGCGGCGGTGGGCTCGCGGCCGGGATCGCGGCGGTCGTGAAGGAGCTCCGGCCCGAGGTCCGCATCATCGGCGTCGAGCCCGAGGATTCCGACGCGATGGCGCGCTCGCTCGCCGCCGGCGAGCGCGTCGTGCTCGAGCACGTCGGACGCTTCGCCGACGGGGTCGCCGTTCGGCAGGTCGGCGCGCTCACGTTCGAGCTCTGCCGCCGACATCTCGACGGCATGCTCACGGTCACGACCGACGAGATCTGCGCCGCCATCAAGGACGTCTTCGAGGAGACCCGCACGGTGCTCGAGCCGTCGGGGGCGATCGCGGTCGCCGGATGCAAGCGCGCCGCCGAGGCCGGTGGCCTGGCGCCCGGTGCCGCCGTCGTGATCGCGTCGGGCGCCAACATGAACTTCACGCGCCTCGGCTACGTCACCGAGCGAGCGGAAATCGGCGAGCATCGCGAAGCCATCCTCGCCGTCACCATCCCGGAGCGGCCGGGCGCCTTCCTGGAGTTCTGCCGGACGATCGGCGAGCGCAGCGTGACGGAATTCAACTATCGGCTCGCGGCCCGCAGCGAGGCTCACATCTTCGTCGGCCTCGAGGTGTCGGGCATCGCCGAGGCGACGGCGATCGCGGCGACGCTCCGCGCGCGCGGCTATGCCTGTACGGATCTCGGCACGGATGATCTCGCGAAGACCCACGTGCGCCACATGGTCGGCGGCCGCAGCCCCACGGTGCAGGACGAGGTCCTCTACAGCTTCGAGTTCCCCGAGCGCCCCGGCGCGCTCATGCAGTTCCTCACCAGCCTCGGCAGCCGCTGGAACATCTCGCTCTTTCACTACCGCAACAACGGCGCCGCCTACGGCCGCGTGCTCTGCGGCTTCGAGGCGTCCGCCGGCGAGCGGGCAGCGCTCGCCGCGACCCTCGCCCAGCTCGGCTTTCGGTGCAGCGACGAGACCGACAACCCCGCCGCCCACTTCTTCCTGCGGTGAGGGCGAAATCCGGCGGCATCGCACTCGCCGCGACCCTGCACGACCCGGAGGGCGTGCTCCTCGCCGAGACCGCGCGCCGGCTCCCGCGGCTCGTCCGCCTCTACGCGCGGGTCCGGGTGGCGTGCAGCCCGCCGACCGATTCCCGCATCCGGGCGCTCTTGGCCGCGCACGGTTGCGACGCCGGCAGTCCGCCGAGCAACACGCGCGGCCCGCTCTATCGCCGCGCCGTCCGGCGCGCCCTCGCCGGTGACGCCGTCGCCGTGCACTATCTGGACTTCGACCGCGCGCTGCATTGGGTCGCGCGCCGTCCCGCCGAGCTGGCCGCGCTGCTGCGCCGTGCGGAGCGCCATTCCGCGCTGCTCATCGGGCGGACGCCCCGCGCCCACGCCAGCCATCACGAGGCGCTCCACGCGACGGAGCTCGACGCCGCGCAGGCCTTTGCCGCCCGCCTCGGTCTCCGCGGCCGGGTCGACTTCCTCGTGCCGTCGTTCGTGCTGCGCCGCGATCTGGCGGCCCGTCTGCTCGCGCGCTCCCGCGCGCGCGGCTCGACCATGTACGGCGAATGGGTGGCGCTGCTCGCCGGCCTCGGCGCCCCGCTCGCCTACCGCGAGTGCGCCGGCCTCGACTGGGAAACCCCCGATCGCTACCCGGACGACGTTCGCCGCGTCGGCCGCGCCGCCTGGCGCCGGGCGATGAGCACGCCCGAGGAATGGGCGATGCGCCGCGCGATGGCGCGGGAGTTCCTGGACGGATGCGAGCGCGCGCTGCGGCGTTGGCCGGTGCGACGACCGGTCGCGCTGCGTCGGTTGCGATGAGCGCGGAAGCCGCTAGCTCGCGCACGCCACCGACGTACCACCCACCACGCGCACCGGCACCGTCACCGTGAACGTACTGCCGTCGCCCGCCACGCTCTCGACCCGCACCGTGCCGCCGAGCGCCTGGGTGAGTCGCATCACGATGTAGAGTCCGAGACCGACGCCGCCGTGGCGGCGGCTGTCGGAGCCGTCGACCTGGCGGAACATGTCGAAGACGACGCCGAGCTGCGCCTCCGGGATGCCGATGCCGGTGTCGGTCACGGTGACGACGAGCCGCTCCGTGGTGGTGGTGCCGCCGTCGGTGCTCGCGACGTCGAGCCGGGCGTGCACGACGACGCGCCCGCGCTCGGTGAACTTGAGCGCGTTGTGGACGAGGTTGCGGACGACGGTCACGAGCTTCGGTCCGTCGAGCTCGACCACGGGGAGATTCGGCGGCACGGACCACTCGAGGGCGACGCCGCTCTTGCGCCAGTATTCCGGGACGCCGGCGCGGAGCTCGGTGATGAAGGCATCGAGGTCGACGGCGGTCTCGTGCAGCGGCAAGCGCCCGGCCTCGAGCCGGCTGACGTCGAGCGTCGCCTGGATCATCTCGAGCAGCTGGAGCGCGTAGAAGCGGACGCGGGCCAGCGTGTCGTCGCGGGCGGCGGCCCCCGGATCATCGGGCGCGGCGCTCGTTTCGTCGCGGAGGAGATCGGTGTAGCCGATGATCGCGTTCAGCGGCGAGCGCAGCTCGTGCGACATCGTGCCGATGAACTCCGACTTGAGCGTGCTCGC
>CAZWAX010000174.1:0-11378 GCA_964631985.1 uncultured Polyangiaceae bacterium | reverse complement strand
CCTGAACGCCGGCACGCGCGGGCCGGCCCTCGCGGCCGACGCCGACGCGCTGCTGCGCCGCCTGCGCGCGGAGCACACGACGCCGGCCACGGCGGCGCGTCTCGGCGATCCGTTCATCGCCGGCCCAGCGTTTCGGTCGATCTCGCGGGCGGGCCTCGCGAAACTGTTCGGCGAGGCTCTCGCCGACACGGTCGCGACACTGCCGCCCGACCGCTGGTCCGAGCCGATCCGCTCGCCCTACGGCCTGCACCTCGTCTGGGTAGACGATCGCACCGCCGCCAACCTACCGCCGCTCGACGCCGTGCGCGCCCGGGTGCTCCGGGCGTATCGGGCCGAGCGCCGCGACCGGTACCTGGCCCGCATGATGGACGAGCTGCGCGCGGCCTACGTGGTGCGGGTCGAGGACGAAGATGCGGGATAGGCAGGGCGCACGGCGCCTCGGCGCTCTGGTGGCGGTACTCGTGGGCGTGGCGCTGCTCGCTCCCATGGCCGCCGGTGCCCATGCACTCTCCCCGGCGTTGCTGGCGCTGCGCGAGAACGCCGCCGGTCTCGTCGCGATCACCTGGAAGATCCCGACGCTCCGGATCACGGGCGCCGAGCTGCGCCCGATCCTGCCACCCGAGTGCGGCGCCACCGGCGCGCCGACCGTGAACGAGGACACCGAAAGCATCACCTCGCAGTGGTCGGTCGATTGCGGCGCACGCGGGCTCGTCGGGACGCGCCTCGGGGTCGAAGGCCTGGGCGTGGCCAAGACCGACGCGCTCGTCCACGTGGAGCTCGCCGACGGGCGCACGATCGACACCGTCGTCCGCGCCAGCGGACCGTCGTTCGTCGTCCCCGACCGCGAGCATCCGGTCGGCCTCGCGACCCGCTACGTCTCGCTCGGCGTCGACCACATTCTGACCGGCTACGATCACCTCGTGTTCGTGTTCGGCCTGCTGCTGCTCGCCGCGGATTGGCGCCGGCTCGTCGCCACCATCACCGCCTTCACCCTCGGCCACAGCGTCACGTTGACGCTCGCCGTCTTCGACGTCGCCCGCGTGCCGGCCGCTCCGGTCGAGGTGCTGATCGCGTTCAGCATCTTCGTGCTCGCCGTCGAGCTGGCGCGCACGACGTCGTCGCCCGACGCGACCCTCATGCAGCGCCGGCCGTGGCTCATGGCGCTCGGCTTCGGATTGCTGCACGGGCTCGGCTTCGCCGGCACGCTGCGAGCAGCCGGCCTCCCGGCCGAGGCCATCCCGACCGCGCTCCTCGGCTTCAACGTCGGGATCGAGCTCGGTCAGCTCGCCTTCGTCACGGCGGTGGTCGCGATCACGGCCGCGAGCCGGCCGCTGCAACGACTTCTGCCGTCGTGGGCCCGCGCCGTTCCGGTCTACGCGATGGGCTCGCTCGCCGCGTGCTGGATGATCGAGCGCGCCTTCCCCCTATTCTGATGGACGTTCCTTCGGGGACTCAGTAGGAGAGCGCGCCATGCGACGACTTCTCTGGTGGCTGGTGGCTCTCGCCGTGCTCGGCGTGGTGGTGGTGGTGGCGCTCTTCCGCGTGCCGGCGCTGCAGGATTTCGTGATCGCGCGGGTGATCGACCGGATGGTCGGGCAGACCTCCGACGAGCTCTTCGCCGAGGACGCCCTCCGGGTCGCGCTCTGCGGCTCGTCGGCCCCGCTCCCGCATCCGACCCGTGCCAAGGCCTGCGTCGCGGTCTTCGCCGCCGGGAAGTTCTGGATCGTCGACACCGGTCCGCAGTCGTGGAACCGGCTCGCCCTCATGCGCGTCGACGGCAGGCGGATCGGCGCCGTCATGTACACCCACTTCCACTCGGACCACATCTCCGACCTCGGCGAGTTCAATCTGCAGACGTGGGGCGTCGGCCGCCCCGAGCCGCTGCGCGTCTACGGACCGCCCGGCGTCGAGCGCCTGGTCGCCGGCTTCCAGGAGGCCTACGAGCTCGACACCTCGTATCGCGTCGCGCACCACGGCGCCGACTTCCTGCCCCCGGCCGTGCAGAAGATGCGCGCGATCCCGATCGATGCGCCGCTCGGCGTGAAGCCCGTCACCATGCTCGAGGAAGGCGGCCTCACCATCACGGCGTTCTCCGTGAACCACGAGCCGGTGACGCCCGCGTACGGCTACCGCTTCGAGTATCGCGGCCGCTCCGTCGTCGTGAGCGGCGACACCGCCAAGAGCCAGGCGTTGATCGACGCCGCGCACGGCGCCGACGTGCTCGTCCACGAGGCGCAGGACAACCATCTGATCGCCATGATCGGCACCGCCGCCCGCAAAGCCGGCCGCTCTCGCATCGTGAAGATCATGGACGACATCCCGAGCTACCACTCCACCCCGGTCCAGGCCGCCGAGGTCGCCAACGAGGCCGGCGTGCGGCTCCTGGTCATGTACCACCTCAACCCCCCTCCCCCGAACAAGCTCATCGAGCAGGTGTTCCTGCGCGGCGTCGCCGACGTGCGGCCAACCGGGTGGGTGGTCGGCGACGACGGGACGCTGGTGACGCTGCCGGCGGAGTCGACGGAGGTGGTGGTCGGGAAGGTGGAGTGAGGGGAGCGAGCGCGGCCCCGGAACCCACCCCGTCCGCCGACATCGTCAGCCCGGCACGTCGGCGGGATCGAGCAGACCGTGCCGAGGCCAGCCGACCGTGAGGAGCCAGGTCCTGGCTCGCGCGACCGGCGCGCGCATGGCGGGCGGCACAGAGCTGGTCGCGCGCCCGGTACCGAGCCTTTCGCGCTTCCAGCCGTCGAACCACCGAACCGAAGAGGCGAGGTCGAGGCGCACGGGCCTCACAGCGGCCGCACGCAACTGGGCAGTGACGTTCGCCGCGTGCCGCCACGCGTTCAGCAGCACGTAGCGGAGCGCGTTCCGCACTTCTTTCGGGGTCGGCAGCAGCCGCACATGATAGCGATCGGCGAGCACGCGCCCCGATCGGCCCATCACGCGGTTCACCGCCCGCGCCAGGCGCGCGCCGATGGCCTTCATCCCGCGCCCGAGCGCGTCACGGTCGCGGGCCTCGACGATCAGGTGCGCGTGGTTGCCCTGCAGCGAGTAGTGGACCAAGCGAAACTCGGAGCGATCGCATCCATGCGCGAACGTTCCCTCGAGCTCCCGATCCGATCCGCGCCGCGCCCAGCACAGTCGAAGCGACCGTTGGCGACACGACACATCCTCACCCGCGTCGTGCGGCCCACGGCGCGCTTCCAACGCACCCTCAACCAACCTCATGGGCTTCGATCATCGTCCTGCTGGAAGCGAAAAACGCTCGGGACCGGGTGCGCAACCCGTGACCAGCCCCTCACTCGAATGCGGCCCCTAGCGGTCCCATCCGAGCGGTGGCGCAATTCGATCGCCCGGGCGCCGCTCGATCGAGCAGCACGCCTGCGCCCTCAGGCGTCCGCCGCGCAGCGGAACCCGACGTGCATCGCGGTCGAGTCGGCGGTGAGCCCGATCCGCGCCGCGGGGCGGTAGCGAGCGCAGTACTCGGCGGCGCAGAGGAACGAGCCGCCTTTCAACGCGACCAGCACCGGATCGGATGCAGCCGCGCCCGCCGTACACGGGCAGCGCTCGTCGGTCGTCGCGTCGATCGGCGACGCCGTCCACTCCCACACGTTGCCGATCATGTCCGACGCGCCGTAGCCGTTCGGGGGAAACGCACCGACCCGGGTGGTACCGGGCGCCTGGGTGGCGGCGCGGGCGAAGTACCAGGGGAACGCGCCCGTCCACACGTTCGCCATCAGGCGGCCCGCGGGGAGGAGGTCCTCGCCCCAGGCGTACGTGGCGCCGGCGAGGCCGCCGCGGGCGGCCGCTTCCCACTCGGGTTCGGTGGGGAGGCGTTTACCACACCACGCGGCGAAGGCGGCGGCGTCCTCGTGGGCGACGTGCACGACCGGGTGATCGTCGCGACCCTCGAGGTCCGAGCCGGGGCCGGCGGGCGCGCGCCAGCTCGCGCCCGGCACGAAACGCCACCACCCCGAGGGGTCACGGAGGTCGACGGGGCCGGCCGTCATGGCAAAGACCGCCGAGCCGGCGGGCGTGGCGCGCTCGGCGGCCGTGACGTGACCGGTCGCAGCGACGAACGCGGCGAACGCCCCGTTGGTGACGGGGGTCACGTCGATCCGAAACGCCGCGACCGCGACGACGCGCGCGGGCCGCTCCTCCGGGTAGTGGTCGTCCGAGCCGATGCCGTAGCGTCCGGCCGGGATCGCCACCATCGCAGCGGGCTCGGCCATGACCGTCAGATGCGAATGCCGATCGCGTCGATGAAGCGCATGGTCTCGAGCGCCGTCGACGGTGCCGTGTCGACGTCGATACGCACGCGGACGATCCGGCCCTGGAACGGATTCGGTCCGTCGTAGAGCGTCGAGACGCGGTTGCCGAGGTCGGCGCCGAGCGAGAAGCCGTCGTACGACGGGGCGAAGAGCACGCGCTCGAAGGTGTGCTCGGCGACCTTGCGGTCCCCGACGAAGAGCGCGCCGGAGCCGTCGAACGGGCGGGCGGTCATGGTCTGGACGTAGCGGACGGTGACGGGGCCATCGGGGAGCGCGACATCGCTTTCGAGGCGCTCGTTCCAGGGCGCGAGGCTCTGCTCGTAGACGAGCCGGCCCGCATGCACGTGCAGCACGTAGCCGGCGTGGCGTGAGCCGTGGGCGAGGAGCACGCCGTTTCCACGTCCCGGGGGGCGCTCGAGCTCGACGACGATCTCGTGGCTGAACCCGCAGACGAGCGGCGCGACTTGAATGGTGAGGCGCTCGATCGGCGGAACGAATTCCCAATGCGGGCGGATGCCGCGGCGCTGGCGATCCTGGACGATCTTGATGATGAGGTTGCGGTCGTCGAGCGGGAAGACCCCGTGCTGCTCGGCGGCGGCCGTCCACTTGTCGCGGAGCTCGCGGACCTTGTCGGGATGCTTGGCCGCGAGATCGACCAGCTCGTTCGGATCGGTCGCGAGGTCGTAGAGCTCCCAGACGTCGTCGTCGAACGCGCTGCCGCGTTGGTGCCGGGTGGCGAGTCGCCAGTCGCCGTCGAGAAAGGCCCGCTGGCCGCCGAGCTCGAAGTACTGCGTGGTGCGCGTCGGGGCCTCGGCGTTCGCGAACGTCGCGACCATGCTCGCGCCCTCGACCGGCTTGAGCCGGCGCCCGCGATAGACCTCCGGACGCTCGACCCCGGCCGCTTCGAGGATGGTCGGAAAAAGGTCGATGACGTGGACGAAGCGCTTGCGGATCTCGCCGTGCGCGGCGATGCGGCGCGGCCACGAGACGAGCAAGGGATCGGCGACGCCGCCGAGGTGCGCGTACTGCTTGTAGAGCCGGTAGGGCGTGTTGGAGACACACGCCCAGCCGATCGGGTAGTGCGGGAAGGTCGCGTCCTCGCCCATCACGTCGTAGAGCTTCGCCGCCTCGGCGACCGGCACGGGCCGGCCGTACGCGGGCGCGAACACGTTGGGCGTGCCCGTCGGCGTACCCTCGGCGGAGCCGCCGTTGTCCGAGAAGAGCACGACCAGCGTGTTCTCGCGCCAACCGCCGGCGTCGAGCGCCGCCAGGAAGCGGCCGATGTTGGCGTCGAGATTGGTGATGAGCCCGGCGTAGACCTCCATGTAGCGGGCGTAGACGCGCTTCTGGGTCGCATCGAGGCCGTCCCACGGGTCGGCCCCGGGCGAGAGCGGCGGCAGCTGCGTCGTGTCGGGGACGACCCCGAGCTTCCGTTGCCGGTCGAGACGCTGCGTCCGCACGACGTCCCACCCCGCATCGTACGCGCCGCGGTACGCGTCGCGATCACGCGGCCGCGCCTGCAGGGGCGAGTGCGCCGCCGGGTAGCAGAGCTGCAGGAAGAACGGCTTGTCGGGCGCGATCGCCTTCTGGGTCTGGACGTAGCCGATGGCGCGATCGGTGAGCGCGTCGTTCACGAAGTAGTCGTCGTGGGTCTCGGGCTCGACCGGCGCGACCCCGTCCATCAGCTCCGACGGCTTGAAGTAGTCGGTGGAGTGGCCCTGGAACCAATAGGCGCGCTCGAAGCCGCGGCTGGTCGGCCAGTTGTGGTACGGGCCCGCCGGACCGTTCGAGGCGGAGAGGTTCACGTGCCACTTGCCGACGTGCAGCGTCGCCCAGCCGCGGTCGCGCAGCACCTCGGCGAGCGTCGCGGCCTCGAGGGTCAGGTCGCCGCGGTAGCCGGGGTAGCCGGCGTCGACCTCGGCGAGCCACCCCATGCCGGCCGAGTGGTGGTTGAGGCCGGTCAGCAAGGCCGCGCGTGTCGGCGAGCACATGGCGCAGGTGCGGAAGTTGGCGTAGCGGAGACCGCCGGCGGCGAGCGCGTCCGTCGCGGGCGTGCGGATCTCGCTGCCGTACGCGCCGAGGTCCGCGAAGCCGACGTCGTCGAGGATGATCACGACGACGTTCGGCGCCCCGGCGGGCGCCGCGACCTCGCCCGCGTAGGCCGGCCGCGAGTCGGCGAACGACTCGGCGACTTCCGCCGGCTTGCCGGCCTCGACGGCCGCGGGCGTCCGCAGCGCCCGCGCCTTCCCGCGGACCACCGAGACCCCGGCGGCCCCGAGGGCGGTCACCGCCGCGCCGCCGGCCGCCCCCTTCAGGAAGGAGCGCCGATCCAGGCCGGGCCGCTTCGCTTCGTCATTCGCCATGGCGATCGTCCTCGGGTGTCAGAGGGTGCGGGTCGTGGTCGCGATCAGCCACTGGCTTTCGAGGCCGGCGGCGCGGTCGACGCCGATCGTCTGCACCCGCTCGCTGGTCGCGATCTCGACGAACTTCCGGCGCGACGGATATTCGACGATGCCGACGACGTCGAAAGCCGCGGCATCGGCCTCCCCGATCACGAGCGAATCGACCTTGCCCAACCAGAGGAACCGTCCGCCTTCCCCTTCGACCACCTCGCGCATGGCGACGGCATAGCGCTCGTAGGAGGCTTGTCCGCTCATCGGCTCGGCCGTGCCTTCGGCCTGCGGCTTGAAGCGCAGCAGATTCAGCATGACGACCGGACGGTCGTCGGGATCGGCGAGCAGGGTCTGGATCTGCTCCGGGGTCGGGTAGATGGCCATGGGGTGCCCTCCGAACGAAAGTGATTTGGTTTTGTCACTTCCTATGCCATATTGTCTCTCCATGGCAACGTCTTCGGCACCGTCTCTCGCCCCATCGACCGACGGCCGCGCCCGGCGCGCCGCCCGCAGCCGCGCCGCCATCGAGGATGCCCTCTTCACGTTGGTCGGCGAAGGCAACCCGCAGCCGACCGTGCAACAGGTCGCCGAGCGAGCCGGCGTCGCGATGCGGAGCGTCTTCCGGCACTTCTCGGACTTCGAAAGCCTGCTCACCGCGGTCGACGTGCGCATCCGGCTCCAGGCACTGGCGCTGCTGCGCGAACCCGACCCGAACGCGAGCCTGACGGAGCGCATCGCCGCGCTCTGCCGGCAGCGCGCCCGCATCTTCGAGCTCATCGGCCCGTACAAGCGGGCGGGCGACCTGCAACGCGGGCGGTCGCCCTACGTGCGGGGGCAGCAGGAACAGCTCGTCGACGAGCTGCGCGCGCGCCTGCGGCACTGGCTGCCCGAGATCGCCGCGGCGCCGGCCGACGTCCAGGAGGCGGTCGAGCTGGTGCTGTCCTTCGAGGCCTGGGACCGGCTCCGCCGCCTGCAACGCCTCGGCCGCACCCGCGCCCTCGCGGTGCTCGAACGTACCGTCGCGACCCTGCTGCTGCCGACCGCGACGCCCGCGCCGAGCGCCGCGACACGGCGCGCGCCCCGGCCATGAACGACCTCCGACTGGTCGGCGTCCCCGCCTCGCCCTACAGCCGCAAGATGCGCGCCGTCCTCCGCCATCGGCGCATCCCGTTTCGGTGGATCACGCTCGGCTCGGCGGAGCACGTCGGCATCCCGCCCGTGCCGGTGGCGCTGATTCCGGTGCTGGCGTGGTCGGACGGCGACGGCGAGCACGCGATGGTCGACTCGACCTTCCAGATCGGCCGGCTCGAGGCGGCCTTCCACGCGCGCTCGATCGTCCCCTCCGATCCGGTCGTCGCGTTCCTGGACGCCCTCGTCGAGGACTACGCCGACGAGTGGCTGACCAAGGCGATGTTCCACTATCGCTGGGCCTACGCCGCGGACGCTGCGAAGGCGGCCGCCGTGATCCCCTGCGATCAGAACGTCGGCATCGACCCGGACGTGCTCGCACGCAGCGGGGCCGCGTTCTCCGCGCGTCAGATCGGCCGCCTCGCGGTGGTCGGCTCCGGCCCGACGACCGCGCCGCTGATCGAGGCGAGCTACGTGCGGCTGCTGCGCCTCCTCGACGCCCACCTCCAGACGCTGCCGTTCCTCTTCGGCCGCCGACCGGCTGCCGCCGACTTCGCGCTCTTCGGACAGCTCTCGCAGCTGGTCGCCTTCGACCCGACCCCGACGGCGGTCGCGGCCGAGGTCGCCCCGCGGGTGATCGCCTGGGTGAACCGGCTCGACGACCTCGGCGGAACGGCCGACCCGCTCGACGGCGATTGGAGCGCGCGCGCGGAGACCATCGCACGCCTGCGCCCGCTACTGACCGAGATCGGCCGCACCTACGTACCCTTTCTCCTCGCCAACGCGGCGGCGCTGGCGAGCGGCAACACCCGGGTGGAGTGCCGCATCGACGACACCCCCTGGACGCAGCAGCCCTTCCCGTATCAGGGGAAGTGCCTGCGCTGGCTCCGCGAACGTCACGGCGCGCTCGCATCCGACGCGCGCGCGGCCGTCGACGCCGCGCTCGCGGGCACGGGGTGCGACGCGCTTTTCGTTTGACGCGCATCGCGTCGCCCACTCGCTCTCGGTCGAGGCCTCGAGCAGGCCGTGCGCGCGGACGAGCGGTGTACGATCCTTCTCCTAGTCGACGTCACGGTAGCGTGCGACGACGACGTCGCACACGAACGGCGCGCGACACAGGGTGCCGGCGACGGTGATGCGGCCCGGCGGGCCGAGCGCGAAGGCCGCGTAGCTCGTGCCTTGCGCGCCGTACGGGGCGGTCGTATCGGTCACGACGGTGCCGGTGCCGCCGAAACGCACGTCGGGAGTCCCGTTCGCCAAGAGGCGCGCCACGGTCGGTGCCAAACGCTGGCAGACACCGCCGCTCGAGGTTCCGCAGTCGAAGCGACGGGGCTCGTCGGGGACGAACGCCGCGCCGGCGCTCGTGAGGGCGCCGTCCGCCGCCAGCACGCCCGCGCCGGCTGCGCTGCCGGCGCTGCGGGTTCGGAGAAGCTCCGAGCGGGTGCCGGCGACCAGGATGCGTCCGTCCGGAGCTTCGGATGCGGAATGGAGGAACGTGCTCGCGTCGCCCTGCCGGCGCGGACCACTGACGACGCCGTGCGCGTCGCCGAAGCCGGTTTCGAGATCGCCGAAGACGTCGAGGCGTTGCAGGCCGGAGACCCGGTCGACGATTTGCCCGATGGCGAGCATGTCGCCGCCCGCGAGCGGGATCAGGTCGCCGATCGGGTCGAGCACGAGCCGGGCGTCGACGGCGAGCGCGACCGCGAGCGTGCTGTCGAAGCGCCGGAGCGCGCGCGTGCCGCCGGATCGCCCGGCCGCCCAGAGGATGCCACCGTCGGCGCTGAAAGCCGCGGCCTCGACGTCGAGGTCGAATGCCGGGTCGCCGTGGTCGGCGACGGTGCCGTCCGGCGCTATCGTGAGGAATCCCACGCGCGTCCGCTCGCCGCTCGTGCGCTCGAGAAACGCGACCAGCACGCGGCCGTCGGGGAGCACGGCGACGCCGTGGCGGCTGACGGTTACGTCGGTCCCGCGCGTGACGGTTACGACTCCCGAACCGGCGAATCCCGGATCGAGCGCGCCAGCCGCAATGTTGGGAGTCGGTGTCGGAGTCCGTGTCGGTGTCGGGGCGGGCGCGGTGCCCGTCGGGGTCGCCGCGGCCGGCGGGGTCATGTGGTCCCCGTCCGACCCGCCGCCGCACCCCGCCAGCGCCCAGAGAATGATCAGGAGGTGCATAGCGGTCTTCGACGGCAGGCGACGCGCGATCTTTCGTCGGCCCAGGCGAACGGGGGCCTACACCGCCGGCGGGTCGGTCTCGCGGGCGTAGTGTCGGTGGTTGGCGATGGCCTCGGCAAACGCGCGGATGACGCGCTCGGCGGCGGCGTCGGCTCGCAGCACCCCGGGATCGGCCTCGCCGTTCGGCAACGTCGGCGGGATGCCGGCGGCATCGAGCACGCCTCGGGACGCACCGATCGCGAGGATCGGCTTGCAGTGGCGGAACTGATCCTTGACGTACTCGAGCACCAGGCCGTTGGTCAGGACCGCGTCGTCGCCCATCGCGTTGTCCGGGAGCGCGACGGCGTCGAACAGCACCGACGGCATCGTGTCGATGGCGGCGTCGACCGCGATCGTTCCGCCGTCGCCCGCGCGCACCGTCCCGAGCTTGGCGGCCAGGAAGCGGGGCACCGCACCGGCCTCGGCGAGCAAGCGATGCAGCTCGAGGGCCCCGACCGCCCCGTCCGCAACCAACACCGCGACCCGTCGGGTCTGGATGCCGACGACGCCCGGTCGCGCCGCCAACGACAACGCCGGCGACACCTCGACCTCGGGTCGCGGGGGTTTCGTCAGCACGCGCGGCAGTGGCGCCGGCACACGCATCCCGAGGCCGTCGGCGACCGCGGCCGCGAGGTCGCGGTCGACGTTGACCAGGCCCGCGACCATGCGCTCGCGGACGGCGTTGCTCTGGACGCGCCCGAGCTCGAAGCGGAACGCCTTCATGATGTGCGTACGCTCGACGGGCGTCTGACTCCGATAGAAGAGTGTCGCCTGGGTGTAGTGGTCGGCGAACTTCTCCGGCCGACCGCGCAGCTTGTCGCCCCCGATCGGCTGCGGAAAGGACACGAACCCGGCCTTGCCGGCCTGGAACGGACAGCCGCCGCCGAGCGAGTTCGGCTCGTACGAGACGCGCCCGCGGTTGATGGTCTGGCGATGCATGCCGTCGCGCTGATTGTTGTGGACGGCCGCGATCGGCGCGTTGATGGGGATTTCGTGGAAGTTGGGACCGCCGAGGCGGGTGAGCTGGGTATCGACGTAGGAATGGATGCGCCCCTGCAGCAACGGATCGTTGCTGAAGTCGATCCCGGGGACGACGTGGGCGGTGCAGAACGCCACCTGCTCGGTCTCGGCGAAGAAGTTGTCGGGATTGCGGTTCAGGACCATGCGCCCGACCGGCACGAGCGGCACGAGCTCCTCCGGAACGATCTTGGTCGGGTCGAGGACGTCGAAGCTGAAGCCCTCGGCTTGCTCCTCGGTGAAGATCTGCAGCCCGAGCTCCCACTCGGGATACGCGCCCGCCTCGATCGCCTCCCAGAGGTCGCGCCGATGGAAGTCGGAGTCGGCGCCCGAGATCTTCACGGCTTCGTCCCACACC
>CAZWAX010000173.1:1679-11382 GCA_964631985.1 uncultured Polyangiaceae bacterium | reverse complement strand
CCGTCGCTCCGACCAATGTTGAGAAGGTCATGACGGCGCCTGTCGTCGCGATCACCGACGCGTCGCACCGCGGCGATGCTCGGCCAAGCTTCGGCCCGGCGCTTGCTCCGTCCCTCACATTCTCGTTTCGTGAAAGAGGGACTTTTGCATGGAGATCTGGAAATCGGCCGCACTCGCACTCATGGCCGCGGTGGCGATCGCGTCGACCCCCGTCGGTGCGCTCGCGTACGGCGACGGTACGCCCGACGAGCAGCCCCCTGCGGAGGAGCCGCCGTGCGACGCCGCCGGCCTGCGTGGCGCCGCGTACGGTCTCTGCATCGCCTACTGCGAGGCCAATGACTGCGAGATCCAACCCGACAAGGTCGCGTGCGACCGGCTGCGGGAGAACTACGCGAAGCTCACCGGGGAAGACCTCTTTCCCTGTGACGGCGGCGGACCGCAAATCCAGTAGGCGCGCGTCACATCCCAGTACCGCCCGCACGCAATGCTTCCTGACGCCGGCCCGACGATCGACGCCGCGACGAAGCGAGCCGCGGCGACCCGCGTCGGCATCGTCGTCGCCGCCGTCGCGATCGGGCTCGTACTGAATCACGTCCTGCAACGGCATCTCGCGACGCTGCAGACGCTCGCCCAGACCGACCCGATCGCGGCCCGCGCGCAGCTCGCGCTCGAGATGCGCATCGGCGGTCTCGCGCTCTTCGCGGTCACGGCGGCGCTCGGCTTGTCCATCGTCCTGGCGTCACGCCGCACCTTGCAGATCCTCGAGTTTCCGCCCCCGGGCATCTGGAGCTGGGGGGCGGCGCGCCGGGTGAGCGGACCGGCGGCGCGACCGCTCGGGTGGGTGGGGATCGCGCTCGGCGCGGCGCTCGTCGTCTGTTCGGTCGCGGGCGGCGCCTTGTCGTGGGAGATGGGCACGCGCCTGCTCGCGTGTCGCGCGGGCCTGTCCAGCGCCGACACGCCCAGTGCGGGCCGGCCGGACGCTCCGGGAAGCCGACCGCTCAGTATTTGAGACGCGTAGTGATTCCTCCGGGCTCTGCCCCGCGCACGGCGGGAGTCAAACGTCGCGGCTCATGGCGGACGACGGCGCGGGCGGTGGCGAGGTAGACGCCCGCCGGAACGGGGCCGCGAGCAGCCCGGGCAGCGTGCGCCATTGCGCCTCCGGCCACCCATCGAGTCCGAGCGCGATCTCGTGCGGCCGCTCGCGCAGCCGGAAGGACCCGAAGATCCGGTCCCAGACGGACAGGAGGCTCGCGTAGTTCGAGTCGGTCTCGGGCTGCCAACGCGAGTGGTGCACGTAGTGCATCCACGGCGTCACGATGAACGGACGAAGGATTCCGTCGACGCGGCCCGGAATGGCGAGGTTGCTGTGGTGGAAGAGGATGATCGGCAGGGCCAGCGCTTCGTAGAGCAGGAGCTCGGGCACGGTGATGCCGATGAGCGGCAGCACCACGAGACGCGCGACGAACGACAGCACGATCTCGACCGTGTGGAAGCGTACGCCCGAGGTGACGTCCATCTCGGCGTCGGCGTGGTGCACGGCGTGGAAGCGCCAGAGGAAGCGGACGCGGTGATTGAGGCGATGCCACCAGTACTGCCAGCCATCGAAGAGGAGCATCGCCAGGAGCCCGTGCAGCCACAGCGGCAGCTCGCGGCGGTGGAGCAAGCCGACGTGGTTCGCCCGCGACCATTCGGTGACGTCGAGGACGGCGAATGCGAAGAGGTACGCGACGCCGCCGTTCAGGGCGGCGAGCGCGAGGTTGGCGGCGCCGTGCGACCACCGCCGGCGACGGCCCACGTACATCGGCGCGACCGACTCGACCGTCCACAGGATCGCGAGCGCGACCGCCGCGGCGACCGCGCGGCTCTGCTGCACGACGGCGGCGAGCTGCGCGTCGGGTTCCGGAAGCGTCACCGCGCGATCCCCAATCCCCCGCGCCGGATCACCATCCCACGATGATGGCAGAACGCCGACGCGAGCGCGCTCACGATCGTCTCACCCCAACGGGTCGAGCACGACCGCGCTCCGCGACACGGACGGCAGCGCCCCGGCGAGTCCCGCGCGGATCTGCGCGGCGAGCGCGTCGCTCACGCGGCGGCGGAGGTGGTTGCGGGCCGTCACGAGCCCGATCTCGCGGACCGGCGTCGGCGCCACGAGCGGGCGGACCTGGCGCCGGCGCCGCGCGGCCGAAAGCCCGTGCACGACGAGCTCCGGGAGCACCGTCGCGCCGAGGCCCTCGTCGACGAGGCGGATCAGGGTCTCGAAGCTGGCGCTCTCGAACTGGATCCGGGCCGGGTGCGGTCGGGGAGCGCTGCCGCAGTACGAGAGCACCTGACTCCGGAAGCAGTGGCCCTCGGGCATGATCCAGAGGTCGCGCTCGCTGAGCGCGGCCTGGGTCACGGTCTTCCTCCGCAGGAGCGGATCGCCGGGCGGGAGGTAGGCGAGCATGCGCTCGAGGCCGAGCGCCTCCTCTTTGAGCCCCGCGACGCCGAGCGGCGTCGCGACCAGGCCCGCGTCGAGCGTGTCGGCGCGGAGGCGCGCGATCACGTCCTCGGTCTTCAGCTCCTCGACGACCAGCTCCACGCGCGGCCACGCGGCGACGAACCGCCCGATGAAGAGCGGCAGCACCGTCGGCGAGAGGGTCGGGATCACGCCCAGCCGAAACCGCCCGGTGGGCTCGTCCCCCTCCGCCACCACCTGCCCGAGCCGCTCGGTCTCGCGCAGCACCACCCGCATCTGCGCCAGCGCCGGAGCGCCGTCGGGCGTCACCAGGAGCGGCTTCTTGCCACGGTCGAACAGCACGACGCCGAGCAGCTCCTCGAGCTTGCCGATCTGCATGCTGAGCCCGGATTGCGAGATGAAACAGCGCTCGGCGGCCTGCCGGAAGCTCTGGGCGTCCTCGACCGCCACGGCGTAGCGCATCTGTGCCAGCGTGACCTGGGCGAGATCCATGGCTCGGTCACCATGGCGATAAGTTTAACTGAACACAAGTTCGAAACGTTCGATTGGACTTTCGCCTTGTCGGTGAGCAGAACGGCACCAGGCAAGAATCGCCGACGTCAACCAAGACCCAAGGGAGGAATCACATGTCGCTCATCAATTCGACCATCAAACCGTTCAAGGCCACCGCGTTCCACGACGGCAAGTTCGTCGAGGTGTCGGACCAAACGCTCCGCGGTAAGTGGAGCGTCTTCGTCTTCTATCCGGCGGACTTCACCTTCGTCTGCCCGACCGAGCTCGAGGATCTCGCCGACCACTACGCGGAGTTCAAGAAGCTCGGGGTGGAGGTCTACGGCGTCTCCACCGACACCCATTTCGCCCACAAGGCGTGGCACGACACGTCCGAGGCCATCAAGAAGGTGCGCTACCCGCTGGTCGGCGACCCGACCGCCACGCTCGCCCGCAACTTCGACGTGCTGATCGAGGAGGAAGGCCTGGCGCTCCGCGGCAGCTTCGTCATCGACCCCGACGGCAAGATCAAGCTCTGCGAGATCCACGACAACGGCATCGGCCGCGACGCCAAGGAGCTGCTCCGCAAGGTGCGCGCCGCCCAGTACGTCGCGTCGCACCCGGGCGAGGTGTGCCCCGCGAAGTGGCAGGAGGGCGAGAAGACGCTCAAGCCGTCGCTCGACCTCGTCGGCAAGATTTAGTCACAAGGGGGATTCCGTGACGTCCATGCTCGACGACGAACTGAAAGGCCAATTGACACGGTACCTGGAGTACCTGCGCCGGCCGATCCAGCTCACCGCGGCGCTCGATGACAGCGCCGATTCCGCGGCCCTCCGGGCTCTGCTCGACGAGATCGCCAACGCGTCGAGCCAGGTCCGGGTCGTCGAGCTCGACGCCGACACCACGAGCGAAGGAGGGCGCGGCGTGCGCCGCCCCTCCTTCGCCATCCACCTGCCGGGCGAGGCGCCGCGCGTGCGCTTCGCCGGCCTTCCGCTCGGGCACGAGTTCACCTCGCTCGTGCTGGCCCTGCTGCACGTCGGCGGCCACCCGCCGAAGGTGAGCGAGGAGGTGCTCGCGCAGGTCGACGGCCTCCCCGGGCCGTTGCACTTCGAAACCTACTTCTCGCAGTCCTGTCAGAATTGTCCGGACGTCGTGCAGGCCCTGAACCTCATGGCGGCCCGCAATCCCAACGTCACCCACGTGGCGATCGACGGCGCCACGTTTCGCGCCGAGGTCGACGAGCGTCAGATCATGGCGGTGCCGACCATCTATCTGAACGGCACGCGCCTCGGGCAGGGTCGGATGGAGCTCGAGGAGATCCTCGCCACGATCGACACCGGCGCCGCCGCCCGCCGCGCCGAGGAGCTCGATGCCAAACCGGTCTTCGACATGCTGGTCGTCGGCGGCGGTCCGGCCGGCGCAGCGGCGGCGATCTATGCGGCCCGCAAGGGCATCCGCACGGGCGTCGTCGCCGATCGGTTCGGCGGTCAGGTGCTCGACACGCCCGGCATCGAGAACTTCATCTCGGTCACGGAAACCGAGGGGCCGAAGCTCGCCGCCGCCCTCGAGGCGCACGTCGGGGCCTACCCGGTCGACGTGATGAAGCACCAGCGCGCCACCAAGCTCACGGCCGGCGACCCGATCGTCGTCGAGCTCGAGAACGGCGCCAGCCTCGCGGCCCGGAGCGTCGTGCTCGCCACCGGCGCGCGCTGGCGCGACATGAACGTGCCCGGGGAAGCGGAGTACCGCACGCGTGGCGTCACCTATTGCCCGCACTGCGACGGCCCGCTGTTCAAGGGCAAGCGCGTGGCGGTGATCGGCGGCGGCAACTCCGGGGTCGAGGCCGCCATCGACCTCGCGGGCGTCGTCGCCCACGTGACGCTGCTCGAGTTCATGCCCGAGCTCAAGGCCGACGACATCCTGCAACGGAAGCTGCGGAGCCTCGCCAACGTGGAGATCGTCGCGAACGCCCGCACGACCGAAGTCGTCGGCGACGGCCGCCAGGTGACGGGTCTCCGCTACGAGGATCGCGCCTCGGGAGCGACGAAGGAGCTCGACGTCGCCGGCGTGTTCGTCCAGATCGGCCTGCTCCCGAACACCACCTGGCTGAAGGGCACGGTCGAGCTCGCGAAGACCGGTGAGATCGTCGTCGACGATCACGGCCGGACGAGCGTACCCGGCGTGTTCGCGGCGGGCGACGTGACGACGGTACCGTACAAGCAGATCATCATCGCGACGGGCGACGGGGCGAAGGCGGCGCTGGGTGCGTTCGACCATCTGATCCGGGTGACCGCGCCGGCGGCGTGAGCCTCGGCACACTGAGACAGCGCCCGGGCTTCGCACCACGTTGACACGCGCCGCGCCGCCGCCGTATGGCCGGCGCGACCGGGGGACGCCCCGCCACCCGCACCATGCCGAGCCTCGCGCGAACCCCCGCAGCGCCGCGACGGCGCAATCCCGACGATGCGCCGACGGCCGCGCCGGGGCGGCTGCGCGCCGACGAGGCGATGGCCCTCGCGCTGACGGCGCTCTTCGTCGCCGGCATGCTGCCGTTCCTCGCGACCCTCGCCCACGACTTCGACGAGGCGTGGCTCATGCTGGAGGCGCGCGCCATCGCCCGCGGCCTCCGCCCGTTCGTCGACTTCGCGCATCACGAGATGCCGCTCCATCCGCATCTTCTGGCGCTCTTCGGCACCGTCTTCGGACCGAATCTCTTCGGCTACCGGCTGCTGTCGCTGACGAGCGCCGCCGGCACCGGGTACCTGCTCTTTCGGCTGGTACGGCCGGTGGCGGGGCCGCTGCCGGCGCTGGGCGCGCAGGCCGCGTTCCTCTTCACGTCGGTGCATGCGATCACGTTGCTCGCCGTTCCCGAGACGCCGATGACATTTTGCACCGTGCTCGGCATCTTCCTGCTCTTCGGGTCGCGGGCGCGGTGGGCGGTGCCCGCGAGGGGGGTGGCCTTCGTCGCGGCCCTGTTGATCAAGCCGACGATGATCGTCGTGATCGCTGCCGCCGTGGCGAGCCTCGCCTACGCGCGCGCCTGGCGCACCCTCGGCACACTCGCCGTGTCCGGCACGGTCGCCGCGCTCGCGGGTCTCGCCGGGGTGATGCTCGCGAGCGACGGCGCCTTCGTCGACATCCTCGGATTCCACCAGCAGCGCCTGGCCGATCACCAGGCCGGCGTCTGGGCGATCGACTCGGGCTTCACCGACATGCGCCGGCTCCGCGGCATCGAGCACCCGTGGCAGCTCGCTCTGGCCTCGATGGAGACGTTCTATCGGTGGCGCTTCGAGTGGTTGCCAGCGATCCTGCTGGTGGGGTCGCTGCTCGCGCTCCCGATCTGGGTCGTGGGACCGCTCCGCTCGCACCCCGCCCTCCGCGCCTTCGCGGTGCTGTGGCCGGCCGCCTGCTTCCTCGGCAATTTCGCGGTCCTCGACTTCGTGACGGCGCGCTACTTCATCCCCTTTCCGGTCTTCTCGGCCTTTCTGGCCGCCGGCTGGGTCTGGGTCGCGGAACGCCGGCTGCCCAGGCGCGCCGTCGCCGTCACGCTCGCGGTCGCCGCCATCGCCCTCGCCGGGCGGCTGGTCGTGGCCGTCGATGGCAATCGCGACCTCTGGTACTGGGGCCGCGTCGCGTGGATCGCTCACGAGTACCCGCGCGTGCTGTCGTTCTCCCCCATGCTCTTCGCGGCGACCGGGACCGAACCGGGCTGCGGCTTCGCCAATCCCGCGCTCACCTACGGAGGCTTCGGCGAGGCGCTCCTCGTCACCGACCGCACCCGCCGCTTCCGCGTCTCGGACGAGCAGCTGATCGCGTGCCTCCGCGCCGATCCGACCATGCCCGTCGTCGTCGACTGGGCGTTCTACTATTTCACCCGGCCGGGGTCGGCCCTCCGCGCCTACCTCGACGGCGAGGGCCGGGCCCGGCGCCTCTTCTTCTCACCCGAGGCGCTGGCGGAGTGGGGACGCCCGACGCCGCGCGTCGGCTTCTTCCGGTAGGAAGCCGACCCGCGGCGCTCAGCCGTCCCGTCCCGACCGCAGAAACTTCCCGAGCATGTCGTGGAAGTGCGTGACCCCCGCCTCCTGCACCGGGTTCAGCACGACGTCGCGGAAGCCGCGTGATTTCACGCCGCGGTTCACCGCCTCGATGTTGGAGAAGTCCTCCTCGAGGAACGCGCACTGCCCGCGGAACGCCTCGAAGCCGGCGAAGATCTCCTGCTCCACGACCGGCTCTGCGCCCGGTGCGAAACGGCCGAGAGACCAGATGTCGACGATGCTGCTGTCGCAATCGTCGCCGTTCGGTCGCATGCGGTACCAGAGCGCGCCGTCGAAGGTCGGCAGTACGATGCTGTTCGGGAAGACGTGCCAGTCGAGACCGCCCGCCGCCCACGTCTCCAGGGTCAGCCCACCCGGCCACACGATGCCGCGCGTCTCCATCTCCTCGCGGTGGAAGTCGAAGAGCTTGGCGAGCACCACGTCGATCGCGGTGTCGTCCGGGAGCGCGCGTAGGCGCTCGTACGCCGCCAGGCCGGGTTCCAGCGTCATTGCGCCGAGCGTCCGGCCGAGATGCGTGAAGTTGGCCCAGAGGTTCTCCTGCAAGGACCGCGGCGTGACCCAGCGTCCGTCGGCGGTCTTGTACTCCGTGAAGGGCCCGGGCTCGCCGTAGAGCATCGAATGATTGCCGAAGACCGCCGCCGGCACACGCGCGCTCCGGTAGTTGATGCCCGACAGGTGCGTGGCGCCGCTGTGATACGCCTCGATGAAGGCCTCGACGAGGATCTTCCAGTTCGCCGGCGCGATGATGGTCTTCCACCAGAGCGGCCGCATCGCCTGCGGCGCGAACGGGTCCAGGAAGCGCGGCACCTCGCCGAGCCATTGCTCGAGCGGCTCGGCATCCGGATCCTGATGGATCCAGATCCACCCGCCCCACCGCGCGAGCTTCACCCGCGGCAAGCCGAGCTCCGACTTGTCGAACGCCGGGCAGCCCCGCCAATCGTCCTCGAAGTGCACGTGCGTGAGCTCGCCCGTCGGGGCGTACTGCCAGCCGTGGAAGCGGCAATGGATCGCCTTGCCGATGCGGCCGCGCGGCTCGTCGCGGAGGCGCCGGCCACGGTGCTGGCAGACGTTGTACATCGCCGCGACGTCGTCCTCGCCGGACCCGGTGCGCACGATCAGGATGGAGTCGTCGAGGATGTCGTACGCAACGAAGTCGCCCGGGGTCGCGAGCTCGGCCTCCCGGCAGGCCATCTGCCAGACGCGCGGCCAGAGGCGTTCGCGTTCGAGACGGTGGATCTCACCATCGTGGTAGCGGCGCATGGGCGTGGCTCTCTCCTTCATTCGGGGCGGGCGAGTATTTGACGGAGGGCGGCCGTCAACTCGGTGCCGGTGGTCGCGCTCGTGGGACGACGCCACGCGACGTAGCCGTCGGGACGAATGAGCACGGCGCCGTCCCGGTTCAGTCCGTAGGCCCGGGCGAACTGTCCACGATCGTGCAGGCCGGCGCTGGCGATCGCGTACGCATTGACGGCAACCCCGAGGTCGCGGGCGACGTAGGCCGCAGCGGCGATCCACGCGCCGCCGCCGGCGGCGGTCAGCAGCGTGAACGCGGGGCCGAACAAATCGAGCGTCGACAACTCGGCGTCGGACCGGCCGAGCCAGACGTGCGGCGCCCGGCAGCCAGGGGTCTCCGACTGGACGTAGTCTCCAACAGCACCGGGGCGACGAGCACGAGACGGCGGGGTCATGGCAGTCCTCCTGTGGGGAGGGATGTGCTTCGGGCGTGCCGCCTCTGTCAACGCGCCCGGAGCCTCGACCTCTGACGCTACGTAGGGGTCACGCGCGAAACGACGCCAGATTTTCGCGCGATGTAGCCTACGACGGATCCCCGCTGCAGGATCGGAGCGCGATGAGATCGCGCACGACACCGAACCGGCGCGATGCACCAAAGAACGAGTGAGAAACAGAAAGGAGATCGACATGAGGAAAGGTATCCACATCGGTTTCGGGGCCGCCGTGGCGGCGCTGGCATGGGCCACCTGTCCCGTCCAGGCGCAAGAGCTCGGGGGCACGGTCACCACGCAGCAGCCCGCCGTGGCGTTGGTCATGCCATTCGACTCGACCACGGATCGGACGAGCTTCCAGTTGGTGAGTCGGATCGGCGGCGAGGACTCGGATCCGATCGCGACGCACTGGTCGTTCTGGTCCGAGAGCTGCGATCACCTCGCGGACGTCTTCATCTGTTTGACCCCGCGGGACACCGTGGTCGTCGATCCGACGGCGCTCCAGGGGCAGGTCCAGAACGGCCAGGACAACGTCAACACCGGTCCTGTCATCAACCTGTCGGGGGAGAAGGGCTTCATCACCGTCACCGCCTATGACGCCGACGTCAACAGCCAGACCTGCGAGCCCGAGGATCCGGAGACCGTGTCCGGCACCCCGAGCCTGATCGGCAGTTGGGTCGTCTCCAACACCATCACGAACGCCACCTTCGGCAACAACGCGATCGGCATCGTCGACGGTCAGACGCTGCCTGCGGGTGGGGACTTCTTCCTCACCGGCCCGGTGGCAGCCGGTCTCTTCTTGAACACGTACAGCCCGCTCGACCTCACCGACTCCGAGGTCTTCTTCATCGGCGTGGCGTTCCCCCCCCGGAACGCCCAGTTTGGCGCCGCCCCGATCGGTCCCATGCCCGCCCCCCCCACGCACCGGGCCCCCGCCAGTTGCAACGCCGAGGACCACCACCACGGCAAACCGTTCC
>CAZWAX010000173.1:0-1669 GCA_964631985.1 uncultured Polyangiaceae bacterium | reverse complement strand
GCTACTGTTTGGACACCTGAACCCCCGCTCGCCTACCCGGATGCCGGGGCTTTCTTCCTCGGGGTGGCGTTCCCCGCCGGGAACCAACAGTCCGCGGACTCCGGGACCGGTCCGTTCCCGCCGTCGCTCACGAACGGCTCCGCCGTATGTTGCAACGCGCAGTACTACGACAACGTCGAGTCGTTCGTGTCCTTACCCGACGTCTGCCTCAACTGCTCGAGCACGGCCAAGGTCGCGGACAACGAGCCGCTCGCCGGCATCGACCTCCCTGTCATCATCCCGGGCTCGATCCCGGCCGACACCTCCGGGTTCGTCCGCCTCACCAACTGCCAGGTCGGCAGCGACGAGGGGAACCTGCCGCTCGGCGACACCACGATCAACGGGGTCGACGTCTCGACGTTCCTGTTCGGATTCCACGGCATGGCGGTGGGACCGTTCGGGACCTCGGCGCTGGGGCGGTACACGGCGGAGTAGTCCTGAACTCTCGGGACCGATGGGGCGGAGCTGGCCTTCGGTCAGCCCGCCCCTACAAGAATTCGTATGTTCACTGAGCAATCAGCGTCAACTGCATATTCCGACTGGGGGTCCGCCGCCTCGAGCCAGTTCGTTAGCAGCCCTGATTAAGGCATCTGAATCCACGATGAAGCGCTCGTCTCTCATATCAATTAGACCGGCGGCATTGAAAGACGGCCCACGGGGTCTTATTGAAAACACTCGAATACACTTCCCACCACCAACGAACTCAACGCCGATAGGCGTCCATCTAAGACTAGTACCGTCGTCTTGCCCCGTGTCGATGTACCGCTCCGGCACAAGGCCTTCCGCGTCACCCAAGACATTCCTCAAGCGATTCGGCTCTGCCCAGACCGTTATCATTCCCGAAACGTCGACAACAGCGACTTTTGCATCGAAATAGGCTAGTCCCTGTGGCCTCATTGCGGCGAGGGCTGGAATTTTGAACTCGCGACTCGCTTTGCCATCCGGGCCAACGACCTCCAAGCTTCCCAAACCATCGGTCCACAACAGATGTCCACCTTCCGATCCAATTGCACCAACCACGACTTTCATTGCCTTCCTTTTTTGCCTTGCCCGCGCTTCCAAGCCCTCCACTTCCCTCGCCAGCGGTAAAACGTGAACTCCACGGCGCTCCTCACACGTATAAACCAATGCATTACCAGACATACTGAGATGCATCTTTGCCACACCATACTTACACTTGGTTCGCAATATGGGGGTGCTCTTTTCCCAGCGATATACGCTAATCCGCTTCGGCGGATGGCTCTGTTCGTCCGAGTATGCGACCGCCACAAACTCCGACTGTAAGGTCGTTGCTATCATTTGGACCAAACCACCATCGGCAGGCCACAATGACCTGCCACCCTCTGTCCATATCACCAAGCGCTCTTCACTTGTGGCCGGTACGTAGTGCAGCAGCTGATCACCAAACTGGCGGTTGCCACGAACCTTGAGTAGCGCCAGTTGATTGACAACCTGCAAGAGGGCGGCATGGGTCCACGGCGTACGATGCTCTTCGTAGGCTTGCGCGGCAACCTCGACCAACCTCTGAAGACGCCTGCCATACCGCTCTCTAGTGCGTGCCGAAGGGGCGTCGCCCCCTAGCAGCCCGTTGAAGAAGACCGAATTTCTCGAAGCACGGACGCCGGCGTCG
>CAZWAX010000172.1:0-11413 GCA_964631985.1 uncultured Polyangiaceae bacterium | reverse complement strand
GGAACCACGACGAAGCCGACGGCGCCGCTCCGAGCCATTATCCGCCCGCCGTGCCGGCCTCAGCCGCCGATGCGTCTCACCGCCGGCCCCGTCCACGAGCCGTCTATGATAGACGGCGGCGTTTGCGCCGGCCGGTACAGGCGCAGCATGAGGACGAACTTGCCGCTCGGAGCCGGGAGCCAATTGGCTGTCTTCTTTCCACCCGGGTTCTCGTGCTGCAGGTAGAGATCCACCGAGCCGTCGGGGTTCTTCACGAAGGTGTCGCGGCCGCTCAACGTGTAGCGGTTCAGCGGGTTGTCGACGAAGAAATATCCCTCGTCGTACATGGTGAGCGACCAGAAGCCCTCGGCCGGCGGCAGCTGTCCCTTGTCGAAGTGCATCACGTACCGGTTGCTGCCGACCAACGGCTGACCGTCGACGTCGCGTTCGAGCGTCGGATAGACGGCATCCTGCGGCCGGTTGGCGCCGAGCCCGATCGCCGTGATGAAGGCACGGTTCAGATAGTCGGTCCCGTAGAGGCCGGTCTTGGTCGAGAACAACCACCCGTGCTCATGGGTCCCGGCGACCTTGAGGTACGCCATGATCTTCTCGACGGCCGCCTTGGGAGCTTCCCGCATCGCCTGCGCGACCGCCGGGTCGAGCGTCGCGGCGTCGAGCTCGCGGCCGGGGACGATCCCGAGCTGCGCCATCTTCGCGACCATCGGGGCGTCCGCCGCGGCCGGCGGGTTGTCCTTCATGAGCTTCGCGAGGAGCGCGAAGTAGGCGACGCCGTCCATGCGGTTCACCTGCTCGCGCACCGCGGTCTTCATGTCGACGCTCGGGTCGACCGTGCCGGCCGGCGGCGTGTACGGCTTGCCGTAGGAGCTCAGCGGCACGACCTGCACCTGATCCTGCATCGCATGGGTCGCAGCGTAGTCCTTCGGCGTCCCGTCGCAGTAGATGCGTCCGAGGATCCACACCAGACTGGTCGGGGACTCGTACTTCGTGACGCCCGGAGGCAGCGTGCCGGGCCAGCCCGGACCGGTGATCGCGTACTGCTGCGGCCCGTTGCCGGTCGTGCGCGTGCCGGGCACCTGGAAAACCGTGGTCCAGCCGTCCAGCATCGGCATCAGGTAGTAGCGGCCCTTCGACGCCGGCAGGGTGAGGATCCAGGGCTCTTTGGCGAGGTCGAGCCACACGTTGGTGTAGAGCGTGTCGGCATTGGGCGCCGTGACGTCGCGGAACGCCGCGGTCGGGTACTCGCGCACCCGGATCATGTGGCCCATCGGGGCGCGGGTGCCCGTGGGCGCAGCGACGTTGGTCATGACTCGCCGCGTGGTCTCCATCGTCACCAGGGGATAGCCGAAGACGTACGCATCGGTCGCGATGGCCTTGGCCTCGCTCGCGGAGACACGGGCTGCCGTGTCGGATCGGTGCGTCGCTTGCGCGCACCCGGCGAGCAGCGCCGTCACGACGATCGGGAAGAGTTTCCGCATGAAGCCTCCAGGAAGCGCACGGGCTGTCCGAGCCTTCGCTTCCATCAATGGGTGCGTGGCGTGGCGCACCGTCACGGCGCGCATCGTACCCGCCACCTCCGGGTGCGCCCGCTCGTAGTCGCCAATCAAGGCAGGGTCAACTCGAACGGCCGTCCTTCGGTCGGCGCATCGCCGCCAGCAGGTCGCGCGAGCCGGCGCCCCAGTTCGACACCACCGACACGGCCTTGGTGAACGGCACGTCGACCAGGTGCACGCGCTCGCGCGCCAGGATGTAGATCGTCCCTGCCGCCGGCGTCGGCACCGACGGCACGAAGACCGTGTAGCTGCCGTCGGCGTGCTCCTCGACGACGAAGCCCGGCACGAGGGCGTCCTCGATCTCGATCAGCGCCGGCGCGAACGTGCTGCCGGCCTCCTGGCCGGTGATGCGCCCGGCGAGCCCACGCACCATCGAATAGCCGGGAATGCGGTCGAGCAGGCGGCGATCGAGCGCCTCCTTGAACCATCGTCCCCAACTGGTCTGCACCACCATGCCGGCGAGGAAGCAGATCCCCACGATCAGCAAGAGGGCCATGATTTCCGGCAGCGGTAGGCTCGAGGGTAGCTCGTCCGCGATCGGCCGCAGGATGGCGGCCACGGCCCCGAGCCCCTTCGCCATCAACAAGGCCGTGAGGGCGAGCGGCATCACGACCAGCACGCCGCCGAGCAGAGTCGTCTGGAGCAATGCTGCGAAGCGACGCACGCTCCCCGAAACACCAGCCGCCCGCGCATTGCAAACGAAACGACGGGGCGGGTGGCGCGGTCGAGGGGCGTCAGCTAGAGGTCGCCGGCGCGCAGGGCGGCGAGGAGGCCGTCGCGCCGGAAGGAGGATTCGAGATGACGATCGGAACAGTGAGGATCGCGACGACGATGGCACTGGTCGCGACGCTGGTCGGCGGGCTGATCGCGGCACCTTCGGCGTCGGCCGCTTCGGCGCGCGAGCTCGAGCTCGACGGCAAGGCGGCCCTGCAGGATCTCTACGCGGGAACCCCGAGCGCGAAGGTCCTCGCCTCGAAAGCCACCGCCATCCTCGTCTTCCCGACCATGGTGAAAGCCGGCTTCATGTTCGGCGGCCAGATCGGCGAAGGCGTGCGCTTCGAGGGCGGCAAGGTGAAGGGCTACTACAACTCGGTTGCCGCGTCGTACGGCTTCCAGGCCGGCATTCAGAGCTTCGGCTACGCGCTCTTCTTCATGAACCGCGCCGCGGTCCGCCAGCTCGACGCGACCCGCGGCTTCGAGCTCGGCGTCGGCCCGAGCATCGTGGTCGTCGATGCCGGCATGGGCAAGTCGCTCACCACCAACACGCTCACGAGCGACGTCTACGCCTTCATCTTCGACCAGAAGGGGCTCATGGCCGGGCTCGGCATCCAGGGCTCGAAGATCACCCGGGTCGACAAATGAGGACGAGGACACAAAGGAGACCGCTCATGCTGCGTGCCCACCTGCTGTTGATCGTGACCCTGTTCGTCGCCACCCCGGCCTTCGCCGGCCCGGCGGCCGACACCAACGTCGAGATCCTGCGCGACACCATCCGCGCCAACAAAAAGGCGCTCGTCGCCGCGAACCTCACCCTCAGCGACACCGAGGCGACGGCGTTCTGGCCGCTCTACGACCGCTACGAGGGCGAGCTCAAGGCCGTGAACGACCGTCTCGTGAAGATCATCGAGGAGTACACCAAGGACTATCGCTCGCTCTCGGACGAGCGCGCCCAGAAGCTCTCCGAGGACTACCTCACCGTCGAGGAGGACCGCGCCAAGGTCCGGCGCGCCTACTTCGCCGACTTCATCAAAGTCCTCCCGGGCAAGAAGGCCGCCCGTTTCTACCAGATCGAGAACAAGATGAACGCCGTCGTCCGCTACGACCTGGCGGCGACGATCCCCGTCCTCGAGGAATGACGACCGCCACGGCGTGAGGCTCGCGCGTCGGCTCGGTGTCGTGCTGCTGCTGGTGCTCGCGGTTTCGTGGGGATCAATTGGTACTGGAACCTCCACGTCCGCGTGACGGCCGGTTGCAGCTCGTCTACTGAGCCTCGTTTGCTTGTTTCCGAGAGCTTGAATGGTAGAAGCCACAGCTCGCTTCTGCACCAGTCCGAACGCGTTTTCTCAGAAGCAGAAACGGGTCCCGAATGCTTTTTCCACTGGCGAGAACGCGTACTCCCACCCCTGACGATCTCGTCGGTGGGAACGTGGAGCGATTCCTGCACACGGCTCCGAGAAGGAGACACTGATGCCCGTCGACGCCAAAGAAGAGGCCGGCGATCTCGTCCACCTCATGGTGCGCGGCCGCCTGACCACCCCCGACCAGGCCGCGCTCGTCTACTTCATCACCAAGGCCGTGCAGCGTCACGGTCGCATCCGGCTCCTGGTCACGCTCGACGGCTTCGAGGGATGGACCGCCGACGAGGGATGGGACGAAGCCGGGCTCCGCATTCCCGACGACACGGCGGTCGTCAAAGCCGCCTTCGTCGGCGACGCGCGCTGGCAGGACGAGATGTTCGCCTTCGTCGCGAAGCCCTTCCGCACGATCCCGACGGAGTACTTCACGACCGAAGCAGCGGCGCGCGCCTGGCTCTCGGCATGAGTCGACCGCACTCCCGCTCGCGTCTGCGCCGTCTGGTCGCCGCGGTACCGCTGCTCGCGCTCGGCGGCTGCATGATGATCGGGCCGAATTACACCCGCCCGGTCGCGCCGACGGCGGCGCGCTGGCTCGTCGACCCGGCGGCACCCGACGCCCCCGCGCCCGACCTCTCGGCGTGGTGGACGGTCTTCGACGACCCGATCCTGACCTCGCTGGTCGAAGCCGCCTATCGCCAGAACCCCTCGCTCCGCACCGCGGGCGCCCGCGTGCTCGAGGCGCAAGCGCGGCGCGGCATCGCGATCGGCGGGATCTTCCCGCAGCAGCAGGATGCCTTCGGCTCCTATCAGCGCGTGGGGATCAGCGAGAACCGCGCCAATCAGCAGATCGCCGACCACTTCTTCAGCGATTGGGCGGCGGGCTTCGACGCCGCCTGGGAGCTCGACGTGTGGGGCCGCTTCCGGCGCGGCATCGAGTCGGCCGACGCGGAGCTGCTCGCGTCGATCGCGTCCTACGACGACGTGCTGGTAGCGCTCGTCGCCGAAGTCGCCGCCAACTACATCCAGCTCCGCACGCTCGAGCAGCGCCTCGACGTGGCGCGCACCAACGTCGCGATCCAGGAGCGCGGCTTCCGCATCGCCGACGACAAATATCAGGCCGGCGAAGTGACGGGCCTCGACTCGGCACAGGCCGCCTCGCTGCTCGAGGACACGCGCGCGATCATCCCCGATCTCGAGATCGGCATCCGGCAGACCGAGAACACGCTCTCGATCCTGCTCGGCATGCCGCCCCGCGACCTGACCGACCTGATCGGTGCGCGCCGGGCCGTGATTCCGACCCCGCCGCCGACCGTGGCGCTCGGCGTGCCGGCCGATCTCCTGCGCCAGCGCCCCGACGTACGGGTCGCCGAGCGGACGCTGGCGGCGCAGAGCGCGCGCATCGGCGTCGCCAAGGCCGACCTGCTGCCCCGCTTCGCGCTCGTCGGCACGGTGAGCGTCGCGGCCGAGGACTTTCCGGATCTCTTCGAAGGCCGGAGCTTCGAGAACTTCGGCGGCCCGAGCATTCGCTGGGCGATCCTCAATTACGGACGCGTCACCAACAACATCCGCGTGCAGGACGCGCGCTTCCAGGCGTTGATCGGCGAGTACAAGACCAGCGTGCTGCGGGCCCAGGCCGAGGTCGAGAGCGCGCTCGCCGCGTTTCTCGGCACGCAGCAGCGGCTCGCCGCGCTCGAGCGCAGCGTCGCCGCTGCGAGCAAGGCCGTCGAGCTGGCCGAGATCCAGTACCGCGAGGGCGCCTACGACTACACGCGCGTCCTCGACACGCAGCAGTTCCTCGTGACCGTGGAGGATCGCCTGGTCAACACCCGAGGCAACGTGGGCTTGGCACTGACCGCCCTCTACAAGGCGCTCGGCGGAGGATGGGAGATACGCATGGGACGAGAGTTCGTTTCCGAGGAGCAGAAGGCCGCGATGCGCGCCCGCACCCGCTGGGGCGGCATGCTCGACGCCGCCGGTCAGGAGCGCGCCGCGGACGGCGCCGCGGCGGGTACCGAGGCCCAAGGCGGCGGATTCGCACCGCGTGCATGGTGGCCGTGGTGACGACCAGAACCGCCCAGATCAGCATGCGCACCTCGACGCGCCGCCTCGCGACGAGCGTCCTCGTCGCGCTCGCGCTCGCCGGCTGCGGTGGGAAGCCGCAGGTCGCCGAGCTGCCGCCGCCCGAGGTGGGCGTGGCCCGCGTGGTCGAGCGCGACGTCGTCGACTTCTTCGAGACCACCGGCCGCACCCAGGCCGTCGAATCGGTCGAGCTGCGGGCGCGCGTCGCGGGCTACCTCGTCAAGATCGCCTTCAAGGACGGCGACGAGGTGCAGCCCGGCGACCTGTTGTTCGAGATCGACCCCCGCCCCTACCAGGCGGATCTGCTCCGCGCCGAGGGTGAGCTGGCACGCTGGGAGGCGCTCAAGCGCAAGGCCGAGGCCGACCTCGCCCGCAACCAACGCCTCCTGCCGACCGGCGCCGCGAGCCAGAAGGAGCTCGACTCGGCCATCGCCTCCAAGGGGACGGCCGACGCCGAGATCACCTCGGCGCGCGGCAACCTCGACAAGGCCAAGCTCAACCTCGAGTTCTCCCGCGTCACGGCGCCCGTCCGCGGACGGGTCAGCAAGGCCAATGTCACCGTCGGCAACCTCATCGAGGCGTCGACGCTGCTCACCACCGTGGTGAGCCTCGAGCCGATGTGGATGTACTTCGACATCGACGAGCGGACGGTGCTGCAGTACCGCGCCCGCTACGCCGCCGCGCACCCGGACGCCGCGGTGCCGAACGCGCGCGCGCTCGCCATCCCGGTCGAGATCGGCCTCGCGAACGAGGACGGCCACTCGGTGCGCGGCGCGATGGACTTCGTCGACAACCAGGTGAACACGGCGACCGGCACGATGCTGGCGCGCGCGACGTTCGAGAACACCGACCGCCGCCTGAGCCCGGGACTCTTCGTCCGCGTACGGCTGCCGATCGGCGACCCCGCGCGCTCGCTATTAGTGAGCGAGCGCGCGATCGGCACCGACCAGGGAACCAAGTACGTTCTGGTGGTGAACGACCAGAACGTCGTCGTGTACCGGCCCGTCAAGCTCGGGCCGCTCTCGGACGGTCTGCGCGTCATCCGCGAAGGCCTGAATCCCGGTGAGCGCGTGATCACCGCCGGCATCCAGCGCGCCCGCCCCGGCATCACGGTGAAGCCGCAGGAGGCGACCCCGGCCGGGGCCCCCGCGGCCGCCGCGCCCGCCGCAGTGAAGACGGACCCCCACTGATGTCGCACTTCTTCATCGATCGGCCGATCTTCGCGACCGTGCTGTCGATCGTCATGGTGATCATCGGGCTGGTGTCGCTGCTCGGCCTGCCGATCGCGCAGTATCCCGACGTCACGCCGCCGGTCGTGCAGATCTCTGCCATTTACCCCGGCGCCGCCGCCAAGGTCGTCGCCGACACCGTCGCGGCACCGATCGAGCAGGAGGTGAACGGCGTCGAGAACATGCTCTACATGCTCTCGAAGAGCACCAACGACGGCCAGCTCTACCTCGACGTCACCTTCAAGCTCGGCACCAACATCGACGACGCCCAGGTGCTGACCCAGAACCGGGTCGCGATCGCCGAGGCGAAGCTGCCGGAGGAGGTGAAGCGCCAAGGCGTCACCACCAAGAAGAAGTCGCCGTCGATCCTGCTCTGCGTGAACCTGATCTCGCCCGACGGCAGCCGCGACGCCCTCTACCTCAGCAACTACGCCACCATCCAAGTGAAGGACGCGCTCGCGCGCCTGACCGGCGTCGGCGACGCCTCGCTTCTCGGCGCCCGCGACTACAGCATGCGGATCTGGCTCGATCCCGAGAAGCTCGCCTCACGCGACATGACCGCCGGCGACGTGCTGAAGGCGCTCCGCGAGCAGAACGTCCAGGTGGCGGCCGGTCGTATCGGCCAGCCGCCGGTGCCGCAGGGCATCGAGTTCCAGTATCCGATCAACACCCTCGGCCGCCTGCTCGAGCCCGAGGAGTTCGGCCAGATCGTCGTGAAGACCGGCGAGCGCGGCCAGGTGACGCGGCTCGGCGACATCGGCCGGGTCGAGCTCGGCGCCAAGAACTCCGACGTCAACAGCTATCTCGACGGCCAGCCGGCCATCACCCTCGCCATCTTCCAGCTCCCCGGCTCGAACGCCCTCGCCACCGCCGAGAGCGTCCGCGCCGAGATGGACCGCATCAAGACGACCTTCCCCGACGGCGTCGACTACCGCATCGTCTACGACACCACCGTCTTCGTCGACGAGTCGATCCACGAGGTCTACAAGACGCTCTTCGAGGCCTTCGTCCTCGTCTTCATCGTCGTGCTGATTTTTCTTCAAAATTGGCAGGCGACGATCGTGCCCATGATCGCCGTGCCGGTGTCGCTGATCGGCACCTTCGCCGTCATGGCGGCCCTCGGATTCTCGCTGAACAACCTGTCGCTGCTCGGGCTGGTGCTGGCGATCGGCATCGTGGTCGACGACGCCATCGTCGTGGTCGAGAACGTCGAGAGCTGGCTCGCCAAGGGCCTGTCGCCGCGCGACGCCACCCGCAAGGCGATGGACGAGATCACCGGCCCGGTGATCGCGATCACGCTGGTCCTGATCTCGGTCTTCGTGCCGACCGCCTTCATCGCCGGCATCAGCGGCCAGTTCTACAAGCAGTTCGCGCTCACCATCGCGGCCGCGACGGCGATCTCGGCGCTGAACGCGCTCACGCTCTCCCCCGCCCTTGCCGCGCTCATCTTGAAGCCGCATGCCCATGGCGACACTCACGGCGAAACGCGTGAAGCCCTGCCGCGGCCGGCGATCGTGATCCTGCTTGCCCTCCTCGCCTACTGGCAGCTCGGCGGGCTCTTCGGCGGTGGCGGCGGCCACGGCGCCGAGGCCGCGCACGACCCCGGTGCGCTCGCGACCTGGGGTCCGCGCGCCATGCTCGTGCTCGGCGCCATCGCGGGCTGGCTGCTCGCGGGCTCGATCAACGCCTTCCTGAACCGCTTCTTCACGGCCTTCAACCGGGTGTTCGACCGCGCGACCGCGGCCTACGGACGTGGCGTCGGGTTCCTGCTGCGCGCCTCGACCGTCGTGCTCGTCGTCTACGTCGGGCTGCTCGTGCTCACCGGGGTCGGCTTCTCGTCGGTGCCGGCCGGCTTCATTCCCGAGCAGGACAAGGGCTACCTGGTCGTGAACGCGCAGCTCCCCGACGGCGCCAGCCTCGAGCGCACCGAGGAGGTCATGCGGCGCGTGACCGAGCTCGCGCGCGACACCCCCGGCGTGCAGCACATCATCGGGCTGCCCGGCTACTCCGTCCTGACCAGCAACAACATCTCGAACGTCGGCGGCGGCTTCATCATTCTCGCCCCGTTCGAGGAGCGCCTCGAGCACGGCCACACCGGCCCCGCCGTCCTGGCCGAGCTGCGCCGGCGCTTCGCCACGATCCTCGAGGCGCAGGTGGTCGCGTTCGGCGCGCCGCCGGTCGAGGGCCTCGGCACGACCGGCGGCTTCAAGGTGCAGATCCAGGACCGCGCCGACGCCGGCTTCGGCGCGCTCGAGGACGCCGTCGCCAACGTCGCCCAGAAGGGCAATGCCCAGCCCGGGCTCGTGGGCCTGTTCTCGAGCTTCCGCGCCAAGCAGCCGCAGCTCTATCTCCAGGTCGACCGCACCAAGGCGAAGGCGCTCGGCGTGCCGCTCAGCGACGTCTTCGAGACGTTGCAGATCTACCTCGGCTCGGCCTACGCCAACGACTTCACCCGCTTCGGACGCAACTGGCAGGTGAATCTCCAGGCCGACGCCTCGTTCCGCATCCGCCCCGAGGACGTCGGCAAGCTGAAGGTGCGGAACGCCGCCGGCGACATGATCCCGCTCGCCACGCTGCTGACGGTCGAGGACTCGGTCGGCCCCGCGATCGTCAATCGCTACAACATGTTCACCGCCGCCGAGATCAACGGCAACCCGGCGCCGGGCACGAGCTCGGGCCAGGCGACCACGCTCATGGAGGAGATCGCGAAGCAGGAGCTGCCGCCCGGCATGGGCTACCAATGGACGGAGCTCACCCTGCAGCAGATCCTCGCCGGCAACACCGCCCCCTTCGTCTTCGCGCTCGGCAGCCTCTTCGTGTTCCTGGTGCTCGCGGCGCAGTACGAGAGCTGGTCCTTGCCGCTCGCCATCATCCTGATCGTGCCGATGTGTCTCTTGAGCGCGATCGGCGGCATCTGGCTCGTCGGCATGGACAACAACATCTTCACCCAGATCGGCTTCGTCGTGCTGATCGGCCTCGCCGCCAAGAACGCCATCCTGATCGTCGAGTTCGCGAAGGCGCGCGAGGACGAGGGCGCCGACCGTCGGACCGCCGCCCTCGACGCCTGCCGCCTCCGCCTCCGCCCGATCCTCATGACCTCGTTCGCGTTCGGGCTCGGCGTGCTGCCGCTGGTCACGGGCGCGGGCGCCGGGGCCGAGATGCGGAACCCGCTCGGGGTCGCGGTCTTCTCGGGCATGATGGGCGTCACCGGCTTCGGCCTGCTCCTGACGCCGGTCTTCTACGTCGTCATCCGCGGCCTCAGCGCGAAGCCCGCCGCGGCGACGTCTCCCGCGCCAGCCGCGGCGGAGCACCATCCCACGCCGCCATGAGCGCCCACCCTCTCCTGCACGCGTACTTCCGGCATCGCTACGCGGCGCTCTTCTACACGCTGATCGCCGTCCTCGGGGCCGGTCCGCTGGTCGCGGCGTTCGGCCTCGACCACAACTGGATCCGCCTCTTCCTCGAGCTGAACCTCTTCGTCGCCGTCTTCGGGTTCCCGGCGACGCGCCGCTCGGGCGTGCTCCGGTTCGGGCTGGCGATCGCCGTCGTGGCGCGCCTGCTGGCCTTCGTCGTCGAAGGCCACCCCATCAACCTCGCGACCCGGCCGATCGTGATCGTCGTGGCGCTGCTCGCCACCGTCGGCGCCCTCCGTTTCGCGCTCCGCACCCAGCGCGTCGACACCGAGCACGTCTATGCCGCGCTCGACGCCTACCTCCTGATCGGCATCTTCGCCGGGCTGCTGCACCACCTGATCGAGGAGATCGTGCCCGGCTCGTACGTGAGCGGCGGCGCCGCGCTCCCCGACTTCTCGTTCACGACCGCGATCTACTTCAGCTTCGTCACCCTCGCGACCCTCGGCTACGGCGACATCGTCCCGCAGACCGACGTCGCCCGCGGCGTCACGGTGGTCGAGGCGATCGTCGGGCAGCTCTATCTGGCAGTGCTGATCGCACGGCTCGTCAGCAACGCCGCCCGCGCGCCGGGGGAGGCCGGGGCATGACCCGCATCGCGATCAACACCGGCGGCGGCGACGCGCCGGGCCTGAACGCCGTCATCTGCGCCGTCGTACGCGGCGCGACCCAGCTCGGCTGGGAGGTTCACGGCATCCGTGACGGCTACGAGGGCATCTACGAGCCCGCGCGTTATCCCGAGGGTGGCGTGGTCCGGCTGACGCCCGCCATGGTCGAGAACATCGCCCACCTCGGCGGCACGATCCTCGGAACGACCAATCGCGGCAACCCGTTCCAGCGCCCCACGACAGACTCGGACGGAACGGTCCGCGAAATGGACCGCTCCGACGAGCTGCTGGCCGGGCTTGCGCGCCATGGCTTCGACGCGCTGATCGCGGTCGGCGGCGACGGCTCGCTCGGCATCGCACACCGGCTCGCGCAGAAGGGCCTCCGGGTGGTCGGCGTGCCCAAGACGATCGACAACGACCTCGAGGCGACCGTCCTGACCTTCGGCTTCCAGAGCGCCGTCT
>CAZWAX010000171.1:0-11414 GCA_964631985.1 uncultured Polyangiaceae bacterium | reverse complement strand
AACCACCGAACCCCGATGGTCCCCGCTTCACCGGCGGGGCGGCGCGTCGCCGCAACCGACCATCGGGGTTTTTCTATTCTTCCTCCAGAAACTCCAGAACCGCAGTGTTGAACGCGTTCGGGTCCTCGAGCTGCACCGCGTGATTGCCCCGCGGTAGCACCGTGAGCCGCGCGCGAGCGATAGCCGTCGCGATCTCTTGGCTGAGAAAGATCGGCGTCAGGACGTCCTCGGCGGCCGCCAAGACGAGCGTCGGCGCCCGGACCCGCTCGAGCCGTGACAGCGTGTCGTGCTCGAGGATCGCATCCACCTGATGCGAATACGCCTCCGGGGCCATCAACGGCATCGTCGCAACCACGCCCAAGAACTGCTCGAGCCGCGCCGGGTCATTCAACATGCTCGGCGACACCAGCCACGGCAGGTTGGCCACGCCCTCCTGCACGAGGTCGGCACCTTGGAGGCGGGCCCAACGGCGATGGAGCAAAAACGCACGTCGGAGTGGATCCGGCCTCGCAAACGACACCGCAACGATCAACCGGTCGACGCGCTCGGGCCATCGGATCGCCATCTCCTGCGCGATCATGCCGCCCATCGAGACGCCGACGACGTGGGCGCGCGCAATGCCGAGCGCATCCAGCACTCCGATCGCGTCGGCCGCCATCTCGGGCACGGTCCATGGCGGCGGTGGGCATTCGCTCTCGCCCGCGCCCCGGTTGTCGAAGAGAATCACACGATACCGGGTGGCGAAGACGTCGCGTTGCGCGATCCAGGTCTCGAGACTGGCACCGAGGCCCATGATCAGCAGCAGCGGCGGTCCGGTGCCGACTTCCTCGATCCGGAGCTCGATGCCGTTGCAGCGAATCCGCGCCACCGTCAGCCCTCCCTGCGCGGCCCCGCGTATTTGGGATTTGCGATAGCCAAGCGCTCCGCCGAGGTCGCCCGCAGGTGCGTCAGCACCTCGGCACGCCATGGGTCGTCGTCCGCATCGCCCCGCCGAATGCGCTCGGCGAGCGTCCCGTTGAGAGCGCGCACCCCCGCCAGCAGCGCCGCGCCCCCCCCAGGCGCATCGTCTTCCCCCGCGCCCAGCACACGCGTGAGCCTACGCCACTCGGATCGCAACGCGTCCTCCCCACCTGCGAGCTCGCGGCCGACGATCGCGAGCACGTTGGCGGCAACCCGGGCATGGAACAGTCGCGTCCCCTCGAGCACTGGCACCAACTGCTCCTCGAGGAACATGCGGACGGCCTCGAGCAGCTCGCGCGCGTCGGGTCGATCCTGCATCGTCAATCCACGAGCTCGAGCAGGTCGTGCTCGGCTTCGGCCGTCCGCCGGCCGATGCTCGCGAGCTCCACGCTCTTCACGCCACCATCGAGATAGGTCCTGGCCTGGGCGATGCAGATCACCGCCCACTTGAGGTCGCCGAGCGCCTCCCAGAAGCGCACGACCTCCGGGTCGACCTCCCCGCCACCCGCTCGCTCGTACGCCCGAAAGAACTCCTCACGCTCGCCGATGCCACCCACGGGGAGCGGACTGCCGAACCGCCACGCCCGGACACACATCCAACCGAGGTCCTCCATCGGATCGCCGACGTGCGCCTGCTCCCAATCGAGGACGACGCGCACCCCCTCGGCCCCGAACAGGACGTTGCCGATGCGGTAGTCGCCGTGCACGAGCACGCGTCGCCGACTCGGTGGGAGCCGGCGGCCGAGCCACCGGAAGCCGTATTCGATGACGGGATGCGGCTCGGGTGCCAGCGTCCGATAGAGCTCCTCGTAACGGGCAAGCTCGAGGGCGGCCGGATGCCGTTCGTCGCCGAGGCCCGGCAAGCCCGCCATTGCCACGGCGTCGAGGGGCACCGCGTGGATGCGCGCCAAGATCGTGCCGAGCTGACCGGTCATGGCGCCACGCGCCACCGCGTAGGCCGGCTCCCGGAGGAGTCGGCGCGCCAAGGTCTCACCTTCGATCCGTTCCATGACGAAAAAGCGGCCGTCGAGGACCGCCGGATCGTCCCCCAGCCACAGCACCTCCGGTACGGGGACACCCGCGGCATGCGCCGCCCGCAACACCCGGAACTCCATGGCACGATCGCTGCCGACGCTCGTGCGCCCGGGATCGCGACGGAGGATGAGCGCTCGGGCAGGACCATCCCCCAGACGGGCGTCGAACGACCAGGTCTCCCGGGACGCACCGCCGGGAACCCGCCGGAGTCCCTCGATCGCGACATGGCGGTTGCCACTCGCACCCGCAAGAAAGTCCTGAAGCCGTGGGGCCAACTCGTCCGGGGTCACGCCCCCGTCCATACGGCGCGTCTTCCTCCGAACGCAAGATACGACGATTGCGACGCTCCGGCGTGCATGGCAGAAACCCGCCACTCTCGCCATCGCAAGGAGATCCACCCATGCAACTCGTCGCAGGAAAAGTCGCCATCGTCACCGGATCGGGCCGCGGCATCGGCCGCGCCACCGCGGAGCTGCTCGCCGAGCACGGCGCACGGGTCGTGGTGAACGACCTCAAGGAAGACGTTGCCGAGGAGGCGGCCTCAGCCATCCGCGCCAAGGGCGGTGAGGTGCTCGTCGTCGCCGGCTCGATCACGGACCCGAAGTTTCCCGACCGGCTCGCCAAGGCGACGGTCGACAAATTCGGCGCCCTCGACGTGATCGTGAACAACGCCGGGTATACCCACGACGGCGTCATCCACAAGATGTCCGACGAGCAATGGGAGGCCATGCTGGACGTCCATCTGACCGGACCCTTCCGCCTCCTCCGTGCCGCCTCCTTGTATTGGCGCGAGTGGGCCAAGGCTGAGATCGCAGACGGCAAGCAGGTCATGCGCAAGGTCATCAACGTCTCCTCGACGTCCGGCGTCGCCGGCAACGCCGGCCAGGTGAACTACTCCGCTGGCAAGATGGGAATCGTCGGTGTCACGAAGACCCTGGCACGCGAATGGGGACGGCTGAACGTCAACGTCAACGCGGTCGCTTACGGCTTCATCGAGACCCGCCTCACGGCCGCGAAGGAAGCGGCGAGCGGCAAGGCCGAGGTCGACGGCCAGCAGGTCGAGCTCGGCATTCCCGAGGAAATGCGCAAGCTCGCCAAACGCATGATCCCGCTCGGACGCTCAGGCACGCCGGAGGAGGCGGCTGGCCCCGTCCTCTTTCTCGCGTCGCCGCTCGCCGACTACGTGACCGGACACGTCGTGCTGGTCACCGGCGGCAGCTACATGTGAGCGCGAATGGACCGACGCGCGTCCTCGACGATGGGGTGATTGCCGGGGCTCGCCTACTCGGCGGCCACGGGGTCCGGCTCGCCCGCACGGTACCCGACCACAGCATTCGAGCTGGCTCCGGCGACGTACACGCTCCGACCGTCCGGGCTCACCGCGACGCTGCGGGCGAATGCGAGACACTCGCGCGTCGGGGTCCCGCGCTGCTTCTGGAGAAACGTCAGGCCCCCGGTTCGCGGGTCGCGTTCGAACGCCGCCACCGCGTGACCGAGCGTGCTGGCGGCATAGAGGCGCCGTCCGTCCGGACTGATCGTCACCCAGAACACCCCGTAAAGACCGTCGACCCCGTCCTCACCCTGGGCCACCACGTCGACGAAGGAAAGCGAGCCGCTCGTGCGATCCCGCCGGAAGACCACGATCGCGTCGTCGTCCTGACGGGTGGCATAGACAAAGGCACCGTCCGGGCTTACCGCGACGGAATGGATGCCAACGACGCCGAGGTCGGCATCCGCGACCGGCGGCACCAAAGTGAGGTGACCCGTCGCCTTGTCACGAACGAAGACGGTGACCGCGCTCTGACTCCCGCTCGCAACGTAGAGATGCGCGCCATCCGGGCTGACCGTGAGCGCGAGCGGCTCGGCGATGCCCACGACGCCCAAAACGCCCTGATGCTGCACCTCGACGAACGTCAGCCAGCCTGTGAGCGTATTGCGCTTGAAGACCGCGATGGCGTCGGACTTCTGTCCGGCGGCATAGAGGAACTGTCCATCCGGGCTCATGGCGAGCGCGCGCGCATAGCGGATCCCCTCGACCCCGGCGGTGCCTTCCTTGTGAGCCTCGAGAAAAGTCAACGCCCCGGTTTCCTGGTTACGGGAGAAAGACGCCACGGCGTCGTCGCGTGAGCCGGCGACATAGACGAATCCTCCGTCGGGACTGATCACCAGTGCGGCCGCATAGGCGATGCCGTCGACGTTGCCCGCTCCGTCCTGCTGTTGCTCGAGCTGGGTGAGCGCACCCGTAGCGGGATCGCGAGTGAAGACGGCGACCGCATCGCTACTGGGCGCCACCGTGTAGACGTTGCGCCCGTCGGGACTGACCGCGACGGCCAGAACGCCGGAGAGACCTTGCACGCCAGCTTCACCTTCGAGCTTGGCGTCGACGAACTCGAGCGCGGCAGCTCGCGCCGCGGAGGCGGTAACGAGCAGAGCGGCGACGGCAAACCCGAATGATGTCAGCACGCGGATGAAACCAGGGGTGCGCATGGTTTCTTCTTAGCAGCGCCGTCGGCTCCAAGCGACCCACCCTGTGCCATTCCCGCAGCGCGGAGGCATCGGTCAGAGGCGTGCGGCTCGGCACCGAGTTGCGGCGCCGGCACCGCAGCGGTAGTCCACCCCCGTGCGCGGATTCGTGCTGCAACCGACGTATCGGATCGCTGGCGGCCGTCCCGAGGTGCACCTCTACGGAACGCTCGAGAACGGCCAGTCCTTTCTGGTCGTCGATGATCGGGCGCGCCCGTACTTCTTCATCCCTGCCGCTCGGGCCGGCGCCGTGACGACCCCGGGAGCCGACGTCGTGCCAACCGACCTTCGCGCGCTCGACGGCACGCCGGTCGCGCGGGTCACTGTTCCGGTACCGAGCGACGTTCCACCGCTCCGACAGCGCCTCCTGGCCGCCGGTGTCCCCTGCTACGAGGCCGATGTGCGCTTTGCGTACAGCTATCTCCGCGATCGTGATCTCCGCGGCACCATCGCGATCGAAGGAGCCTGGCAGCCCGAAGGTCGGATTCGCCGCGTCTACCGCAACCCCGAGCTGACTCCGGCCGACTACTTCCCTACGCTACGCGTCCTCTCCCTCGACATCGAAACCGATCCGAAGGCGTCGGCGCTCTTCTCGATCGGTCTGGCCGGACTCGGCGCGGACCGCGTCTTGATCGTCGGGCCGGGTCCCCTCCGCGACGCCGAGTGCTTTCCCGACGAGCGGGCGCTCCTGCTGCGATTCTTCGCGTTGCTCGACGAGCTCGACCCCGACGTCCTGACGGGGTGGAATGTGGTCGATTTCGACCTCACGGTCCTCCAGCGCCTCTGCCGGCGGCACGGCATCCCCTTTCGCCTGGGTCGTACGAACGACGAGATGACGATCCAGCGCGACCAAGGGTTCACGCGCGACGCCCGGGCCTCGGTGCCCGGCCGCATGATCCTCGACGGCCTCGCCCTCGTGCGCAGCGCCTTCATCCGGCTCGACGACTACAAGCTCGAGACCGCCGCCCAGGCGTTTCTGGGGCGCGGCAAGCTCATGACGGGCGAGGGGCGCGGACGCGAGATCGCGGAGGCATTCGTCCATGATCGGCAAAAGCTCGTCGACTACAACCAACGCGACGCCCAGCTCGTGCTCGAGATCCTCGCGCACCAACGCCTCGTCGAGCTCGCCGTCACCCGTAGCCGACTGACCGGCATGCAACTCGATCGCGTCGGGGCCAGCATCGCGTCGATCGACTTCCTCTATCTCGCCGAGCTGCACCGGCGCGGCCGGGTCGCGCCCTCGGTCAGCGAGCATCCCAATGCGATGGTGGCCGGGGGCGCGGTACTGGATTCGGCGCCGGGACTCTTCACCAACATTCTCGTCTTCGACTTCAAAAGCCTGTACCCGAGCATCATCCGCACGTTCAACATCGATCCCATGACGTACGTGCCCGCGGACGCCGTCGAACCGAACATGGACCTCATCCGCACCCCCAACGGCGTCGCCTTCCGTCGCGAGCCCGGCATCCTGCCCGAGCTGGTGGCTCGCCTCTGGGTCGCACGTGACCACGCCAAGCTCGACGGGGATGCCCTGGCCTCGCAAGCGATCAAGATTCTCATGAATTCGCTCTACGGCGTGCTCGCGGCGACCACCTGTCGCTTCTTTTCCCCGGCGATCGCGAACGCCATCACCCTCACCGGTCAGCGCCTGATCCACCTCGCGGCCGACGAGGTACGCCGCCTCGGACATACGGTGATCTACGGCGATACCGATTCCCTGTTCGTCGACGTCAGCGAGCCCGACACGGCCCGCGCCGAAGCACGAGCCGGGGAGCTGCGGATCGCGATCGGCGCGATGCTGGTGACCCGGCTCAGGGACGAGTTCGGGGTCGAGAGCCACCTCGAGCTCGAATACGAAAAGTGCTACCGCCGCTTCTTCATGCCCGAGGTCCGCCAAGGCACCGGCGGCAGCAAGAAGCGCTACGCCGGCATGCTCGGCGACGGGGCGACGGCGCGGCTCGAGCTCATCGGCCTCGAAGCCGTCCGACGCGACTGGACCCCGCTCGCGAAGCGCTTTCAGCGCGAGCTCCTCGACCGCGTCTTTCACGATCGTCCCGTCGACGACTTCGTGCGGGACTTCCTGATGATCTTGCGTCAGGGAGCGCTCGACGACCTGCTGACTTACAAGAAGGCCGTCCGAAAGCGTCTCGACGACTACACCAAGACCACACCGGCGCACGTGAAGGCCGCCCGGAAGCAGACCGGCCCGCCGACTCGCATCGTCGAGTACGTCGTCACCGACACCGGACCAGAGCCCGTCGGCGACCGCCGCGGCACGCTCGACTACGAGCACTACGTCGAGAAGCAGCTCGAGCCCATCGCCGATGCGTTGCTGCGTTTCGTCGGGGTGCATTTCGCCGATCTCGCGGGGCGTCCGCGTCAGCTCGAGCTTTGGTGATACCGGCGCGTTGACAGCGCCGTCAGCGAACGGCATCCACACCGCGTGACGACGAGCCGCGATCACGAGATGGACTCCTTGCCGACGTTGGAAGGTCGCGCGCTCAGTTTCGGCTTCATCCTCGACGCGCGGCAGATCCTCGGCATGGCGCACGCGCAGCTGGCGGCGACGACCGCCCGCCCCTACCTCTTTCGCGACATCGACCCAGACCTCGCTGGTCGCCTTGGAGACGACGACGTCGTCGTCGCCGACGAGATCGTGGGCGCGAACGAGGCCACCGACGTGGCCGTGGCCGCGCTTGCTGCGACCGGAGTGATCGCGTTGGTTGCACGCCGCTTCGCGCTCTCCTTCCTGCGGGCCACCCACACGCACGGGATTCCGGCCCTCGTGGTGGACACCCCGAGCTTCATCCACACCGACGACCGCATCCGCCTCGATCTCGACGCCGGGAAGATCGTCAACCTCTCGAGCGGCGATCGCGCCGCAATCAGGAATCTCGGCGACGACGAGCGCACGAGGCTCCGAGCAATGTTCAACCAACGCTTGCACCCATGAGCGCAACTCGCGCCACCGTACCGACCGAGGTACCCGGCGAGCTTCACGGCCGGATTTTGCCCGCGTCCTTCTATCTGCGACCCACCCTGCGGGTCGCCCGCGCCCTGCTCGGTAAGATCCTCGTGCACCGGCGTGGCAGCACCGTCACCGCCGGTCGCATCGTCGAGGTCGAGGCATACCGTGGGCCCGAGGATCGTGCCGCCCATACGGCTGGCGGACGCCGGACGGCCCGGAACGAGGTGATGTGGGGCCCCGGCGGTCGGCTGTACGTCTACTTCACTTATGGCATGCACCACTGCTGTAACGTCGTCACCCGGGCGGCGCAGCAACCCGAGGCCGTACTGCTACGCGCCCTCGAGCCGTTGGTCGGCCTCGGGGTCATACGGCGCCGTCGCGGAGTGAGCGCCGATCTGCCCGCGATGGCCCTGGCACGCGGGCCCGGCAACCTCTGTCGTGCGATGGGGATCGACCGTCGCGCCGACGGGAGCGATCTCGTGACGGGGTCGATCACGATCATCGACGCGCCGATCCTCCGTTCCTCGGCGATCGGCGCCTCACCTCGTATCGGCGTCGCCTACGCCGCCGACCATGCGCTGCGCCCCTGGCGGTTCTTCGTGAGAGATTCCGCCGCCGTCTCCGGCGGGCGCGCGAGACTCAGTCGCGCTTGAAGCGCTTCAACACGTCCGCGGGATCCGCGCCACTCGACTCGAGGTCGACACCGGTGGTTTCGAGGAAGCGCGCGACCATCATGTAGAAGCCCACGGTGAACACCGCTTCGCACACCTCGCGATCGGAGAATTGCCTCCGCATCGCTGCGAGCGTCTCATCGCTGGCGCGGGGCGCAGCCAACAGCTCGTCGGTCAGCTGCAGGACGACCCGATCGCGCTCACCGAAGCATGCGGCCTTGACGTCATCGCGCTCGAGCGCCGCGATGTCGTCGTCGGAAACGCCGCACGCGCGGCCGATCGGAACATGCTGTTGCCACTCGTACGGCGCCGGCGAGCGTCGACCGACCCGCAGGATGATGAGCTCGCGCAAGCGCGCGTCGAGCGCGGCTTGCGACAGAATCGCCGTACCCAGCTGCCCGAAGCCCCGGACGAACGTCGGCGCGTGCGGGAGCATGCGGAAAATGTTCAGCGGCGGCAGGCGCGCCGCCAGCGCCCTGAGATCCTCGGGAGCGTTGGACAGGTCCGGATATGGGATGCGCGCCACGCCGCGTTGCTAGGCAATCGCCGGCATCAAGGCAAGCCGCCCTGCATCCTTGACTCGATCCTCGTCGGATGGTTCGAGGCTGCGTGACTCGCCAGTTCTGCTGGACCGCGCCCGTGTGGCAAGCCGATCTCGATGCCTTCGGCGAGCTGCGAAATACCACCCTCCTACGCATGCTCCAGGAGGCCGCAACCCGGGCCTCCAGCGATGCCGGTTTCGATGACGCGTACTACGCGCACACGGGCACGATGTGGATCATCCGCCGCACCAAGCTCGAGCGCATGAGCCCAGCACGCTATGGCGACGACCTCACCGTGCGCACCTGGATCGCCGACTTCCGGCGCGTGCGCTCACAGCGCGAGTACGAAGTGTACGCCGACGATCGGCCAGTGGCACGCGCCTCGACCGATTGGGTGTTCGTCGACCGCGCGACGGGCCGCCCGCGCCGCATCCCTGGCGAATGGGACGCGACGTTCATGCGCGACGCCTCGACGACGGCTGACCGCGTCCCGTTCCCGGAAGTCGAACCGACGGGACGAACGACCACGTTCCAGCGACGGATCGAGCTGCACGAGCTCGACGCACTCCGCCACGTCAACAACTCGAATTACGTTGCGTATGTCGAGCAAGCCGCGTTCGACGTTGCGGGCGAAGCCGGCTTCGGTCTCGACGCCCAGATCGCCGCCGGCGGCCGACTGCACGCGGTGAGCCACGATCTCGAGTATCTGGATGCCGCGCTCTACGGAGAGACGATTGCGGTGACGGTGTGGACGATCGCCGCAGACGACGAGATCACGTTGCATGCCCACCTTCACCGTGGCGATCCTCGACGACCCCTCCTGCATGCCCGCAGTCGGTATCGCTGGCAGGGCCTGATCGATGGCGGCACGATGCCCGCGGGTCTTCGCGCGGCATTTTCCAACCCCTGATTTGCGGGGGTCCCAGGCTTCCGATATCGTCGCGCGCCATGAGCGTTTCGCGTCGCACGCGCATCGTGGCCATCGGTCGGCAGTACGTGGGCGGGGACTCGCCGGTCGTCGTCCAGAGCATGTGCGCCACCAAGACGCGCGACATCGATGCGACCGTCGCGCAGGTCCGCCAGCTCGCGGCAGCCGGGGCCGGGGTCGTACGAATCGCCGTCGACAACGAGAAGGAAGTGGCGGCGCTGAAAGAAATCCGCCGCCAAACCGAAGGCGTCACGTTGTCGGTCGACCTGCAAGAGAACTATCGCGTCGCGGCGTCAGTCGCGCCCTGGGTGGACAAGATCCGCTACAACCCTGGCCACCTGCACCATATCGAACGCAGCAAGTCGATCGACGACAAGGTGGGCTGGCTGGCGAACATCGCACGGGACAACGATTGCGCGGTCCGCATCGGCGTCAACTGCGGCTCGGTCGCACCGGAGTTCCTCGAGCGTCACCGCGGGAATCAGCTGGAAGCGATCGTGCAGTCGGCCCTCTACCACTGCGATCTGATGGAGCGTCTCGGCTTCGACCGCTTCGTCGTCTCGCTCAAAGACTCTGACCCGGACAAGGTGATCGCCGCCAACAGCCGATTCGCCGAGGCCCGTCCCGACATCCCGATCCATCTCGGCGTGACCGAGGCCGGGATGCCTCCCGACGGCATCATCAAGAGCCGCCTGGCCTTCGAGAAGCTCTTGGCACGTGGCATCGGCGACACGATCCGCGTGTCGCTCACGCTTCCGAACGAGCGCAAGCACGAAGAGGTCGAGGTCGGTCACAGGATCATCGAGGACGTGGCCGAGGGACGTTTCATCTCGGTGCCGGAGTTCGGCAAGGGTCTCAACATCATCTCGTGTCCGAGCTGCTCGCGGGTGGAGAACGAGAGCTTCGTCGAGCTCGCGCAACATGTGAAGGAGCTCACCGTCTACGCCGCCGCACATCGCATCACCATCGCCGTCATGGGGTGCCGCGTGAACGGCCCCGGCGAAACCGACGATGCCGACCTCGGCCTCTGGTGCGGGCCGACCACGGTCAATCTCAAGAAAAAAGACGTGAAGGTCGGGGCGTACAGTTACACCGACGTGCTTCCGAAACTCCGCGAAGAGCTCGACCGCCTGATCGCGAAACGCCCCTAGGCGGACGTCGACCCACCCGCCCCCACCGTACGAGCGGGATTGGGATAGAATTTTCCCTCGGCGACGGTGATCGCCTCGTTCCCATCCGCCTCACGGATCTCCCCGCGAACGCGAAAAAACCGCCCCTCGTCGGCAACGATCCGTGCCGTGATGACGAGCGGTCGCCCGATCGGGCAGGGGCGTCGATAGCGTAGGTCGAGTGCCCCCGTCACGACGAACCTCCCGGTCGTGAAGAAGGCCGCAGCACAGCAGGTCTCGTCGAGCAGCCCGGCCTGAATGCCACCGTGCACGACGGTGGGTGCACCTGGATACGCCGGCGCCACGATCGTCTCGCATCGGACGCCCTCGGGATCGCGAAAGAAGCGCAGGCGAAGACCGGTAGGGTTCTCGGAGGAGCATCCGAAGCAATGGCCACCCGCGGGAAAGAACAACTCCTCCCGCTCCGTCGCTGCGTCGCCCGCTCCGATCGTCATCCTCCGAAGGCTCAGACGCGCTCGATGATGGTGGTGATGCCCATGCCGCCACCGATGCACATGGTGATCAGCCCCGTCCTCTGGTTTCGCCGCTCCCGACGCGCGAGCCCGGGTCCGAACAGCGCGACGCCGTCGTCGTGATGCGTGATCATCACGTAGCGGA
>CAZWAX010000170.1:0-11491 GCA_964631985.1 uncultured Polyangiaceae bacterium | reverse complement strand
GGAACGCGGGCGGGCTCCCGGACGCCGACCATGCCGAGACCGCGCCGGGCGCCCGCATCGTCGTGCTCGAGGGCGCGCGCACGATCGGCGCCAAGATCCTCATCTCGGGCGGCGGGCGCTGCAACGTCACGCATCACGCCGTCGTCCCGGAGGATTTCAACGGCGTCCGCCCCGTCGTCCGGAACGTGCTCGCGGCGTTCGGGGTCGCGGCGACGGTCGACTGGTTCGCGGCGCTCGGCGTCGCGCTCAAGCGCGAGGAGACCGGCAAGCTCTTTCCGGTTTCCAACAAGGCGGCGACGGTCGTGAGCGCGCTCGTCGCGCGCTGTCGCGCCCTCGGCGTGACGCTCGCGACCGGCCAGCGGGTGACCGACGTCACCCGCGCTCCCGCGGGCGACGAGCTGCTGGTCCATCACCCGCACGGCACGCTCGCCGCGAGCCGGGTCGTCATGGCGACGGGTGGCCGCTCGCTCCCGAAGACCGGCAGCGACGGCGCCGGGTGGGAGATCGCGCGCCGGCTCGGCCACACCGTCGGGCCGAGCCACCAGGCGCTCGTGCCGCTCGTCTTCGCGGCCGGCAGCCCGTTTGCGGCGCTCGCCGGCGTGTCGCATCCGGCCGAGCTCACGACGATCGCCGACGGCACGCGGATCGATCGCCGCACCGGGAGCCTGCTCTGGACCCACGTCGGGGCGAGCGGGCCCGTCGTCATGGACGCGAGCCGGCATTGGGTGATCGCCGCCGCCACGGCCGGCGCGCCCCCCGAGCTCCGTCTGAATCTCCACCCCGGCGAGGACTTCGAGGCGGTCGACCGTCGGCTCGCGGCGGTCGCGCACGCGCGCCCGAAGCTGTCGCTCGTACGCGCGGTCGGCGAGCACGTGCCGGAACGCGCGGCGGCGACGTTCGTCGAGCTCGCGGCCGTGGAGCCCTCGACCCCGATCGGCCGCCTCACCCGCGACGAGCGCCGCCGCGTCGTCCACGCCCTCACCGCCACGCGGCTCCCGGTTGAACGGCCACGCGGTTGGAATTATGCCGAGGTCACGGCGGGCGGCGTGCCGCTCGCGGAGATCGACTACCGCACGATGGCCTCGCGCGTCGTGCCGGGCTTGTACCTGATCGGCGAGATGCTCGACTGCGACGGCCGCATCGGCGGCTTCAATTTCCAATGGGCGTGGGCGACCGGCCACCTCGCCGGCCGCGCCGCCGGCCGCGACATCCCCGCCCGCGAAGGAGACTGACATGATCGACCCCGCCGACCTCGGATTCGATTCCGACCGCCTGGAACGCTTGACCGACGCGATCGATGCCGACGTCGAGGCCGAAGCCTACGACGGCGCGGTCGTGCTGATCGCGCGCGGCGGCCAGATCGCGCTCCACGCGGCGCGCGGGTGGGCCGACCGCACCGCGCGCCGCCGCGCAGCGATCGACGACGTGTTCTCGGTCTTCTCGGTCACCAAGACGCTCACGACTGCCACCGTCCTGATGCGCGTCGACCGCGGCGAGCTGGCGCTCACGACCCCGGTTGCCGACGTGCTGCCGGAGTTCGGCAACCGCGGCAAGCAACGCATCACGGTGGCGCAGCTCCTGACCCACACCGCCGGCCTCGCGGTCGGCATCCCGCCGCTGCCGCCCGAGCTGCTCGGCGATCTGCAGGCCTTCGTCGCGGCGGCGTCACGGCAAGCGCTGGAAGCCACGCCGGGCACGTCCGTGCACTACAGCGTCGTCACCGCGCACGCTCTGCTCGCCGAGATCGTCCGGCGGCTCGACGGCGGCACGCGCCGCTTCGCCGACATCCTCGCCGCCGAGGTCCTCGAGCCGCTCGGCATGCGCGACACCGCGCTCGGCCTGCGCGCCGACCTCGCCACACGCAAGGTTCCCGTCGTGGTCCGCGACCGCAGCCCCGGCATCTTCGAGCCCGATCTACTCGAGGCCTTCAACGTGCTGGTCACCGCCGACAGCGAGATCCCGGCGGCGAGCGCGGTGTCGACCGTCGCCGACCTGTTCCGTTTCGCCGAGTGCCTGCGGCGCGAGGGCGAGCTCGACGGCACGCGCCTGCTCTCCCCCGCCCTCGTCCGCCTCGCCACCACCAACCACACCGGCGACCGTCCGAACGGCTTCTACGCCTTCGCCTGCGAGCAGCGCGGCTGGGATCCCTTCCCCGCCAACATCGGCCTGAGCTTCTGGCTCCGCGGGGAGGGCATCTTCCCGACCTACTTCGGCCTGACCGCGTCGCCACGCACCTTCGGCGGGCTCGGCGCCGGCTCGTCGATGTTCTGGGTCGACCCGGAGCGCGACCTGACGTTCGTGCTGTTGACCGCCGGCCTCCTCGAAGAGACCCGCAACCTGGATCGCTGCCAGCGCCTGTCCGACCTGGTGCTGGCGGCCGTCGTCGACTGACCGCCGGCGCTATCGGCCCTCTACCGTCACGACGGGGAGGAGGGCCGCAATCCGCTCGGCGAGCGCCTCGACCGACTCCTCGCCGACCGGCGCCCCACCGCTCCGCATCGTCGCGAAGATCGCGCTCAGGTCCGACCGGTCGGCCCCCTCGAGACGACTCGATGCCCCGACCTTGCCGCTCGGACGGGCGACCGCGAGGACGTCGCGTTGCGCGTGGGCGCGGGTGGCCACCGACTCGAAGTGGGCGAGCGCCCGGTCGAGCACGATCCACGGGAAGTTCGCGTCGCGGACGGGGCCGACGACGGCCACGCGTCCGCCGACGCTCTGGCCGAGCACCGTGATGTCGGCGATCTGCAGCCCGCCCACGTAAGCGGCCGCGCCGCCTACGATCCCGCCGATGACGGTTCCCAAGAGGAAGGAATGTCCGAGCGTCGCGGCGTCGATGGTGCCGCCGATCGCCGCGCCGCCGATCGCGCCCGCTCTCACGAGCTGCCAGGTGTCGAGGCCGAAGATCCGACGGCTTTCCGCGGCGAACAAATCGCGGTCGAAGTCCTCCGCGCCGAGATCGCCTTCGTCGCGGCTGAGGCGCTCGTGGCGGTACAGCGTCTCGACGTCTCCTCGGGCCCGGCGCTCGCGCCGCCGCAGCGACTCGAGGAACGCGGCCTGCCACTCGCCCTGCCGCGTCTCCGGACCTTCACCCTCCGCGAGCGCATGCTCCTCCGTATGGGTGAGCACGTCGGCGAGCAGCTGCGCGATCACGCGGGCGCCGCGCTCGCGCCGCCGCGCCCAATCCGCGCGGAGCACGCCGATCGCCTCGTCGATCGCGCCGCGCGCGTCGTCGTCGAGCTCACGAAATGCGCGCAGGAGCGAGATCCGCTCGACGAAACCCGAGCGATGCGCGTCGAAGAGCCGCACGACGCTGAAGTACTGCGAGAGCGCACGCCGCCACTCGTCCACGTGGTCGTCGCCCCCGATGCGGTTGACGAGCGCCATGCGGGGCCTACCGGTCCAGCGCAGGATCTCCATTTCCGCCTCGTAGTTGGCGCGGTACGGCAGCGAGGCGTCGACGACGTACAGGATCGCCGCTCCGTCGAGGATCGGCTCGAGCAGCGCGCACTCGTCGGCGAACTCGCCGCTGCCGCGAAACGTCTCGACGAATCTCGCTACCGTCGCCGCCCGGTCGGCGGCGGTGCCGGCGCGCTCCCGGAGCCACGTGAGCGCGCGCGGGGCCTCCTCGAAGCCCGGCGTGTCGACGACGAAGCACAGGGTCCGCCCGTCGTCGGCGCGAAACGGAAACCGCGTGCAGACCCGCGTCGTGCCGGGCTCTTTGTCGACCCGGATCGAGTCGTCCTCGATGAGCGTCGACACCACGCTCGACTTGCCCTTGTTCACGCGGCCGACGACCGCGAACGTCGGTGTTCGCGCCTCCCTCATGCGTCGAGCGCCTCCACGCGGAGCCGCGGGTCGCCGAGCGCGGCGATCCGCCGCCGCCAGATCCGCACGTCGTCCGCGTGCGCGCCGGGGCGCGCGGTGCCCCGCGTGAGCAGACCAACCACGATCGCGCGTTCGGGCCCCACGCTCACGCGGAGCGCACGCAGGAAGTGCAGCAGGTTCTTGCTCGGCGGCTCCCACGCTTCGGCGAGCAGGAGCACCGGAGCGTGCCTGGCGTCCGCCCCAAGGCGCGACAAAACGGCGGTCTCCGCTTCACTCCCGTCGCCGTTCGCCGCATCGAACGAGCCGAGGCGCCAGCGGTACGTCGCGGCGGCGAGACGCTCCGCGGCCTCGTGCGTCACGGCGGCGTCCGCCCAGCGGACGACGTGCACCGGGCCCTCGGTGGCAGGCAACGCGGCGGCGGGCGCGGCGGCGTCGTGACGCGTCTCGGCCGGGAGCTCCGAGCCGATCTCGGCCCCCGGCCCCCATCCCGCAGCCGTGCGGAGCAGGCGGGAGTACACGAGCGCGCACTCGCCATGATCGAGCGCCAGCGCCCGGCGCGCCGCTCGCTGCCGATGGGTCGCGTACGTCGCCAGCACGAGACGCGGCAGCAGACCGTACGTGCCGACTGCCATGACGAGAAACGGCCACCAGTCGCCCAAGCGATCGGCGTCGTAGACGCGACCGGGAAAGTAGCGACTCATGGCGACGAGCTCGCGATCGGGCACCGCCACCGTGAGGAAGCCCCACGGCGTCGCGAGGGCTCGCAAGGCCAGGGTCATGCGCTCGGGGTCGACCTCGAGCGTCGTGCTCCACGCGAATGCGAGCGCACGCACGGTGACGAGGTAGAGACACACGGCGAGCGCGCCGACGTTGAACGCGACCGCGGCGCGCTGCGTGAGGGCCGTGAGCGACCAGCGCTCCACGCTCGCGTACACCCCGTGCAGCGCGGCAAGCCTCCCGACCACCGCGGCGCCCTTCGCACCGAGCACCCCTCGGTTCTGCAACGCGGTCGCGACACCGGCGCGCCGGTAGCCGAGATCGCGGACGATCTCCTGCAGGCCGCTCAGCTGCGCGGCGCGTCCGCGCCACGGCGCCGGCAGCATGGCAAGCACGCTCACGGTGACGAGCAGCACCTGCAACCCCACGAGCACGGCGAGAAAATTGATGATGTTCACGGGATCACGCCCGTCATAGCGGAGCAACGCGGCCGCCGTGCCCGCCCCGGCGAGCAGCGACGACGCCGCAGCGATCCAGCCGACGACGCGGTAGAAGGTCTGGACGCGCCGCCCGACGGAACCTGGGCCGGTCGCCCCCAGGCTCGACAGCCAACCGCGCAGCAGCGCATGGCGCCGATCGGCCATCCGCCCCGCTCCGATCCGCTCGCCGACCGCGGCGTCCCGCGCGACCAGCTCGCCGGGATCGCGATCGGCGTCCGTGGCCAGCTGCACCTCGAGGTCGATCAGCTCGGCGAGCGTGAGCGGCGTGTCGCGCCCTACGAGATCGACCATTCGCGCGGGGGCGAAAATGACGAACCCGTACGCTGCGGTCAACCCCGTCGTATCGGGTGCTGCTCGAAGGCGGGCGCGGCGTTGCTGCCGTTCGCCACGGCGTCGACGGAGGTCGGCAGCGCGATCGGACAGTCGAGTCGCACGATCGTGCCGCCGCCGGGCGCCGACTCCACGGCCAAGTCGCCGCGCAGCGCGAGCGCCCGCTCCTCCATGCTCACCAGGCCGAGCGTGTCCGGGTGCTCGGCCGCGGGGTCGAATCCCCGTCCGTCGTCACGCACCTCCAGCCGCAAGCGGCGGTCGACGACGGCGAGCCCGACGTCGATGCGGTGCGCGCCGCTGTGGCGCACGGCGTTGAGGAGCGCCTCCTGGGCGATGCGAAAGATGGCGATTTCCGTCTCGTCGCCGAGGCGCGGGAGCACGACGGGGAGGTCGAGCGTGACCTCCGTGTCCGGCGTCGTCATGCCACGAATCAGCGCCCGCAGACTTCCCTCCAGACCCAGATCGGGAAGCTGGAGCGGGCGAAGATCCCGGGCGAGCCCGCGCAGATGGTCGCCCAGCTCGCCGAGGTAGCGGACGACCCGCGCGAGGTCGTCACGGCCGGGCGCGTCGGCGTCGAGGCGCTCGAGCACGGACTCGATGAGGATGCCGATGCCGACGAGCTCCTGGCAGACGTTGTCGTGCAGATCGAGGCCGAGGCGTTTTCGCTCTTCCTCGCGCACGTGCACCTGCCGCTGCGCCAGCTGCCGCAGCTTCTGCTTGCTCCTGCGGAGCTCCTCCTCGGCCCGCGTCCGCTCGGTGACGTCGCGGCTGATGCCACGGATCCCGACGACGCGTCCCTGTGCGTCGCGCACCGCCGAGGCCGCGACGTCGAACCACCGCGGTTCGGCGAACCGCGGGCCGGGTCTCACCTGAACCGTGCGCAGCGCGGGGCTCCCGCCAGCGAGCATGCCGGCCCAGGCCGACTCGAGGTCGGCGTTGACGGGATGATCGGTCAGCATGGCGCGCACCGGCATCCCGACCACCTCACTCGCCGCACGGCCGACATGACGAGCCGCCACGTCGTTCACATACGTCAACCGCCAATCCAGGTCGGCCGCCCAGATCATGTCGCTCGCGTTCTCCGTGAGGTCTCGGTAGGCGTCGCGCGAGGCTTGCAGCTCGCTGGTCCGCTCGTGCTCACGCGTCCGATGCAAGAAGGCCGCACGGAAACTCCGAAAGGAGCCCTCGGCCATCATGGCGCATACGACGATGCCGACCACGAGACCTGCGAGGCCTTGCACGACCGTGAGCTGCAGCGCTGCCCACGGATTCGTGAGCAGCCACGGCCCGTACGTGCCGGCGAAGAGCGCAAGCGCGTAGTGCCACCGCCAGGCGAACAACAACGACGTGGTGACGGCGAGGGCGAAGAACATCATCGCCACGATGGGCTCGTGACCTCCGAGGTAGAGGTAGAACGCCAACGACGACAGCCCCAGGATGATGCAGGTCCCGAGCGCGAGCGGTTGGACCGCTCGCCCCTCCGGGTCGCGTCGCACGAAGCGCAGGCTGACCCCGATGAGAACGATCTGCCATGCGCAGAGCAGGAGCCCCGGTCGTCGCCACTCGGGAGACCCCGTCGCGGTGACGATGACGAAGAGCAGCGTCGCCCCGAGCCACCCGAGGGTGAATACCGGCAACCGACTGGCGATCAGCCGACGCTGGGCCAGCGCGAGAGTCGGTGCAAGCTCCGCGGTATCAGTCATGCCTGTCCGAGCAGCGTCAGGACGAGCCGGGGTTCGCTCGATCGTGGAGGCTCAGCGGACTCCGAACCCGATCCCGAAGGACGTGCTCCCCATACGGGCCAGGGGGAAAAGCTGTCAAGGCGACCCTCCGGTTTGGTGACCCGCAACGCCTTGTGGCATGACGACGCTGCTTCGATTCCCAGCGATCGTCGATGCCCTCCAGCAGACGCACGCATGCCGGCCGGCGCCGTGACCAGGCGTCGGGCCGCAACGAGACGTTTCACGAGCGCGCGCTCGATGCCTCCGGGGCGGGCATGTGGTTCTGGGACGTGGAGAACGCCGTCAGCTATTGGGACGCACGCTTTGGCGAGCTCTACGGGTTCCGAGCGGAGGAGCCGGCGTCCTACCAGGCCTGGCTCGGACGCGTGCATCCCGACGACCGCGAATCCGTCCGGGCACGCGTCGAGTCGTTGCTCCAGTCCGGTGGTCACCACACCTGGAACGAGGAGTTCCGCGCGCTCCATCCGGAGAAGGGCATGCGCTGGATGGAGGGGCTCGGCGCGGTGGAGCGCGCGGCGGACGGACGGGCGCTGCGCTTCTCCGGCATCAACATCGACATCACCGAGCGCAAGCGAGCCGACGAGGTCCTGCGGAAGAATCTCGAACGATCCGAGGAGATCGCGCACATCGGCCACTGGTTGTGGCGCGTCGCGGACAACCGGGTGGCGTGGTCGGACGAGGTGTACCGGATCTTCGGCGTCACGCCCGGGGCGGCCCTGCCCGGGATCGAGACGTTGGCACGCGCGGTCCATCCCGAGGACCGCGCGCGTCTGGCGCGATTCGGCAAGGTGCTGCTCAAGGGATCCGTGCCCGACGAGGTGATCGAGTGCCGCATCGTCGCCGCGGACGGCATGGCGCGCCACATCCTCGGCACGATCAGCAGCTGTCATCGAGATCGGGACGGCACGATCACGCAGATGTCCGGCATCGTGCACGACGTCACGGCCCGGAAGACCGCGGAAGCCGAGGTGCTCCGCATCGGTGAAGAGGAGCGGCACCGCATTGCCGCCGATCTCCACGACGGCGTGCTGCAAGAGCTCGCCGGCATCGCCTACCTCACGGCCTCCGTGCGCGCGGAGCTCGAGGGCGAGCGTGACGAAGGCCTGGCGGCACGGGTGCGGCGCATCGAGCAGGCGATCGTCCAGGCGATCGATCACACTCGCCACGTGGCGTGCACCGTCGATCCGATGCTGCCGGGCGGGAACGGGCTGATGGGCGCGTTGCGTTACTTCGTCGGCACGATCGAGGACACGTATGCGACGCAGTGCACGCTCCGGCACGATCCGCAGGACCTCCGCATCGACGACGCGGTGATCGCCAACCAGCTCTATCGCATCGCGCAAGAGGCGATCCGCAACGCGGTCCGTCACGGCAAGGCGGCGCACGTGACGGTGCGCGTGCACGAGGCCGCGGACGAGGTCTGCCTGACCGTCAGCGACGACGGCTGCGGCGTGCCCGAGCGTGCGGTCGAGGGAGCGGGCATGGGGCTCCACGTCATGCGCTACCGTGCCGCGTTGATCGGCGGTCAGCTGACGATTCGACCGCGCGCCGGAGGCGGCACGGAGGTGAGCTGCCGGTACCCGCGGCTCGCGGACCCACTGGCGCCCCAGCCGCGCGCCGGTGCCGTCCGACCCCGCTCGGCCTGACGCGATTCCGTTCGTCCGCGCGGACTTGCGCAGCCCTTCCCGTCCGATACCCTACGGACGATCGCGTGGACGCACTGGTGGAATCATCGTACTGGCCGACGGCGTTGCCGAACGCCGCGAGCATCGGCAGGCAGCTCGATCGGCTGGCCTACCATGCCCAACAGTGGTCGCTACGCGCCCCGCTCGCGGCCATCCGCCGCGTGACCCTCGCATTCTCGCCGCACACCGCCGAGGACGGGCCCGACGGTCCCACCATCACCGCGTTCGAGCGGCGCTACCAGGAGCTCCTCGATCGCGACCTCGCCAACGTCGAGGCCGGGCTCTATCCCCGGTCGCTCCTCTTCCAGATCCCGCTCGCGACCTATGCGCTGCGCCTGCCGCGCCTCCTCGCCGATATCCCCTCGGTCCTGCAGCGGGTGTGGCGGCGCGACTACCGCGCGCTCCCGGCCGAGGTCGACGTCGCGCGCTACCCGGCGTACTTCCGCCGCACCTTCCATTGGCAGACCGACGGCTACTTCAGCCGGCGCTCGGCCGAGCTCTACGACGTCGGCGTCGAGCTGCTGTTCGCGGGCACCGCCGACGTGATGCGGCGCCAAGTGATCCCGCCGATCACGCGGGCCATCGCCGCCGGGCTCGCGCCCGACACGCGCCTACTCGACCTCGCCTGCGGCACCGGCCGGACCCTGGCCCAGATCGCCGTCGCCCATCCGGCGCTGCGTCTCACCGCGCTCGATCTCAGTCCCTACTATCTCCAGGAGGCGCGCGCGGCGCTCGCCGACGTGCCGGACGTTTCCTTCGTCGCCGAGAATGCCGAGCAGCTGCCGTTCCGGGACGGCCATTTCGGCGTCGTCACCAGCGTCTACCTCTTCCACGAACTGCCGCGGCCGGCGCGCCGCCGGGTGCTGGCGGAGGCGTACCGCGTGCTCGAGCCCGGCGGCCTCTTCGTCATCGAAGACTCGGCCCAGCTCGCCGAGAGCGGCGAGCTGGCGTTCTTCCTCGGTCGGTTCGCGACCGAGTTCCACGAGCCGTTCTATCGCGACTATCTCGAGGACGATCTGGCCGGCGCGCTCGCCGAAGCCGGCTTCGTGATCGAGGCCGTCGAGCCGCACTACGTCGCCAAGGTCTTCGTGGCGCGCAAACCAGTGGAGGGTTCCATCTCGTGACATTCGGCAACTTTGTCACGGAGCGTTCGCGTGTCGACCGGCCATCCCGCCGGCAATGCTCGCGCCCCGGTCTCGCAGTCGTGGCACCGCAGTTGCTGTCCCGTTCGCCCATGCGCTCGCCCATCGTGCTTCGCCTCGTCACTTGCCTTGTCGGTTGTACCCTTGCCGCGGCCGTCGTCTCGGGATGTGTCGCGCCGCCCAAGAAGGTGACCGTGAGGCAGGGTCCCGCCGTGAAGACCGTCGGGATCGACCCCAGCATCGGCGACCTGCCACCGGCGACGGACAAGATCGTGAAGGTGGGGGCCTTCACGGCGTACGTACCGCGCGACGGCGAGGTGCCGGGGGTGGTCGGACAAAACGGCCGCTATCGCGTCTCGGCCGGGCAGAACCTGCTCGACATCGCGCGCGAGGGCGGGCTCGGCTTCCGCGAGCTGCGCGACGCCAACCCGCGGATCGACGAGTGGGAGCCGAAGGCCGGGGTCGAGCTGGTGCTCCCGACCCGCCGCATCCTGCCGCGTCCCGCCGCCTATCGCGGGCTCGTCATCAACATTCCCGAATTCCGGCTGTACATGTTCCCGACCGATACCCAGCTCGGCGAGCGCGCCCCCATCATGACCTGGCCGGTCGGCCTCGGCGCCGAGCACGCGCCGAGCCCCATCCAGGCGTTCCGCGTGAAATCGAAGGACGAGAAGCCGACGTGGGTCGTGCCGGACTCGATCTACGTGAAGATGGAGGAGCCGAAGCGCGTCGTCCCTCCCGGTCCGGACAATCCGCTCGGCGACTACCGCATCCGTCTCGACTTCGACCTCTTCGCGATCCACGGCACCAACGACCCGTGGAGCGTCGGCCGTCTCACCACCCACGGGTGCGTGCGGCTCTATCCGGAGGACATCGAGTACCTGTATCCGTTGGTCGACCGCGGCTTCCCCGGCGAGTTCGTCTACCAGCCGGTGAAGATCGGCGAGCGCAAAGGCCGCGTCTTCGTCGAGGTCCACCAGGACATCTACACGATGTTCCCGGATCTCCAGGCGCACGCGCAGAGCGTCGTCACGAAGGCGAACCTCGCCGGGCGCGTCGACGCGGACCGGCTGGCCATGGCGGTGCAGCAGCAGCTCGGGCTGCCGATCGACGTCACGCGCGAGGGGGCGCAGGCGGCGGTGCCGAACGACCCGCGCGACGAGCAACTGGCCGCCGGCGAATAGCCGCGCGCGCTCACGGCCAGGCACCGGTGTCCGCGAGCTGACGGGCGGGCTCGGGGTCGGACCAGGCGAACGGCAACGCGTCGGGGTGGCGAACGCCGCCGTCGACCGTGATGACGAGCAGACGCTCGGCGCCGCTGAAGGACGCCAGCTCGGCGCCATCCCACACCACCTCGGCCGTGCCGGGCAGCGGCAGGACGTCGCCGCTCGCGAAGTCGGGCACCGGCACCCCGGCGCGCGGGTTGGCGGTGACGTTGCCGAGGGTGTTGAAAAGGAAGTTGCCGCGGAAGTCGGGCAGCACGAGCACGTGCGGTGCCCCGTCGTCCCCCCCGCGCACCTTCACGAACCCCGGCTTGCCGCCGCGATGCG
>CAZWAX010000169.1:0-11546 GCA_964631985.1 uncultured Polyangiaceae bacterium | reverse complement strand
GGAAGGGCACACCTCGCTCGCCTTCGAGAACACCAACCGCGGCAAGCGCTCGATCACGCTCGACGTCGGGACGCCGGCCGGTCGCGACATCTTCCTTCGCCTGGCGGAGCGCGCCGATGCGGTGGTCGAGAACTTCCGCTCGGGTTGGATGGAGGCGCAAGGCCTCGGTCCCCCCGTACTCCAGGCGCGGAATCCCCGCTTGGTCGTGACCGCCCTCTCCGGCTTCGGCGCCACGGGTCCCCGCGCGGGGCAAGCGTCGTACGACATCGTTGCCCAAGCCAGCGGCGGCCTCCTCGCAATGACCGGCTTCGCCGACGGCCCGCCGGTGCGGGGCGGCGGCGCGCTCGCCGATTTCGTCGGGGGCCTGTATCTCGCGCTCGGCGTCGTCGCCGGCATCCTCGATCGCGATCGTTCCGGCGCCGCCCGCTCGCTCGATCTCTCGAATCAGGATGCCGTCTTCGCGATCACCGATTCGTGGGCGACGATCGCCGCCGGGCTCGGCGTCCATGCCGAGCGGGTCGGCAACCAGCATTCCTTCAGCGCGCCGTACGACGCTCTCGAAGCGCGCGACGGCTGGGTCGTCGTCGGCACGGCCAGCAACAAGCTGTTTCGCCGCCTCTGCGCCGCGATCGGCCGGCCCGAGCTCGCGTCGGACGAGCGCTACAAGAATCATCGTGGCCGCGCCCGTCATCGCGCCGAGGTGAACGGGATGGTCGGGGCGTGGGTTCGCGAGCGGACGTGCGACGAAGTGTTGCGGGCGCTCGGACCCGGCGGCGCCGACGTGCCATGTGCCAAGGTCGCTCGTCCGGACGAGCTGATCGACGACCCGCAGCTCCGGGCCCGCGGCATGGTCGAGCGCCATCCCCATCCGGCGCTCGGCGAAATCGTGCTGCACGGCAACCCGCTGCGCTTCTCCGGCGCCGACCCGCGGGCCCGGCCACTCGCCCCCGCGCTCGGGGAGCACACACGTGAGGTGCTCGCCGAGATCGGCATCGACGACACCGAGCTCGCCCGTCTCGCGCGTGACGGGGTGATCTAGCTAGCTCAGAAGGGGGATCTCTCCCCCTTCACGAAGCGCGGCATAGCCGCGCTTCGTACATCCCCCGGCTCGCTGGCCGCTCGGCCGCACGCTGCGCGTGCGGAGGTCGCGTCTAGGGTCGACCTCCTAGTTCGGGGGATCTCTCCTGCTTCGTACATCCCCCGGCTCGCTGCGCTCGGCCGCACGCTGCGCGTGCGGAGGTCGCGTCGTGGGTCTTGGGTCACGCTTCTAGTTTTCCAGCTCTTCTCTCGGCAGCGTCGCGGTGGCCTCGGCGACCTCGAGGCGGCCCTTCAATGCCAGGCGCGTCGGGACGGGGTCGAGCGGTGCGAGCAGCGGGATGTCGGGCGCGCTCGTGTTCAGGTCTTTGAAGCGCCGTGCCGACACGAGGACCCGTCGTTCGAGCGATCCCATGGCGTCGTTGTATGCGGTGGTCGCGGTGTTGAGGCCGCGGCGCAGTTGCTCGAAGTGCGTCACCATCGTGCGCAGGCGGTCGTACAGGTCGCGGCCGAGGCGGCTCAGCTCGAGCACGCCGTCGGCGACGGCCTGCTGCTGCCAGCCGTGGGCGATCGCGTAGAGGAGCGCGATCAAGCTGGTCGGGCTCGCGAGGACGACGCGCCGGACGGCGGCGAACTCGATGAGGGTGGGATCGTGCTGGAGCGCTGCGTTCAGGAAGGTCTCCGCCGGCAGGAACATCACCACCAGCTCCGGTGACGGCTGAAACTGCGCCCAGTAGGTCTTGGCCCCGAGCGCGCTCACGTGGTCGCGCACCTGGCGCGCGTGCTCTTTCAGGCTGATGTCGCGGGGGCCTTCCTCGGTGGTCTCGAGCGCGTCGAGGTAGGCGAGGAGCGGAGCCTTCGCATCGACCACGAGATGCCGGCCGCCGGGGAGCTGGACGATCAGGTCGGGGCGCCGCCGGCTTTCGTCGGTCGTGACCGTCTGCTGCTCGTGGAAATCGCAGTGCGGCATCATGCCGGCGAGCTCGACGACGCGTCGGAGCTGCATCTCGCCCCAGTGTCCCCGGACGCTCGGCGTGCGGAGCGCGCGCACCAGATTGGCCGTCTCTCCCTGCAATTGCTGCTGGCTGAGCGCGAGCGCCTGCACCTGCTCCGTCAACGCCGAGTACGCTCCGACGCGCTCCTTCTCGACCGTCTGGAGCTGGCTCCCGACGCGATCGAGCGATTCGCGGATCGGCTTCACGAGCTCGTCGATCGCTTGGCGGCGGTGCTCGAGGTCGCCGGAGGCCCGCTGCTGGAACTCCCCGAGTGCGCTCTTTGCGAGTGTCAGGAACGCTGCGTTGTTGTCCTGCAGCGCCTTCGACGCCAGCGCTTGAAATGCCTCGCGGAAGGCCGTTTCCGCGGCCTGAACGGCCGCGAGCTTCTCGGCGCTCGCCGCCCGCTCGCCGGCGAGCGCCGCCTCGAGACGGGCCTCGGCGGCGCGAGCCGCGGCCGCGTCCGCCTGCGCCGCGGCGAGGTCGGCGTCGAGCTCGGTGATGCGTGCCGATCGTTCCTCGAGCCGAGCCGAGAGGTCGGCAGCGCGGGCGTCGGCTTCGGAAAGACGGCGTGCCTGGCGGAGGCGGGCGACGAGAGCCGTCACCACGATGCCGCACAGCAACCCCACCATCCCCGCAGCCGCAAGCGGCAAGAGCGGTGTGTCCATCACCGCCGCGGAGTGTTCCACCGCGTCCGGCGAGGAGTCAACGCGAACCGACAGCCGCTGGCCATTCCCATCGAGGCGGCGACTCCGCTAGAGACCTCCCGATCGAACCCAGGAGGGCGTCATGCGCATGAAGATCGGCACCGGAATCGGCGACATCGGGGGAGCCCCCGCGGACGTGAACGGCATCATCGAGCAGGCCAGGCGCGCCGAAGCCGACGGCTTCGCGAGCGCGTGGCTCGCCAACATCTTCGGCTTCGATGCGATCACGATGGCGGCGCTCGCGGCCCGCGAGACGACCCGCATCGAGGTCGGCACCGCCGTGGTCCCCACCTTCCCCCGGCACCCGACGGCGCTGGCGCAGCAAGCGATGACCGCGCAGGCGATCGCCGGCGGTCGCTTCACGCTCGGGATCGGTCTTTCGCATCAGGTGGTCATCGAAACCATGCTCGGCCTGTCGTTCGCGAAGCCCTATAGCCACATGAAGGAGTACCTCGCCGTGCTGGCTCCGCTCATGCGGACCGGGAGCGCCATGCACCAGGGCGACGAGTACCGGGTCGCGGCGAGCCTGAACATTCCGGGGGGACAGCCCTGCCAGATTCTGGTGGCGGCACTGGCGCCGAGGATGTTGGCGCTGACCGGGGCGGTCGCCGACGGCACGATCACCTGGATGACGGGGCCGAAGACGATCCGCGAGCATACCGTCCCGCGGATCGCCGAGGCTGCGGCCGCGGCCGGACGTCCGGCGCCGCGCATCGTGGTCGGGCTCCCGGTCGCGGTGACCAAGGACCCGGCGGCCGCACGGCGAGCGGCGGCGCAGCAGTTCGCGATCTACGGCACCCTGCCGTCGTACCGCGCGATGCTCGATCGCGAAGGTGCCGAGGGACCCGGCGACGTCGTCATCGCCGGCGACGAGGCGACCGTCGGCGCCGAGCTCGCGAAGCTCGCGGAGGCCGGGACGACCGACTTCCTCTGGGCACCCTGTCCGGTCGAGGGCGACGGCGAGGCGATCCCGCGCACCCGCGCGTTCCTCTCGAAGTTGGCCCGAGGCTGAGCTGGGTCTCAGCCGAGGTCGGTCGCGAGCCTCCGGACCAGATCGCGGAGCTCGCGTTCGAGAAACGGCAGCGGCAGCTCGCGGCCTGGCGTGCGGGCGCGAAACAGCGACAGGCCCTCGAGCATCGCGATCAGCAGCGCCGCGCGGCGCTCGGCGCGCGGTCGCCCGAGTGCCGGCTCGGCATCGAGGAAAGCGGTCACGAGCATGCGCCAATAGCCGCGATAGAAGGCCTGCATGGCATCGGCGATCGCCGGATCGCGTGCGGCCAGCGCCCAGAGCTCCCAGAAGAAGCGCGCGCGCTCCCCGTCTTCCTGAGTACCGAGGATGCCGGCGAGGGCGGCGTCGAGACGAAGTGCGGGCGTCGTCGCGGTCGCCGCCAGTCGCTCGCCGAGCGCGATCGTCGCGCGCTCGAGGTAGCGCTCGAGCAGCCCGCGCACGACGTCCTGCTTGGTTGGGTAGTAGTACTGGAGATGTCCCGGCCGGACCCCGGCGCGGGCAGCGATCTTCCGGGTCGAAAGCTGGGCATAGCCGTCCTCGATCAACACCTGCGTCGCCGCGTCGAGGATGATCTCGACGCGGTCACGGCCCTTCGCCAGCACGGCGGTGCCCGGGCGATGGCGTCGCGAGGGCGTGCTCACGAGGCGATCGACCCGCGTGGTTCGATGCCAAACCAGGGGGGTGCTGAGGGAATCCCCGAGATCTCGGAGCTGTGACTCTGGCGACCACGGCTCGATCGCGCTACACCCGAGCTCCCGAGTAGGTCGACCGCCCAATTCATCGAGTGCCGTCAGTAAGAGATCGACACGCACCCTGTCAAACCGGAGGTGAACTCGTGATCAAGCTCTTCGAGCATCCGCTCTCGCCGTACGCGCAGAAGGTGAAGCTCGCCCTCATCGAGAAGGGCATTCCGTTCGAGACCGCGATGCCCGATCTGCTTTCCGGGGCCGACGCGGCCTTTCGCGCGGCGAGCCCGCGCCTCGAGGTCCCCGCGCTCGTCGACGGCGACGCGACCGTCTACGACTCGACGATCATCCTCGAGTACCTCGAGGACAAGTGGCCGACGCCGCCCATGCTGCCGGCGACTCCGATCGAACGGGCGCGCGCCCGCACGCTCGAGGAGATCTGTGACACCCAATACGAGGCGGTCAACTGGGGCCTCTTCGAGATCCGCGTCTTCGGCCGCGCCAAGGGCACCGTCGCCGACGGAATGATCGCGCGCGCCGGTGCGCAGATCGCCGGACTGAACGCGCATCTCGATCGCACGCTCGCGGGCGCCGAGTACTTCAACGGAGCACGGTTCGGTTGGGCGGATCTCGCGGTGCTCCCGCACGTCAACGCGGCCGCCGGCGTGAACGGGTTTGCTCCGCCGGCCGGCTCCGGCCTCGCCCGGTGGCTCGACCGGGTGCGCGAGCGGCCGAGCGTCCAGCGCGTGGTGGCCGAGGCCATGGCGTCGATGAGCGGGTTCGAGATGCTTCCGCAGCTCGTCGAGGCGGGCCTGTTCGTGCGCGAGTACCGCGATCATCGCCTGGATTGGATGTTCCGCTCGGGCGGCACCGAGGTGGTGCTCGAAGGCATCCAGCGGAAGACGATTCGCTTCTCGGCCGAGATCGACTGACCCGCGCGGTCACGTCACCTTGCTTCAACGGGGAGCCTTGCGTACGACCGTCGCGCCGCCCCGCCGGTCGCGCTGAATCGCATCTCCGCCCGAAGGAGCCGTCATGGATCTGCAACTCGCCCCCAAGCACCTCGAGTTTCGTGACCAATTGCGCACGTGGCTCGCCGCCAACATGCGCCGACCCTGGCGCGAAGAGCTCCGCGATCCCGATGCTACCGAAGACGGTCTCATGGAGTTCCGCCGTGCCTGGCAGAAGAAGCTCTACGAGGCCGGCTATCTCGGCATGGACTGGCCGCGCGAGTGGGGCGGGCGCGGCGCGGGCGAGGTCGAGAAGTCGATCTTCGAGGAGGAGATGGCGCGTGCCGACGCGCCGCCGATCCTGAACACGCTCGGCATCGGGCTCCTCGGACCGGCGCTCATCCACCATGGCAGTGAGGAGCAACGCCGGCGGTTCATTCCGCCAATGCTCGCGGGCGACGAGATCTGGTGTCAGGGCTTCAGCGAGCCTGGGGCCGGCAGCGATCTCGCGTCGCTGCGGACCAGCGCGCGGCTCGACGGCGACGTCTTCGTCCTGAACGGTCAGAAGATCTGGACGACGTTCGGGCCCTGGGCCGACTGGATCTTCGTGCCCGCCCGCACCGATTCGAAGGACCGCTACGGTGGGATCTCCTTCATCCTCTGCAAGCTCGACACGCCGGGCGTGACGGTGCGGCCGCTTCGCCAGATCACCGGCGAGAGCGAGTTCGGCGAGGTCTTCTTCGAGGACGCACGCGTGCCCCGCGAAAACCTCGTCGGGCAGATCGGCGAAGGGTGGCGGATCGCGATGACGGTGCTCGCGTACGAGCGCGGGGCCATGTCGCTGGCGGCATCGGTGCGGTTCGGACGCGATCTCGATGCGCTCGCCGCGGCGTGCAAGGAATACGGCCGCACGAGCGCGGCCGTGCGCGAGAAGCTCGCCCGCCTGTTGGTCGAGAACGAAGTGATGCGCGCCAACGGCATCCGGACGCTCGCGTACTTCGCCGAAGGCAAGACGCCGGGCCCGGAGTCGTCGATCGAGAAGATCTACTGGAGCGAGTTCGACAAGCGCTTCCGCGACACCGCCCTCGACATCCTCGGGCCCGGCGGCCAGCTCCTGCGGACGAGCCCGGACGCGCGTCCCGACGTCGACTGGGCACGCGAGTTCCTGTGGTCGCGCGCCGGCACGATCTACTCGGGCTCCTCCGAGATCCAACGCAACATCATTGCGAAGCGGGTGCTCAACCTGCCGCAGGACGCACGATGAAGTTCGAGCTCTCCGAAGACCAGGCGCTCCTGCGCAGCTCGACGCGCGACTTTCTCTCGAGCGAGTTTCCGCTCGAGAAGAGCCGCAACGTCATGGAGCATTCCAAGGACGGCTACGATGCGGCGGAATGGCGTCGCCTCGCCGAGATGGGCTATCTCGGCCTCGTGCTGCCCGCGCGTGCGGGCGGGCAGGAGCTCGGCGCAGTCGGGCTCGCGATCGTGCAGGAGGAGATGGGACGCGTGTGCGTTCCGGGTCCCTTTCTCGACGTCGTGCTCGCGGCGTCGCTGCTGGCCAGCACCGGGAAGCACGATGCGCTCGTCCGCGAGATCGTGGCCGGCAAGAAGATCGTGACGATCGCGCGCCACGATGCCCCGTTCGCCGGCACGGCTGCGATGCCGCTCGTCGCCGCGGGGGATCGCGTCCGTGGCACCAAGTACTTCGTGCCCTTCGCGGCGGCGGCCGACGCCCTGATCGTCGTCACACGTGACGGCGTGGGGCTCGCCGATGGACCGTTTCAGGTGACGGCGCTCCAGACGATCGATCTCGCGCAGCGGTTCGGTGACGTGGCGCTCGAGCATCAGGTGACGCCGCTCGGCCCGCTCGCACTCCTCCAGAGGGTCGATCGCCTCGCGGCGGTCGGCGCGAGCGCCATGCTTCTGGGGCTCATGAGCCGATCGCTGGAGATGACCCTCGAGTACGTGCAAACGCGGCAGGCGTTCAAGCGCCCGATCGGCGCCTTTCAGGCGCTGCAGCATCGCATGGCCGACATGCTGCTCAAGACCGAGTCGACGCGCTCGGCGGTGTACCGCGCGGCCTGGTGTCTCGACACCGATGCGCCGGAGGCGCCGCTCGCGTGCGCAGCCGCCAAGGCCTACGCGGGCGACGCGGCGCGCCTCGTCTGCGGCGAGGCGATCCAGATGCACGGCGGGATCGGGTTCACGTGGGAGCTCGACCTCCAGCTCTTCTTCAAACGGGTGAAGACGCTCGAGCAGCACTACGGGTCGACCGAGGCGCAGCTCGAGACGGCGCTCGCCGCGGCGGGCTACTGATCGACGTTCGGTCGCTCGGGCCGAGCCGCCAGCGCGTCCGAAAAGTTGCCATCTCACCGGCGTGGCGTGTCTTGAAGCCTGGACGCGGCGATCGGAATCGATTTCGGGGCCAAGCCAGGGATCTCGCCGAGGTTGAAGGAATCTCTACTGGGTCTCTAGTGGGCTTTTCGCGGGGGCAGGTTGACGTAGTTCGCATTACCGGACGTTCGCTTCTGGCCTGCCGTTCGCCACAGAGTCGCTTTCGAAAGCGATCGACGGCGAGGGGTCCTGTTCGAGGATCTGTCCTTCACGCTGGGGCGCGGCGAGAAGCTCGTCGTCACCGGCAACGACTTGGCCGGCACCACGCTGATCCGGATCCTCGCCGGCGAGGTCGCGCCGGATGCGGGCAAGGTCCGCTGGGGCCGCTCGGTGAACCTCGGCTACTTCCCGAAGGACAACGCCGCGTTCTTCGACTCCGACCTGCCCCTGGTCGAATGGCTCCGGAGCGCGAGCCCGAACCAAGAGGAAACCTTCGTCGCGCCTTTCTCGTCCGCATGCTCGTTTCGGGCGAAGCCAGCAAGAAGAGCGCGCGGGTGTTGTCCGGGGGTGAGAGAGTCCGCTGCATGCTCTCGCGCTTGATGCTGCAGGACCCGAACGTCCTCTTGCTCGACGGCGACGGTCTCCTGAAGTTCACGGGATCCATGGTCGTGAGCTCCCACGACGTGCAGTTCGTGGACTCGCTGGTCACGCGCGTGCTCGAGCTCGCGGACTACTACGACCTCGAGATGAGCTACGAGGAGTATCTTGCCGACCCAGTCCGGCGGGCGCGCGTCGCGACGCTGGAAGACCGCGCCGCCTGATTGTCTTTTCGCCGGCGATCCGGGGTAGGGTCTCGGCATGTACTACGCATTCCACTGTCAGATGAAGAAGATGCTGGGCCAACTCGAAGGTTGGCTCGGCAAGGCCGCGGACGACGCGAAAGCGAGAGGGTTCGACCCGAACGTCCTGGTCGAGTCGCGCTTGGCGCCGGATCAGTTTTCGTTCGTGCGGCAGGTCCAGGCGGCGTGCGATACCGCGAAGCTCGCGACCGCGCGCCTCACCGCGAAGGATGCCCCGAGCCATCCCGATACCGAGACGACGCTGGACGAGCTGCGGGCGCGCATCCGCGCCGTGATCGGGTACCTCGAGGGCGTCTCAGAGGCGGACTATGCCGGCGCCGCGACCCGTGTCATCACGACGCCGCGCTGGGAAGGCAAGGTCATGAGCGGCGCCGACTACTTCATGGAGCACGCGCTGCCGAACTTCTTCTTCCACGTCACGCACGCCTACGCGCTGCTCCGCCACAACGGCGTACCGGTCGGCAAGCGCGATTACCTCGGCGCCCAGACCCGCCGCGAAGCGAGTAGCTGATGGACGGCGGCCGCTCGCCGATGCGAGCGACCGCCGTGCCGAAGTCATTGCCCCTTCGCGGTCACCTTCGTCGGGTCGAGGGGATCGCTCGTGATGCTGGTGAACGTGGATCCCCAGCAGACCTCGGTCTCCGTGCTCATCAATTGCACCGTGATCGGCAGGCTTAGCGGCAAGGTCGGGGGCTTCAGGAAGAAGCCTTTGCCCTTCACGGAGATCTGCGCGTGCTCGGCGGGGCCGACCTGGAGCTGCACGTCGCTGATGCCGACGGGCGTGTAGAGCTTGTCCTGGTAGGTGTATTTCTTGAGCGCGGACGGGTTGCCGCCGAACGTCGCCTTCCAACAGGGTTTGCCCTTGGCGCAGGTGCCGGCGCGGGGCGCGGGTCGGCTGATCAGGAACCCGGTGTTGTCGTAGACGCAGAGGACGTAGTTGCCGCCCGTCATGTCGTTCGTCGGATCGCCGTAGTCGGCGCCGGTGGTCGCCGCGCCCTTCTTCCATTTCCATTGCAGCTGATCCTTGGAATCCGGCTTCAGCGGATCGTTCTTGATGCTCAACGACGCCTGGAGCGCCGCCGTTGGCGTCCGGCACGGCGCCGGCACCGCGGGGCAGACGTCGAGCACGCACGCGACGCACCCCACGCCCCCGTCGCACTCCTCGTCGCCACGGGTCTTGCCATTGCCACAGTAGTCGTTGTCGAAAATGCTGATCGCTTTGCCGCGCGCAGCCACGTAGAGGGTCTTCTTGTCGAACGAGAGCGCTAGGCCTTGCGGTTCGCCGAGCTTCGGCAGCGCGTTGCTAATTCCCCCGGGGAGCCAGTCCTTGAGCTTCCCGCAAGGATGACCGTGCGGCGTCCGCGCCAGACAGATGGGGGCCTCGGCGGCGGGGGGTCCGTCGATGAGGAAGAGCTCTCCGCTCGCCGCGTCGCGCTTGAAGAGCGCGACCGAGTTGCCGTCGAGGCCCGTCGCGTAGACGTACTTACCAGGCGAGCCGGCATCCATGATGAGGCGCCGCGTGTCTTTTATTTTGCCGGCGCCCTGGTAGCCGAGGAACGTCAATGTGCCGCCGCCGGCTCGGCTGAAGATGACGATGGCGTCGCTGGTACCGCTCGCGACGTAGAGATGCTGGCCGTCACCGCTCACCACGAGCGCTTGCGGGTCGGCCATCTTCAAGATGACCGGCAGGGTCACCAGCGGGTCGTTGTACTTGAGTGACTGCTTGAACGTGAGCGCGCCGGTGCCGGTGTCGCGATCGAACACCACGATCGTGCCGTCCTTGGTGCCAGACTGGACGCCTTGCGCGGCGACGTAGACGTTCAAGCCGTCGGGGCTGACCGTCACGTTGCGGGGCGACTGCATGTAGGTGACCGTGGGCGAGCCCTGGCCGACGATCGCGGCGCTCCGGGGCGTCAACAGACCGGTCGCCGCGTCGCGCTCGAAGACGACCACCGCGTCGGAGCCGCGCGCGGCGACGTACAGGTGCTTGCCCGCGGGAGGATCGGTGTTCAGGGCGACGCCGAACCCTCCTGCCAATGGGAGCTCGAGGCACGTGCCACCGGGACACGCGGAATCGTCGCTGCACTCCGCGGCCTCGTTCACTCCGCCATAGCAGTACCGATCGTCTGCCTTGTAGGCATGGAGGAAGCGGAGCTCGCCGCTCGCGTCGTCACGCTTGAAAGCAGCGAGGCCGCCCTGGATGGGATGCTGAGCCGCGACGTAGATGTGCGTGTCGTCGTTGCTGGCGGCGGCCACCGCCATGGCCTTCGCCTCGCGAATGCCGTCGAGCGGGACCGGCGTGCCGGTCGCGTTCGGGATCATGTCGCCGAGCGCGAAATTGCCGGCCGACGTGAGCAACCCCGTGCCCGTGTCGCGCGTCCACATCCGAATGTGGCCCGATTGCGTCGACGACGCGCTGTAGACGAACTCGTCGTTGGGATCGACGACGATCTGCTCGGGCCCGGTCGGATCGTCGGCCGCCGCACGGTAGGTCAAACCTGCGGCGTACGCCGAAAGCGGAACGACGAGAAACAACGCGATGACGGACCAGAGCGGGCGCAACCGTCGCATGGTGGATCCTCCTCTTCGGGTCGTGGAACGTAGTGAGTCGTGAACGTCGGGGGAAACGTTGCACGCCGTGGGAGGAACCCGGGTCCAGCGCAAGCGGAGTATCACTTAAGGTAAGAGCTCGAGGCAACAAAAAACCAAACAGTCCGGTCTATCGCCTGCGCTAAGACCTACTCAGGCACATGGGTGAGAGGATTCGGCGCAGTTTGTGCGGCGGGGCCGCGAGCCGCCGGTTGCCGCACCACGCCCACTCGCTCTCGAGCGCGAGACGGAGCGGCGGAGGATTTCGTCGGTCGTGCCGCGCGTGTCTCGTCGAGTCCGGAAATAGCCGCGACGCCCCTCTCGTATGGCTACTAGGGAACCTCTGCACAGGTCCCGATGCAGAGTCGATTGAGCATCCGGATCATG
>CAZWAX010000168.1:0-11577 GCA_964631985.1 uncultured Polyangiaceae bacterium | reverse complement strand
GGTCGGCGTAGGAGGTGTGGCGCTCCATCGCGAGGTCGGGCGCGTCGATCTGCAGCACGTAGCCGTGGCCGACGATCGCCGCGTACTCGGTCGCGAGCGCGTCGGCGACGGCCACGACGTACTCCTCGTAGGACGGGTAGTGCTCGTTCAGCATCGCCGAGGCGACGATCCCCGGCGACGCCGCCGTCATGAAGCACTCGCGAAACGCCTCCGGCTGCTCGGCGGTGGCCCGTTCGAGCAGCGCGCATTCCTCCTCGACCCAGCGCCGCTCGGCGTAGGTGACCGGACCGATCGCCTTGGGCGCGTTCATGAGGCTCACCATGTTGCGCGCGAAGTCCGGGAGCTTGAGGCTCAGGAAACTCGGGTAGTGCGTGATGTCGCGCATGATCGGCCGCTGGCTCTGGCCGCCGAAGCCGGTCATGCGGTGTTGCACGTAGGAGAGGAAGCTCTCGCGCGGCTGCTCGCCGTCGTTGCCGACGTGGATGCCGGCGGCGAGCTGCTTGGCGACCACGTCGCGCGTCGCGCGCTCGACCGCGGCCGCGAGCTCGGCCTCGTCGACCGGCTCGCGCCGGCTCACGCGCACGAGCAGGTCGAGCAGGTCGGCGGGACGCGGCAGGCTGCCCGCGTGCGTCGTCAGGATTTCGTCGGTGCTGGCGAGCATGCCTCGACCCATCGTCGGATGCTCGCGGTGTGTCAAGCACGGTCGCGCCGCGCTACGGTGGCGCGCATGTGCGGTCGGTTCACGCGCTCCAGCCCGCCCCAGGCGATTGCCGAGGAGCTCGGTGTCGCCGTCGATCCCGCGCTCGCTGCGCGCCCGCGCTTCAACGTGTGCCCGAGCGAGGACGTGCTGGTCGTGGCGCCGGGCGCCGACGGGCTCACGCTCGGGACGATGCGATGGGGGCTCGTGCCGTGGTTCGCGCGCGACCCGAAAGCCGGACCACGCGCGATCAACGCCCGCGCCGAGACGCTCGGCACCAATCGGACGTTCCGCGAGCCCTTCGAGCGACGCCGCTGCCTCGTCGTCGCCGATGGGTTCTACGAGTGGCGTGCGGTCGGCGGCGCACGGCAGCCCTACTACGTCCGGCTGCGCTCGCGCCGGCCATTCGCGTTTGCCGGCATCTGGGATCGCTGGACGCCGAAGGACGGCGCGCCGCTGTTGAGCTGCGCGATCGTCACCTGCGCGCCGAACGCGCTGATGGCCCCGATCCACGATCGCATGCCCGTGATCGTGCCGGCCGCGTCGCGGGCGCTCTGGCTCGCGCGCGACGCTGGTGCGGGGGACCTCGGCACCGTGTTGCGGCCGTACCCCGAGGAGGAGATGGAAGCGTATCCGGTCTCGAAGCTCGTGAACGCGCCGCGGAACGACGAGCCCGAGTGCATCCGGCGGGTCGAGCCGCCCGCCGAGTGAGCCGTACCGGGCGGGATACCGCGCGAAGCGCGGCATCCCGCCCGCGATCACCGGGTCAGTCCGGCTGGACCGGACAGTTGGTGGTCACACAGGTACGGAAGTTCTGCTTGCAGGTGAGGAACCCAGGGCGGGCCCCTTCGTGGGCGTCGTCCCGACAGACGAACGCCGTGACCTGGACGCCGTCGACGCACTGGTCGAACCCGATCTCGGCGGGCGGATCGCGCGGCGGCGGATATTGGGTGGCGCACCCGTCGATGCCGGTCGTGCGATCGGCGGCACATTCGGCGAGGTCCGCGCTCAGGATCGCCCGCACGGGCTCCCGGCACGTGTTGCGATCGGCGCGGCAGCTCTCCATGCAGTCGTGATCGCGATTCCGGCAGTCGTCCTTCGCGACCTGGAGCTCCTCCTTGCACGTTGCCTTGCACGCCGTGGCGACGGCGTTGGCGTCGCGGATGCAGGCCTTCGCGTCGACCGGCGGACCCACGGGATTCGGTGCCGGGCACGCCTTGGCGCAGGTTCGGAAGTCCTTCCGGCACTGCTTCACGAGCGGGCGGGCGAGCTCGCGTGCGGCGTCGCGACACTCGAACGCGTCGATCTGGGCGCGATCGATGCAGCCGTCGCGCTCGGTGCCGGGCGGGTTGCTGGCGCGACAGTCGGCACGGCGCGCCTCGAGCGCGTCGTTGCAGGCGTCGATGGCGGCGTCGATGCCGCTGTCGAGCCGGCATTGCGCGCGATTGGCGCGGCAGATTTCGACGCAGCCATGATCGCGGTTCAGACACGCGTCCTTCGCGGTCTGGAAGCCTTCCTTGCAGGCGGCGGCGCAGTCCTTGGCCTCGCCCTTCGCTTCGCGGATGCAGGCGCGACCGCCGGCGCTCGCAAGCGTGGCGGTCGTGAGCACGAGCGTGGCGGCGAGCAGTGCGAGTCTGGATCTTCGGCACATCATGGTGAGCGATCCTCCTGTGTTGGCTTTGCCGACCGGTCGCCGCGTAGTCAATGCAAATTCGCGATACAACAGAGGATTTGCGCTTTGCGGCGGGCGCTGCTGCGGCGTCGCGCGCGGCTGCGACCCGGCGCCGGCGGGGCCGCCCTGGGGCGCTGGGAAGCCGCCCGGGTTGACCCATCGCTGCCAATCGCCGATACGAGTTAACGGTGTTAACTGCCACCCAACGATCGCAGCCGTCGGAGCGCGCCGCGCGGCTCCGGCGCCTGATCCTCGATGCCGCGCGCCGCCTGTACTTCGCGCACGGCGCCGACGGCGTCTCGGCGCGGAAGATCGCGAGCGCCGTGGGAGTCAGCCCGACGGCCATCTATCTGCACTTCCGGGGGATCGACGATCTGCTGCACGCGCTCCGCATGGAGGGCCACGGCAAGCTCGCCGAGTATCTGCGGAGCGTCGACCCGAAGCTTCCGGCGCTCGCGCGCCTGGCGGCGATGGGCCGCGCCTATCACCGTTTCGGCCTGGAAAACCGCCACTATTACGAGCTGATGTTCCTGATCCGCAGCGCCGATGCGCCGCGCCGCGAGGCCGTCCAGCAGGAGCTCTTCACGCTCATGCTGCTGCGCGACGCGGTGGCGGCCGGCATCGCCGCCGGTGAGATTCGCGACGATCTCGACCCGCTGATCGTGACCTCGGCGCTCTGGGCGAAGGTGCATGGCGTCACCTCCCTTGCCGTTTCTGGCCTCATGACGCAGGCGACGATCGAGGAGCAGGAGACCGTGCTGGCCGCCGTGTTCGACGCCATCACGGCGTGGCTCACCCCGCGAGGTGCCTGATGGCAAAATCAGTTGACGGCGTTAACTCAGCGACGGATTGGCCCTTTCCGTTTCCGGCGCCGGGGAAGACGCGCGCCGCCGGCGCGCCCGCGGTCCCGATCATGCCGGCGCATCGCTGGCCCTACCGACCGCTCGCCGACGATCCGATCGTTCCCCGCGGGGTGCGCTCGCCGGTCGGGCTCGCGGAGTTCAAACGCGCGGTCGGCGCCTGGTGCGACGACGTCGGCGTCATCTCGATCGACGATCCCGCGCTCGACCACGAGCGCGCCGAGATTCGCTACGTCTATCCGCACGCGCGCTCGCTCGTCTGCATGATCGGCGAGGAGAACAAGGCCGCGATGCAGTCGCGCTATCTCCCGAGCGCCAACAACGAGCTCTATCGTTGCGAAGAGCGCCTCTGGGAGATGGGGCGGCGGACGGTGAAATACATCAACAGCCTCGGCGGCGAAGGGCTCACCACCACCATCGGTTGGCCGATGGAGGTCGGGCAACGGTGGGCCGACAAGATCTGGCCGCTCAGTCACAAGCTGGTGGCGCAGGCGGCCGGGCTCGGCGTCATCGGGACGAGCCGGAACTTCCTGCACCGGAAGCTCGGTGCGTATTGCCTGATCGATACGGTCGTCACCAACCTCGAGCTCGACACCTACGACGGCCGCATCGACTGGAATCCGTGCCTGCAGTGCAACCTCTGCGTCGCCTCGTGCCCGACCGACGCGATCAAGCCCGACGGGAACTTCGACTTCTTCGCCTGCTACAACCACACCTATCGCGACTCGATCCCGGGCTTCCTCGATCTGGTGCAAGACCTCGCCGAGGCCAAGCCGAAGAAGTTCCGGAAGCGCTGGGCCGACAACGAGATCGCCGCGCTCTGGCAGGCGATGGCCTTCAAGGTGGAGTATCGCTGCTTCAACTGCGTCGCCACCTGTCCGGCCGAGATCGAGACCGCCTTCCACGGCGAGCGCGAGGTGCGCCGGCGCTACCTCGACGAGACCCTGAAGCCGCTCACCTATACGCGCGGGGTCGAGGACGCCCAGTTCGTGATCGACACGCCCGGCACGCGCGAGCGTCTGAACGTGCCGCCGGGCGAATGGCGGACGCCGATCGATCGCGCCGGGCAGTCGGCCGCGGGGGCGCGGCTCGTCTCGCTCCGCCGCATCCGCACCCAGAACGTCGACGCGATGATGCGCTGGATGCCGCAGTACTTCCGTCCGGACGAGGCGAAGGGGCTCGCGTTCTCGACCCAATTCGCGCTGAGCGGCCCGGGCGGCGGCGCCTGGGCGATGCGCATCGCTGACGGCCGCTGCGAGGTGCGTCCCGGCACGATGGCCGATCCCGATCTGACCGTGCGCATGCCGGCGACCTATTTCCTGGCCGTCCATCGCGGCGAGGCCAATCCGGCCTGGGGGCTCGTCATCCGCCGCATCCGGCTCGGCGGGCGGCGTCGGCTCTTCCTGCTGCTCCCGCGGCTCTTCCCGACCGAGGCCCCGAGCTCGCTCGTGAGCCGGCTCGTCTTCCATCTGCGGCGACGCGTCGCCAGAAAAAAGTAGCGGCCGCACGGTTGTCGATCTGACCGGTCGTCGGAATCCGTGATCGTCGAGCCTTCGTCGTTCGGGGCCGATGGCTACTCGTCGACCTTGCGATGGCGCGGAGGCGGCGCGTACGGTCGACGGTCATGGCGATCCTGACGGCAATCGAAGAGCGGCGGGACGTCGTGGCGTCCCTCGGTGGCGTGGCCGGTCTCGGCAAGCTGGTGGGCGCGAGCGCCGCGATGCAGCGCCTGCGGATGCGGGTCGCCCGGCTCGTTCCGACGACCGTGCCGGTGCTGATCCAGGGCGAAACCGGAACCGGCAAGGAGCTTCTGGCGCGTGCCATTCATTCCGGGGGACCGCGCCGTCACGGACCCTTCGTGCCGGTCAACTGCGGAGCGCTCTCGGCCGAGCTCATCGACGCGGAGCTCTTCGGCCACGAGCGCGGCGCCTTCACCGGGGCGGTCAGCCGCCGGCTGGGCCGGGCGGCCGAGGCGGACGGCGGCACGCTCTTCCTCGACGAGATCGGCGAGCTCCCGGGGCCGCTGCAGTGCAAGCTGCTCCGTCTGTTGCAGGAGGGCGAGGTGCAGCGCGTCGGGGCCGACCGTCCGGTGGCGGTCGACGTGCGGGTCGTCGCGGCGACCAATCGCGACCTCCGGCAGCTGGTCGAGCGCGGGGCGTTTCGCGCCGATTGCTACTACCGGTTGAGCGGTGTCGTCGTCGACGTGCCGCCGCTGCGGGCGCGGCAGGACGACGTCGTCGAGCTCGCCGACCGTATCGCCGGCCGCATGGCGTGCGAGCTCGGGCGCGCCGGCCTCCGGCTGACGGACGAGGCGCGGAGCGCGCTCGTCGGCTACCCGTGGCCCGGCAACGTCCGTGAGCTCGAGAACGTGGTGCGCGAGATGGTGCTCTACGCCGACGGGAGCACGGTCACCGCGGCCGACGTGCAGAGCGCGCTCGGCCCGCGGACCGGCGCCGGGACGATCGCCGTCGGAGCCGCGGAGCTCGTCGCATGCCTGCGGCGCTGCGACGGCAACGTCACCCGGGCCGCGCACGAGCTCGGTGTCAGTCGGCCGACGCTCTACAAGCGTCTCCGCGAGCGTGGGCTCGACTGCGCGACGTTTCGTCCGCCGTCGGTACTGGTGCGTCGCCGCGTCGGGATCGACTGACCGCGGCCGGTCTATTTGAGGCAGCGCAGCCGGAGCTGGTCGGTGTCGGTCTTCTTGGCGGGGGTCGTGGCCTTGCTGCGCAGCACACGGGTCCCGATCGGGACCAGCACGCGCTGGAACGTCGTGCAGCGGTCGAGCGTGCCGAGCGCGGGCGCGAAGCCGACACGGCCGTCGGCGATCGTCGGGGCGGGTGGCAGGCCGAGGCTCGCGACGGCGGCGAGGAGATTGGCGGCGTTCAGGGCGTCGACGGCGTCGCGCGGCCTTCGGCTGCTCGGCGCGAGCAGACGATACTCGGTGACGGCGGTCGGCCCGCAGCGCCGGGTGGCGATCCGGGGGTCGGTGTTGTTGGCGCAGACGGCGACGTGGAAGACGCAGCTGCCGTTCTTGCCGGCGACGCCGTCGACGTCGCAGCGCGGGTCGCCGTCGGCACACGTCACGCGATAGCTCGGGACGTTTCGGCTCCCGGGGCGCGTGCTGAGAAGCGGCGGCACGGGCTGGACCAGCCACTCGGTCACGCAGTCGGTGCGCGGCGCGCCGGTGCCGGGAATGCACTCGCCGGGCGCGGCGGCACGACAGGCCGCCGGCGGGCTGAGGTCGAAGGTCGCCGTGAAGACCAGCGTGCCGCCGGTCGAGGCGAAGTCGGTCACTTGGACGAGATAGGGCGTGCCGGCCGCGACGGGCAACGTGAGGACCGCCGCCAGCTCGTTGCCGCCGTCGTCGTTGCAGCCGACCGCGGCGAGCGTACCGCAGACGCCGGTGAACGCCGACAGGACGGTGTCGTAGCTGCTGCCCACGGTCGAGAGCGTGAGCGTGCCCGCGAGCGGCGACGTCAGGCGGAACCAGACGCTCTTTGCGGCCTTCGGGTTGGGCGTGACGACGCAGCTCGGCGTGGGGTCGTCGGCGGCGCTCGTGGCGAGGCGGGTCTCGAGCGAGGTCGTGAAGGGGAACCCGCCGACCGGGATCGCGGCGCTGCAGGCATCGTTCGGCGGCGGCGGGGTGACGTTCAAGATCACGTCGACGTCGGTCGCGACGGTTCCCGCGGCAACGGCGATCGGTGCGCCCGGTGCCGCGGGATCGTCCGGTGGATTGGTGCCGGCCTCGTCGTCACCGTTCCAGAGCTCGGCGGGCCCGGGCAGCGTCACCGGCGGGCTCAGGGGGCCGACCGACGAGCCGCCGGCGAAGAGGGGCGAGATCGCCTCGACCTCGACGGTGTAGCTCGCCTCGGGCGTGAGCCCACGCAGCTCGTAGGCGCCGATCAGGTCGTCGGCTCCCGGGGCCGTGCTGCCGAGGACGAAGCGGGCCCCGGAGACGAAGCCGACCGCGTCGCGGCGGGGGTCGTCGACGTTTCGGGCGATCACGAACGCCCCGCCGAACGGGGCGCCGCTGTCGCCCCGCCGGATCTCCCCCGTGATGGCCCCGGTCGCGAGGGTGAAGTCGTCGGCCGGATAGAGGAGTGAGAGCGAGACGGCGTCGTCGCGCGTGAGCGTCGCCGTCTCGTCCCCGCTCACGATGAACGGGAACATGGTCGCGATCGCGTCGTCGTTGAGCGTCTGGCCGTCGAAGGCCTCGAGCAGGTTGATCTGCGAGTGGTCGAGGTTCACGTAGTGCCCGAGCTCGTGCACCATCACGCCGAAAAAGGTCTCGAGCGCGACTTCCGGGTTGCCGCCGCTCGCGAGGCCGTCGATGAACTTTCCGTTCAGGACGGCGGAGGCTTCGGTAATGACGGGTGGAGAGAACGTGCCGCATTCGGGGCCGGCGAAGCCGAGGATCGAGTTGGAGGCGCCGCCGCCGAAGAGCGCGTCGGTGATGGTGCCGTCGCGGTCGTAGACGATGGGGCTCAGGTCGTCGCCGCAGACGCCGACGACGAGCCCGACGTTGGCAGCGGTCACGTCGAAGGGCAGGGCGCCGGCGTCGGCGAAGGTGATGCTCGCCGTCGGCACGGCCGCCCAGACGGCGAAGCCGTCGTCGACGAGCTGGTGCGCGCTGGCCTCGTCGAGGACGCCGAGACCGCCGCGGTCGGAGTTCCAGGGGACCGGTCGCACGTTCCAGACGAGGGCCGTGCCGGAGTCGTTCACGAAGAGGGGACCGGCCGCGGCGGCGCGCTCGACGAGCCCGGCGACGAGCAGCAGCGCCACGAGGAACGCGGTGCCGTGCCCTCGCCGCCGTTGCGCTCGCTCGGTCGAACCACGCATGGGACGACTCAGGGGGCCGCGGCGACGAGCGCGCGGACGCGGCCGACGAAGGCGTCGAGGGACAGGGGGGCCGTGGCGTCCGCGACCGACGGAGCGGCGAGCGTGCGCGCGGCTCCTGCCGGCACGCCGAGATTGCGATTGCCGACGTCGTTCTCGACCATGGGCGCGCCCTCGTCGCTGCGGACCCGAAAGCAACCCTGCCCGAGCCCGACGGGGCTCGTGAAGCCGAGGATGCTTTCGGGATGGACGAACAACACGACGGACTCGCCGGGCCGATAGCGGGGCAACGCGGGGTGGGGGACGGTGGCGTCGCCGAAGCGGGCGCCGAGTTGCTTCACCGTGAGGTGGGTGGTCGCGACGCCTTTCAGCGGCTCGGCGACGGCGAACGTCGTCCAGGTGGCAGGCAGGCCCTGGGTGTCGTGTCCGGTCTCGACCCGTTCGACGCGTCCGACGAAGATCCGCGCGGCCTGTTGGGTCAGCTCCGGCAGGTCGAGCGGGAGGACGGTCATCGCCGTCGCCGCACCCGGCACCAGGATCATCGCCGCGGCCAGGACTGGGCGGAGACGGCGGGCGAGAGACACGACGCTCACCCCTTGCTCAGATCCATGTTTTTCGGGACGACCACCACCCCGCCTTCGCTCACCGTGAACCGCCGCCGGTCCTCGGCCGGCTCGTACCCGATCGTGATGCCGGGCGGCACGACGACGCCCTTGTCGAGAATGGCGCGCCGGATGCGCGCGTGGCGTCCGACCTCGACCCCGTCGAACAGGATGGACTCGTGGACGTGGGCGTAGCTGTTGACCCGCACGCGCGGGCTCAGGATGGAACGCTCGACGTGGCCGCCGCTGATGATGCAGCCCTCGGAGACCATCGAGTCGATCGCGACGCCGCGGCGCTGCCCCTCCTCGTCCGCGAAGACGAACTTGGCGGGAGGATGCGGGTAGTAGGCGGAGAGCATCGGCCAGCGGGGGTTGTAGAGGTTCAGCTGCGGGGTGATCGAGATCAGGTCCTCGGAGGTCCGCCAATACATGTCGATCGTGCCGATGTCGCGCCAGTAGCCGCGCTGGCCGTCGTGCATGTCGGGGATGGTGTTGGTGGAGAAGTCGTAGGCGACCACCTTCGATGCGCCCTCGACCATGCGGGGGAGCACGTCCTTCCCAAAATCGTGCGCGGAATCCGTGCGCTCGGCGTCGGCGCAGACCTCGCGGATGAGCGCGGCACAGTTGAAGACGTAGAGCCCCATCGACGCGAGGCGCGTCCCCGAGATGTCGGCGTCGACCTTCGGTTTCTCGCGGAAGCCCACGATCTGGCCGGACGCGTCGCAATCCACGATCCCGAACTGGTCCATCTCCGCCGTCGGGACGGGGATCACGGCGACCGTGACCTCGGCGCCCTGGCCACGATGGAAGTCCAGCATCTGGCACACGTCCATCTGATAGATGTGGTCGGCGCCGAAGACGCATACTTCCGTGGGCTTTTCGTTCTCGAGGACGTCGAGGTTCTGGAAGACGGCGTCGGCGCTCCCGCGGAACCACTGCGGCCCGACGTTCATCGAGGCCGGGACGGGCGCGACGTAGTGCCCGAGCTGCGGCGCCAGCTGCCAGCCGCGCGCCAGGTGCTGCATCAGCGAGCCGGCCTTGTACTGGGTGAGCACGCTGATCTTGGAGATGCCCGAGTTCACGAAGTTCGAGAGCACGAAGTCGATGATGCGGTAGCGCCCGCCGAACGGCACGGCGGGCTTCGCCCGGTCGCGGGTGAGGGGGTAGAGGCGCTTTCCCTCACCGCCGGCGAGGATCAACGCGACGACGTCGCTGGAGCTGCTTCTGGCCATGGGGCCGGAGTGTACCAGAAGACGTTTCGTGGGATGAACTGCGGATCACTCCGGTAGCGGCCTCCGGTCCGAGAGGCTACAAGGGTCCGATCATGAACCACCTCGATTTCGTGAGCCGTGTGAACGCGGACTACGTCGAGGACCAGTATCGACGCTATCGCGTCGACCCCAGCTCCGTGGATGAGCGCTGGGCGCTGTTCTTCGCCGGGTTCGAGATGGCAGACGGCAACGGTGCCAACGGCCACGCGGTTGCCGCCCTGGACCAGGCGATCCACACCGCGACCCGTATCGATGCCGAGCCGGTGCTCGGCGTCTTTGGGCTGGTCCACGCCTACCGCGAGCTCGGCCACCTGGTCGCGCATCTGAACCCGCTCGCCGACAAGCCGGGCGGGCATCCGCTGCTCGAGCCGTCGGAGTTCGGCTTCGGGCCGAGCGACATGGATCGTGTCATCGAGTGTGCCGACTTCCGGGGGTGCCGGACCGCCAAGCTGCGCGAGCTGATCGAGCGCCTGCAGGCGACGTATTGCCGGACTTTCGGCGTCGAGTACTTCCACATCCAGCAGCGCGATCAGCGGCTCTGGCTCTCCGAGCGCATGGAGCCGACGTCGAACCGCCCCGAGCTCGGTGCGGACGAGCGGCGCCGCATCCTCGACGACCTGGTGGTCGCGGAAGGCTTCGAGCAGTTTCTGCAGCTGCGCTACACGACGGCGAAGCGCTTCTCGCTCGAGGGCGGGGACGCGCTCATCCCGCTCCTCGACACGCTCGTGGAGGAGGGCGGCAACCTCGGCGTCGAAGAGATGGTGATCGGCATGCCGCACCGCGGCCGCCTGAACGTGCTCGCCAACATCCTCCGCAAGCCCTACGAGATGATCCTCGCCGAGTTCGAGGGCTCGTTCCTCACCAAGCAGGCGACCGGCGACGGCGACGTCAAATACCACCTCGGCTACTCCCACGACCGCCTCACGCGCGCGGGCCACAAGGTGCATCTCTCGCTCAGTCCCAACCCGAGCCACCTCGAGGCGATCAATCCCGTCATCGAGGGCATGGTTCGCGCCAAGCAGAACCACCTCGGCGATACCGACCGAGCCCGCGTCGTGCCGGTCTTGATGCACGGCGATGCGGCCTTCACCGGCCAGGGCGTCGTCTCCGAAACCCTCGGCCTCTCCGAGCTCGAAGGCTACCGCACCGGCGGGACGATCCACATCATCGTCAACAACCAGAGCGGCTTCACGACGCCGCCCGAGTCGTATCGGTTCACGCCCTACCCGAGCGACGTCGCGAAGATCATCCAGGCGCCCGTCTTCCACGTGAACGGCGACGACCCCGAGGCCGCCGTGCAGGCGGCCCGCCTGGCGATCCAGTTCCGCCAGCAGTTCAAGAAGGACGTCATCATCGATCTCGTGTGCTACCGCCGCCACGGTCACAACGAGCTCGACGACCCCACCTTCACGCAGCCGACGATGTACCGGGTGATCGCCGACCACTCGACGCCCCTCACGCTGTACCGCGAGCGGCTCGCGGCCGAGAACGTCGTCACCGAGGCGGAAGCCGAGCGCCGCATCGAGGAGTTCCGCGATCCCCTCGACGACGCGCCCGGCTCCGCGCGCGACCTCATGCCGCCCCAGCCGGGGTTCGCGGTCGGCGGCTTGTGCGGGGGGCTCCGGTGGGCCGGTCGAGG
>CAZWAX010000167.1:0-11625 GCA_964631985.1 uncultured Polyangiaceae bacterium | reverse complement strand
CGCTGCGCCGAGATGCTCTGCGACGTCGAGTCGGCGCGCTCGCTCGTCTACTACGGCGCGTGGGCCATCGATCACGCCCCGGACCACGTCCCGTCGTACGCGGCCATGGCGAAGGCGCTCGCGAGCGAGGCCCTCGATCAGGCCGGCGAGGAATGCGTCCAGATCCACGGCGCGATCGGTTACACGTGGGAGTGCCACGCGCATCTCTTCTACAAGCGCGGTCGCCAGAGCCACGTCTGGCTCGGCGCACCGGACGAGCACTACGAGCGCGTCATGACCAAGCTGGAAGCGTAGGGAGGCGGATCATGGACTTCGGATACAGCAAAGAAGAAGAAGCCTTCCGCGCCGAGGTGCGCGCCTTCATCAAGGACCATCTGCCGAAGCGCTCGGGCCAGGACGCCATGGACGCCGAGGAAGGCATGAACGACCTCCCGGCGCTCTTCAAATGGAACCAGGACCTCTACGCCAAGCGCTGGGTCGGCTTCAATTGGCCGCGCGAGGTCGGCGGCGGCGGGGGTACGATCAGCGAGCAGATGATCCTCAAAGAGGAGATGGCGCGCGTGAAGGCGCCGATGCTCGGCCTCAGCTACATGGGTCTCGCCTGGGTCGGCCCCGCGCTCATCAAGTACGGCACCACAGCGCAGCAGGAGCAGCACATCGGCCCGATCCTGCGCGGCGAGATCCAGTGGTGTACCGGCTACTCCGAGCCGGGCGCCGGCAGCGACTTGGCCGCGCTCCAGTGCAAGGCCGTCCGTGACGGCGACGACTACGTCGTGAACGGGCAGAAGATCTGGACCAGCCTCGCCATGTGGGCGCAGTGGATGATCCTGCTCGTCCGCACCGACCCGACGGCAGCGAAGCACCTCGGCATCACCTGCCTGCTGGTGCCGATGAGCACGCCGGGGCTCACCGTGAAGCCGATCAAAGAGATGAACGGCGGGGCGATGTTCGCGGAGGTGTTCTTCGAGGACGTGCGCGTGCCGATCGCGAACCGGCTCGGCGCCGAAGGGCAGGGGTGGGACGTCACCAAGGACGCGCTCGCCAACGAGCGCAGCTCGATCGCCGACGTCTGGGCGTTGAAGCACCGCCTCGAGGGCATTCGCGACCTGGCGAAGCGCTGCCAGCGCCGCGGCCGGCGCGCGATCGACGACCCGACCATCCGCCAGCGCATCGCCCGCATGGAGACGCAGGTCGAGGCGATGCGTCTGAACGGCCTCCGCTTCGTCACCAAGCAGCTCCGCGGCGAGCCGCTCGGCGCCGAGACCTCGATCAACAAGCTCATCCGCGCCCGCATCGAGATCGAGTCGGGCCGGCTCGCGCGCGACATCGAGGGATCGTTCGGGGTGCTCGCCAAGAAGTCGCCGCACGCGGTCGACAACGGGCGGTGGCAGAAGATCATGCTGTCGTGGCCGCCGTTCGTCATCGGGGGCGGGACGCCGAACATCCAGAAGAACGTGATCGCCGAGCGGATTCTCGGTCTCCCACACGACGTTTAGAAGACGGCGCGACACCGTCATTCTCTTGGCGGGTGACGTGGGTGCAGCGTTCTTCGGGGCGTTGCTGCGCTGAGGCGCGGCCGTCGTCGGGTGCGTTTCGGTGCGCGCACCCGTGGGCATGTCGCATGCCACGCACGGGTCGGCGTTCGGTCGCGGCGATTCGCGGCGCTCGAGAAAGCGTCGCGACTCTCCGGCGTTCCGCGTGGGGAGGCGCGTGCGCGTGCGATGCGGGTCGTTGCGGCGCCATGCGGTTTGTTTGCGGGCTTCGTTGTGGGGCGCGGCGCGGGTGGCGGCTGGCGTGAATCTTGCGATCCGTCGAGCTCAGCCTCCCACTCGCTACGCGAAAGGTCGATGCATGGAAGCCGCGCTGAGAATCGACACGCACCCGAATCACGCTCCCGGCAATCCGTTCGCGCAACCGGAGACCAGCGCCGATGCGGTGCTGCGCCGGCACCTGCCGCTGGTGCGGGACGTCGCGCATCAGGTCGCGTGTCGGAAGCCGCCGCACGTCGAGGTCGACGAGCTGGTGAGCTGGGGCATGGAGGGGCTGCTCGACGCGTACCGGCGCTTCCGCCCCGACAAGCACGCCTCCTTCCGGACGTACGCACGCTTCCGCGTACGTGGCGTCATCATGGACAACCTCCGCGAGCGCGATCTGCTGTCGCGGACGGCGCGGCGGAAGGCCGTTCTTCTCGACCGTACGCGAACGCGCCTCGAAGCGACGCTCGGCCGCACGCCGGGCGAAGTCGAGGTCGCCGCCGCCCTCAAGATCGACCTCGCGAAGCTCCGCACCATGACCAACGAGACCGATTTCGGGACGGTCTCGGTCGAGGATCTCCGGACCTCGGACGATCGCCCCTATGACGTCGATCGCCACATGCCCGACCATGGCAGCGATCCCCTGCGCGCCATCCTCGGACGCGAGCGGGCGCGGCTGGTGAACGCCGCGATCGAGCGGCTCCCGGAGAAGGAACACGCCGCCGTCGCGCTCTATTACAAGAGCGATCGCACGATGCGCGAGGTCGCCGATTCGCTCGGTCTCAGTGAGTCGCGGGTCTCGCAGTTGCACTCGCAGGCGCTCGTACGGCTGCGGCTGATGCTCGCCAACGACCTGCTCGCCGCCGACTGAACCGACGCGCATGGGCAGCCCGAAGAAACGGCTCGGGCGTCTCGGCGCATGGCGCGAGCGCGTTCGCGGATGGAGTCGTGGTGGCGCGGCCGCCGACGCGCGACGCCACGAGGCGCTGGCGTTGCTCGCGCAGCGCGCGCTCGAGGGCGCCGAGAGCCGGGATCTCCTCGGCGACGCGACCGCGGTCGTCGCGCGCATCCTCGACGCGCCGTACAGCGTCGTCCTCGCGTGGGAACCGGACGAGCGCCTGCTGCGCGTGCGGGCCGGGGTCGGCTGGCGCGCCGGCGTCGTCGGTCGCGCGCTCGTCGACACGACGGCGCTTCCCGAAACGGCTGCCGGGTGGTGTGGCGTCGATCCCGTCGTCTTCGCCGCGCTCTCCGACGAGCCGCGCATGGCCGACGTGCCGTTGCTCCGCGGCCACGACGTGGTGAGCGGGGTGAGCGTCGCCATCCTGCCGCGTGGACGGGCCTACGGCGTCCTTGCGGCCTACAGCGACAAGCCGCGACGCTTCCAAGCGGCGGAGATCGAGTTCCTGCGCGCGGTGGCGCGTCTCCTCGCGATCGCGCTCGGGCGCGAGTACGGCGAGCGTGCCCTCTTCGAGGAGATGCAGATGTCGACCGTGCTGGCGCACGTCGGCCGCGAGCTCATGTCGTGTACCGACCCGACGGAGCTGCTCGCCCGGACGTGCCAGCTGACGGCGCAGGCGCTGCGCTGCGATCACAGCGTCACCTGGCTCCGGCGCGGCGACGACGACGATTTCCGGCCCGTCACCGCCGACGGGCTCCCGGGCGCGCCATGGGAGATCCTCGGCTCGGTCGTCCTCCCGAGGGCCGCGGTCGCGACGCTGCTCGCCGACCTCGCGGAGCGTGAGACCGTCCGCATCGAGACGTCGGGCGAGCGCCACCCCCTGGTCGGGGCCTTGCTGGCTCGGAGCGGCATCCGCTGCGCCGTCGTCACCGCGCTGCATCGCGGCGAGCAGGTCGTCGGCCTCCAGATGAGCGGGCATCGCGATCGTGCCGGGGAGATCGCCGCCCACGACGAGCGCGTCGCCATCGGCATCGCGCAATTGAGCTCGATGGCGTTGATGAACGCCCGCGTCGTCGAGGAGCTGGAGCGCGCGAGTCAGCTCAAATCGGAGTTCGTGTCGACGATGTCGCACGAGCTCCGCACGCCGCTCAATATCATCATCGGCTACACCGACATGCTGCGCGACGCGACGACGCCGGAGGAGCAGGCGCCGCTGCTCTCGCAAGTGCGGAAGGCGAGCCACGAGCTGCTCGAGCTGATCGACGGTACGCTCAATCTGAACCGGCTTGCCGCCGGGGGCGACGTGGCACGCTTTGCGCCGGTCGTGCTCGCCGAGCTCTGGCGTGAGCTCGGCGACGACTTCGCGGCGCTGCCGTCCCGCGCCGAGGTGGCGCTGCGCTTCGTCGCGCCGGACGAGCTCGACGTCCACACCGACCGGCGGAAGCTCAAGATCGTGCTGAAGAACCTGATCGGCAACGCGCTCAAGTTCACGGCGGCGGGGGAGGTGGCGGTCGGGTGCGAGCCGGTCGGCGACCAGTGTCGCATCACCGTCCGCGACACCGGCATCGGGATCTCGGCCGAGGCGCTGCCGCACGTCTTCGAGATGTTCCGCCAGGCCGACAGCTCCGAGACGCGCTCGTACGGCGGCGCCGGGCTCGGCCTCTACATCGTGAAGAGCCTGCTGACGCAGATCGGCGGCCAGGTGCAGGCCGAAAGCGCGCCGGGGCAGGGATCGATCTTCACGGTCGTGCTGCCGCTCCGGCAGCCGGAGGAAGGGGCCGTGGCGGCAGACGAGGCGTCCGCGCCCCGCGTCGATGCGACGCCGGCCGCCGAACCCGCACTGCCGGCGGAGTGTGCCCTGCACACGCCCCGTCGATTGCTCTTCGCCGACGACCTGCCGCTCAACCGGCTGCTCGTGCGCCGCTTCATCGCGCGCGAGTTCCCGAACGTCGACGTCGTGGAGGCCTGCGACGGCGAGCAGGCCGTCACCCTCTTCGCCGCCGAGAAGCCGCACCTCGTGCTCCTCGACCTCCACATGCCGACCCTCGACGGCTGGCAAGCCGCGCGTACCATCCGCCGCTCCGACGGCGGGCTCACGGTGCCCATCCTCGCCCTCAGCGTCGACGCCAGCCCGAGCGCCGAAGCCAACGCCGTCCGCGCCGGCTTCCAGGAGTTCATCGCCAAGCCGATCAGCGACTACAGCGCCCTCAAGTCACGGTTGGAGTTCTGGCTCGCCCCACGCGACGAGCGCGGCCGCCCGTTCACGCCCGCGCCGAGCCCGACGTGCGATCACTGTCGGGGCGGGGCGAAGAGCGCGACCGCGGCGTAGGGACGCCGCCCCTTGCGACCGCCGCCTCCGGGTCGTAGCTAACGGAGTCCGCTCTACGGAGGGGTGGCCGAGCGGTCGAAGGCACCGGTCTTGAAAACCGGCAGGGCGCAAGCTCTCGTGGGTTCGAATCCCACCCCCTCCGCTTTGGAAAATCAGCAACTTCGGGGATTGGCCGGAACGGGGCTCGTTCGACGTGGGTTCGTCCGACGCGAGATGGGGAACAGATGGGGAACTCGTCTCCCGCCATCAAAATTGGGCATCGTCGGCCGGGCTCGCCTTGCTGTTCCCGGAGTAGCGGGGCTTGGTCTTGCCGGTGGCCTGAGTCCGTAGGCCGTCGAGGATCTCGTACAGAGTGGCGGCTGCCCGCAAAAAGTCTTCGACCGGCTCGGCATAGAGCCGCCAGAATTCGGGTCCGCAAGGAGCCGGATACGGATAGGTGTCGCGTTCGGCTTCGGGAACGTCGGGGAAAAAGCGTCCCCACGTAGTCGGAAGACCTTCCTTCACCCAATCGCCGTCCATGGAACGTTGTTCCACGCCGCGACGACCGCCCATCGCGATCGAAAGGAGATCCTTCGCGGCATGGTTGACCGTGTGCTCGTGACTGCGAAGAGCGCGGAGACGATCTCGGCGCTCATCATGTGGGCCGATGGGTCCGAGCCCACCGCGATAGAGGTTCCCCTCATGCGATACGCGCACCGGAAGATCGCCGAAATGGCAGAGGAGGGGCTGGGGAATGACGAAATCGCACGACGCTTGAACACACTCGGACTCGAGACCTCGCGCGCCAAGCCCTGGTCGACGAGCACCGTCTGGCAGGTGCGGTTCCACGGGGCGCGCAGCCACGAGCGGAAGCAGGGGAGTCGAGGACGCTCATGAGAAACCATAGCTCCAAAGCGCCATACTGAAAGGAGAACGAGGCCGTCGGTTCTCCTGTGGTCGACGTGGCGAAGAAACACGGCGTGAGTGACCAGACGATCTACGCGTGGCGGAAGCGGCTTGCCACGATGAAGGCGCAAGCGACACGGAAGCGGTTGCGGCGCTGCGAGTTGATAGTCATTTTTAGTCGCGTTTTTGCTCGAGCTGGTTGACGTATCGCCCCATATCGGACGTGCGCCCCTGAACTGCCGTTCGCCACAGCGGGGTGGAGGTCCCCGGGACGGACGTGGTTGCGCAGGCGAGACCTCATCGCGGATCGCGACCCACGACGTGCCGTATCCAGCGGCCGTCGCCATGACGACGAGATGTGATGTTCCTCACACGATCCCGCCGGTTGCCTCCCCTTCCCGAAAGACAGTACTGAGATGAAGATCCCGCCAGGCCCTATCCCGCACGCCCGGGATGCTGCCTTCCGATCACGCGTCCGGCGTCGGGAGGCCCACCTCCCGGCAGAAGCCCGAGGACTCGCATGCGCATCTGCAACCTGATCCCGCCCACGCTCGTCGTGGCGCTGCTCGCCGGTAGCTCGGCGCTCGCTGCACCCCAGAGCGCTCTGCAGAAGTGCGAGGTCGCCTTCGAGCTGGCGTCGGCGAAGTTCATCCTCTGCCGGCTCACCGCCGAGTCGAAGTTCACCAAGACGAACGACGGCGTGAAGCTCGCCACCGCACTGACCAAGTGTTCGACCAAGCTCTCCGACGCGCTCGGCAAGGCCGTCGCGAAGCACGGCAGTGGCAACTGTACGGCCGAGGCGCCGGCGGTGTTCGATGCCTATCTCACGCAGTGCTCGAACGACGTCGCAGTGGCCGCCGGGCTCAACGGCGGGTTTCCGATCGACGCGGGCGGCGGGCCGCTCACCAACGGTGTCCTCAATCCCGGCGAAATTCTCCCGGGAGAGGTCGATACCTGGACCTTCACCGCCACCGCCGGCGAACGCATCAGCGTGCATGTCGGCGAGATCAGCGATACCAGCGACTTCCGTCCCCGGCTTCGTCTGATCGCGCCCGACGCCTCCTCGCTCGCCGATACGTCCGGCGTTGCCGCCGCCGCGATCGACGGCGTCCTTGCACCCATCACGGGCCCGTACATCCTTCTCGTTTCGAGCTTCGACGCCGGGTTCGATGGCGCCGGAACGTATCGCCTCACGATGGCCCAGACTCAGGGCGCAGTCACGGTGTCGAGCGGGGATCAGGGCGGGCCGCTCACCAACGGCGCCCTCCATATCGGCGAGATCCTGCGCGGCGATCTCGACGTCTGGACCTTCACGGCCACCGCGGGCGAGCGGATCGCCGTCCACGCCGGCAAGACCGCGGAGACCGACGACTTCCGCCCCTGGCTTCGCTTGTACGCGCCCAACGGATCGGTGCTCGCCAGTACTTCGGGCGTGACGGCCGCCGTCATCGACGGCGCCGTCGCTCCCGTCACGGGCACCTATCTCGTGCTCGTCGCGAGCTTCGACAGCGGCTTCGACGGCGTCGGGACGTATCGCCTCACGATCGCCCAGACCCAGGGCTCGGTCACGGTGTCGGCGGGGGATCAGGGTGGGTTGCTCACCAACGGCGCCATCCATACCGGCGAGATCCTGCGCGGTGACCTCGACGTCTGGTCCTTCACGGCCACCGCCGGCGAACGCATCGGCGTGAACGTCGGCGAAGTCACGGAGACGGATGACTTTCGCCCCTGGCTTCGCTTGTACGCGCCGAACGGATCGGTGCTCGCCAGTACTTCGGGCGTGACGGCCGCCGTCATCGACGGCGCCGTCGCTCCCGTCACGGGCACCTATCTCGTGCTCGTCGCGAGCTTCGACAGCGGCTTCGACGGCGCCGGAACGTACCGTCTGACTCTGGCCAAGACCCAGGGCACGATCACGGTCACGGCCGGGGATCAAGGCGGAGCGCTCGCGAGCGGCGTCGCGCAGAGCGGCGAGATTTTCCGCGGCGACCTCGACGTATGGACCGTCACGGCCATCGCAGGCGCGCAGATCGCCGTGCACGTCGACGAGCTCACCGAGACCGACGACTACCGCCCCTGGCTTCGCGTGTGGGCGCCCAATGGGTCCGTGCTCGCCAGCACGTCCGGCCTGAGCGCTGCCGACACGGGCGCGGTCGTCGCGCCCGTCACGGGCACCTATCTCGTGCTGATCGCGAGCTTCGACAGCGGGTTCGACGGCACCGGCACGTATCAGCTGACCGCGACCGTGAGCCCATAGCAACCGAGCGCAGTCGCGATGCGATCCTCAGCGACGACCGGCCAAGCGGATCCGCCGCACGTCGACCTCGCCGCCGCAGCGCTTGCGGAGGTCCTTCCAGAGCCGCACGAAGAAGGTGAAGATCTCGCGCTCGCTCGCGAACCGCGGTGCCCGTCTCGCCGCAAGGTAATCGTGAAAGACGTTGTCGTAGACGCCCCAGCCCGTCATCGCGAGCTCGGAGCCACCGAGCGTCATGATCTTGGTGGCGCGATGGTTCGGGCCGACGATCTTGCGGTCGCCGAAGTTCTCTTGCGAGTCGGCGGCAACGGCGAGGGTCGTCCCTTTGCGGACGGCGACGGCGATCGACATGGGGGGAGTTGATAGTCATCTTTAGCGGTGTTTTTGCGCGGACCAGGTGACGTATCGCCCCATATCGGACGTGCGCTTCTGAACTGCCGTTCGCCACAGCGTGCAGGTTCGAACCCCGGAGCAGCACGCCGCGCGAAGGAAGCAGATGCGGGAATACATGCGGAAGTGGCGTGCCAAACGAAAGACGAGGCCGCGGCGGCACTGCGATCGGAACGACGCCCCGTTAACTCAATAGCAGCGCATGGTGCGTCTCGGCCGCAGACGCAAGCCAGGGGCGGCTGTCCGCCGGAAGGTTTGACCCGCCCGACCAACCCCGGAGGGCGATGCGGCAGCCATGCTGGAGGACCTCCGCGCCGCCGCTCTGGCGAAGTACGGCGCGAGAGTCGACGCCGTCATCAACGCGAAAACCGAGACGATCGGCCGCGAGGTGTACGCGCGCGGCGTCGCCGTGCATTTCGTCGACCAGTGGCCCGCGAAGGCGGCGGACCCAGCGCGTAGCTCGACCGAGCGAAGCGTAACCGACCGGCTTCGTGAACTTGATCAGCTCGGCGCCAGCGGCGCGATTCGTTGCGATGAGGAAGCTCTCCAGGTGCTCGCGGACGACCTGGTGCAGAACGGTGCCCGTCGCGTCGCGGGGCGTGTACCCCAGGGACGCGACGGGTGCATGACGCTGGTCGCGGGCGGCGCTCTCGCATGCCACGAGACCAGGGCATGGCAGTGGCCCGCGGCGACGGCATCGCTCGAGTAGATGGTCGCCGACCGGTTTGGGCGAGCGAACTGATCAACTCAAATCTCCCCATCCAAGTCCTTGCGATCGCCGACCTCGGCGTCTTCGGTGATCCTACGGGACGGCGGGCAAGCAGGTGAGCCGTAGCGTGTCCTTGTCGCGGCGGCCATCGTAGAGCGTCGCGGTCGCCGCGAGCTTGAGCTTTCCGGCCGCGATCCTGCTTCCGCGCGGACGCAGTGGCACACGCACGGTGACGTCACCGCTGCAGAGGTCGATGTCGGTCGGACCGACGATCGCCGCCGGGACGCTGCCAGTGAAGGCCGCGCGAATCGCCGCCAGGGCCGGATCCACAGCCGCCTTTTTCGCGGTCGGCGACGTGAGCGTCCAGCTCGCGAGGCGCGTGCCCGGGTTGCAGCCCGCGACGTCGGTATTGTTGCCGCATGCACGCACGAGGAACGTGCACTCGCCCGTCGTGCCGCCGTCGAAGTCACAGCGCGGGTCGTCGTCGACGCATTGCTGCTCTTGGTTGATGGCGCCGCGCTTGTCGAGCAGCGGGACGTTCGCCGGATTGTTCACCTGCCACGCGATCAGGCAGTCGGTCTTCGCGGAGCCGCCGCCCGGGATGCGTTCGAGCTCGCAGGTCGCGGTGCAGCCGTCGCCGGCGGTCGCATTGGCGTCGTCGCAATACTGGGCGCAGGTCGCGTTGGTCACGCCGTCGCCGCACGCCAGACCGGGCTCACTCTCGCACTGCAGGCTGCAGCCGTCGCAGCTCTCGGGGTTGCCGTCGTCGCAGGCCTCGGCGGTGTCGACCACGCCGTCGCGGCAGCGCGGCCGCGTGCAGTCGGTGCGGCAGGCGTCCGATGCCGTGTCGCTGTTGTCGGCGCCGTCATCGCACTGCTCGCACTGCGGGTTGACCACCCCGTCTCCGCACGTCGCTGCGCCCGGAGTGCAGAGCGATGCAACGTTGCCGTAGATGATGCCGAAGTAGTTCCACGTGTTGACGAAACCGCCGTTCGGCAGGTGCGCGACCCGGAGGTCGCTTCCCCCCGTGTCTACGTTCAGATCGATCGCGGGTCCGAAGGGCTGATCGTCGGGTCCGAAGCCGCGCGCTCGGGGCGGCAGCTCCAGCGCGCCCTCATTGTTGTGCGTGGTCCACGCGACGTAGACGTTGCCTTGCTCGTCGAGCGCGATGTCGGGATCCTGGACATCGCCGAATCGGGTCGGAGCGACGATGACCGGTGGACCGACGGGGTCTCCGGCCGACGTGAACCGCCGGAACCAGGCCGCACCCGGCGCTGTCCCCGCGCTGGTGCCGCGCCCGGCAACGACGAAACCATCGGCGAGCCCGGCCGCAACGCGGGTTGGTATGAACTCTTCGCTCACCACGAAGGGCTCAGGACCGAGCGGGATGCCGGCCGCATCGTAGACGCGAGCATAGTTGAAGCCGTCGGAAAAGCCCCACCACACGATCACGAACCCGCCGCCGGGAAGGGCCGCCACGTCGCTGAACGTCCAGCCGGTGCCGACCTCGATCTCGTTCGAGTACGGCGCGCCGTTCTCGCGGAAGAGCCGGAGATACGCCGTCGTGTTCTTGGTCCAGAAGAAGACGGAACCCGAGGGCAAGCCCGCGACGTTCACGGAGCCGCCGATCAACGCGGGGCTTCCGACCGCGTAGCTTTTTCCCACCACGGAACCGAGCGCGCTGAGCGCCTGCCCGTAGATGGCGGTGTAGAGCTGCGGGCTTTGATAGTGCCAGCTCGCGACGTACCCGCCCGTCGGGGTGGCGCTGATCCCTGTCCGATACACCCGGCCGCTGTCGTCGATGCGCTGTTTCGCGCCGAGCGGCGTGCCGGTCGCGTCGAAGCGGCGGGTGAAGGCGGCACGGTCGGAGCCCACCGATTCCGACCACAGAAAGACCGCGGTGCCGTCGAGGCCCGCGGCCACCGACGGATACGCTCCGTCCGACGCGCCGACGGCAAACGTCGGGACCTCGACGACCTGCGCCCGTACCGACGGCACTGCGGCGCGAGTGCTCACGAGGACGGTCAGGACGATCATGGCTGCGCGGCGCATGCGCTCCTCGAGGATCGGACGATTGGTCCCGACCCGTGTACCCTGCGCCATCCCCGCGCGACAAGGAAAATCGCCGGGTCCCGCGACACGCCATTTCCCATTTCTTTCCCAATTGGCGTGCAACCGCGTGCAACGAGCCGCATCTCGTGGGCGCCCGAAACGCGCGTCGTTTTGCAGACCGTTGCATCCGGTTGCAGAGCGCCCCCGACTTTCCAGGTCTTGAAAACCGGCAGGGTGCAAGCCCTCGTGGGTTCGAATCCCACCCCCTCCGCTTTGTATTCTCAATGTCTTGCGCCTAGCTAGCCTCGATGTGACAAAAACTACGCCGCTTTCAGGAGCCGATCGAGGCGTTTG
>CAZWAX010000166.1:0-11631 GCA_964631985.1 uncultured Polyangiaceae bacterium | reverse complement strand
AGTTCTTCTCGAGCGAAGGCTTCAAGCTCCCCGACGACGTCGAGCTCGAGATCGAACGGCTCGTCCTCGACACCGACATCGATCACCTCCGTCCGACCGCCGAGCACATCGGCAAGGCCTACCGCATCGACGACGCGCTCGGCCGCTACAACGTCTTCGTGAAGAACACCTTCCCGCGCGAGCTCACCCTCGACGGCCTCCGCGTCGTGGTCGACGGCGCCAACGGCGCTGCCTATCGCGTCGCGCCCGAGGTGATCGCGGAGCTCGGCGCGACCGTCACGACCATCGGCTGCGAGCCCGACGGCGAGAACATCAACCGCGATTGCGGCGCGACCTCGCCCGGCGCGCTCCAGCGCGCCGTCATCGAGCAGCGTGCCCACGTCGGCGTGGCGCTCGACGGCGACGCCGACCGCTGTCTGCTCGTCGACGAGTGCGGCCAGGTCGTCGACGGCGACGCGCTCCTCGCGATCGCGGCCCGCGAGCTCGTGGAGCAGGGCAAGCTCGCCAAGCGCACGCTCGTCACGACCCAGATGAGCAACTTCGGCCTCGAGCTCGCCATGCGCGATCTCGGCATCGAGGTCGTGAAGACCGGCGTCGGCGACCGCTACGTGCTCGAGGAGATGCAGCGCGGCGGCTACAATCTCGGTGGCGAGCAGTCCGGCCACGTCATCTGCCTCGACCACACGACGACGGGCGACGGCCTCATCACCGCGCTCGTCATCCTCGGCGTCATGCGGGCGCGCAATCAGCCCCTCTCGAAGCTCGCCCAGGTCATGCAGAAGTTCCCGCAGGTGCTGATCAACATCCCCGTCCGCGAGAAACGCGACCTCGAACAGGTCGAGTCGGTGCGAACGGTGGTCGAGCGCGTCGAGGCGTCGCTCGGCGGCCGCGGCCGCGTCTACATCCGCTTCTCGGGCACGGAGGCGCTCGCTCGCGTGATGGTCGAGGGCCAGGACCTGGCCCAGGTCGAGCGCCATGCGAGCGACATCGCCGACGCCGTCCGCGCGGCCCTCGGAACCGGCAGCCCGGCCCCACAAAACGCCCCGAGCCCCGCCCCGGAGCCAGTCGCGGCCCGGGCCTAACCGGCCCGAAGCCATCCGGCGCGCGCCGCGAGCGCCGGGCAGGGAAATGCGCTAGCTTCCGCCGGATGGCGAGGCTCGGCGTCAATATCGACCACGTCGCGACCCTCCGTCAGGCCCGTGGCGTCGACTATCCCGACCCCCTCGAAGCCGCCCGGGCCGCCGAGGCGGGCGGGGCGGATGGCATCACCGTCCACCTGCGAGAGGATCGCCGCCACATCCAGGACGCCGACGTCACGCGTCTCCGCGCGGCGCTGCGCGTCGGCATGAATCTCGAGATGGCCGCGACCGACGAGATGGTCGCGATCGCGCTCCGCGTCCGTCCTGCCGACGTCTGCCTGGTCCCCGAGCGCCGGGCCGAGGTCACGACCGAGGGAGGCCTCGACGTGGTCGGGCAGCGCCGCGTGCTCGCGGACGTCGTTGCGCGTCTGAACGACGGCGGCATCCAGGTGAGCCTCTTCATCGATCCCGAGCCGGCGCAGATCGACGCGTCCGCCGCCTTGAAGGCGGCCGTCGTCGAGCTCCACACCGGCCGCTACTGCGAGCCGCTCCCCGCCGACGCGATCGCCGCCGAGCTCGCCAAGCATCGCCGCGCTGCCCAGCAGGCCCACGGGCTCGGCCTGGTGGTGAACGCCGGGCACGGCCTCCGGCTGGACAACGTCCGGCCGATCGCCGAGCTTCCGCACATGGACGTCCTGAACATCGGCCACAGCATCGTCGCCCGTGCCGTCTTCGTCGGCATGGAGGAAGCCGTGCGCGAGATGCGCGCGCGTATCGTCCCGTGATCGTCACCACCGCGGCGGAGATGCGCCGCATGGACGCGCTCACGATCGAGCGCCACGGCATTCCGGGCGCGACCCTGATGGAGCGCGCCGGGACCGGCGCCGCCGCCATCCTGCTCGACCGCTTCCCTCACGTTCGGAAGCACGGCGTGGTGGTACTGGCGGGGAAGGGGAACAACGGTGGCGACGGGTTCGTGGTGGCGCGCGCGCTGAAGAAAAAGCGCGTCCGTGTCGAGGTCATCCTGGCGGTTCCGGCCAGCGAGATTCGCGGCGACGCGCGCGCGAAGCTGCAAGCCTGGCAGCGCGCCGGCGGCAAGGTCCAGACCGTGACCGCCGCCAAGCTCGATCCGCTCGCGCGGGCGCTCGGCCGCGCCGGATGCGTGGTCGATGCGCTCTTCGGGACCGGTCTCGGTGGCGAGGTCACCGGGCTCCCCGCCGAGCTGATCGCGATGGTGAACGCGGCCGGCCTTCCGACGGTCGCCCTCGATCTGCCCTCGGGCCTCGACGCCGATCGCGGCGTGCCGCTCGGCGTGGCGATCGAGGCCGAGCTCACGATCGCGTTCGCGGCGCCGAAGATCGGGACCGTGATCCATCCGGGCGCCCACTACGCGGGCGACGTGGCGGTCGTCGACATCGGCATCCCCGACGCAGCGATCGCCACGGTCGCGCCCCAGGTCGAGGCGGTGACCGCCGCCGACGCCGCACGCATCCTCCGCCCCCGCGACGTCGAGTCGCACAAGGGCACGCACGGACACCTCGCCGTGATCGCGGGCTCGCTCGGCAAGACCGGGGCGGCGATCCTCTGCGCCCGGGCCGCAACGCGCGCCGGCACCGGGCTCGTGACGGTCGGCTGCCCGAGCGTCGTGCTCCCGATCGTCGCCGGCGGGATCCTCGAAGCGATGACGTGGCCGCTCCCCGACGACGGCGCCGGCGCGCTCGCCTACGCCGACGGGCAAGCGTTCCGGACGCTCCTCGCCGACAAGCGCGCCGCGGTCGTCGGCCCCGGCATCGGCACGGGCCCGGACCGCGAAGCGCTCGTGCGCTGGCTCGTCACCACCCGTCCGCTCCCGCTCGTGCTCGACGCCGACGCCCTCACATGCCTCGGGAAGCTCGGCGGAGGCCTCGACCGTCCGACGAACGGCGCGCCGCTCGTCCTCACGCCCCATCCCGGCGAGATGAGCCGGCTCACGGGCGACGACACCGCGACGATTCAACGCGACCGCCTCACCGCCGCGCGGAAGGCCGCCGCTGCCTACGACGCCGTCGTCGTCCTGAAAGGCGCCCGCACGGTGATCGCCGCCCCCGACGGCCGGGTCTGGATCAACCTCTCCGGCAATCCGGGGCTGGCCGCCGGCGGTACCGGCGACGTGCTGGCCGGCATGGTCGGAAGCCTGCTGGCGCAAGGCTACCGGGCCGAGGACGCGGCGGTGCTCGGCGTCTTCCTGCACGGCCACGCCGCCGATCGCATCGCCGAGCGCCGCGGCATGATCGGCCTCCTGGCCTCCGACGTGATCGAGGAGCTGCCGCCGGCCATGCTCGCCCTCCTCGAGCTCGCGGCCGATTCGTGACGACGGCGAGCTCCCTCACGCTGACCGCGGCGACGGTCGACGCGACCGAGGCCATCGGCCGACGGCTCGGGGGTCTCGCGACCGCGGGCGACGTGATCGCGCTCGTGGGGGATCTCGGCGCCGGCAAGACCGCGTTCGTCCGTGGCCTGGCGGCCGGCCTCGACGTCCCGCCCGACACGGTCGCGAGCCCGACCTTCACCATGGTCGCCGAGTACACCGGCCGGCTCCCGCTCTTCCACATCGATCTCTACCGGCTGGAGCCCGGCGCGGCCGATCTCCCGGCGCTCCAGGAGTACCTCTACGGGCCCGGCGTGACCGCCATCGAGTGGTCCGACCGCCTGCCCCCCGGCGCGCTGGAAGCGGGGCTCACGGTTCGGATAGAGTACGCCGATCCGGGGCGCCGGCTGACCTTCGAAGGGCTCGGACCACGAGCCCAAAGCCTCGTCGCCGCGCTCGCCTCCGGCACCTGAGCATGAGCCTGATCGTCCAGAAATACGGTGGTACATCTGTCGCTGATGTCGAGCGAATTCGCAATGTTGCGCGTCGGGTCCGAGCCGGACGGCAGCGCGGCGACGACCTCGTGGTGGTGGTGTCCGCCATGGCGGGTGAGACCAATCGGCTCCTCGCCCTCGCGCGCGACGTCTGCCCGGAGCCCGACCGGCGGGAGTCGGACGTGCTGGTCTCGACCGGCGAGCAGGTCACGACCGCGCTCCTCGCCATGGCGCTTTCGGCCGACGGTTGCCCGGCGGTGTCGCTGCAGGGTCACCAGATCCGCATCGTCACCGATCAGGCCTACAGCAAGGCCCGCATCCGCAGCATCGACGACGCCCGCATCCGCGCCGAGCTCGCGGCGGGGCGGGTCGTGGTCGTCGCCGGGTTCCAGGGCGTCGACGAGGACGACAACATCACCACGCTCGGCCGCGGCGGCTCCGACACCAGCGGCGTCGCGCTCGCCGCGGCGCTGAAGGCCGACGTCTGCGAGATCTACACCGACGTCGACGGCGTCTACACCAGCGACCCGCGCATCTGCCCGCAGGCGAAGAAGCTCGCCCGCATCTCGTACGACGAGATGCTCGAGCTCGCGAGTCTCGGCGCCAAGGTCCTGCAGATCCGCTCCGTCGAGTTCGCGAAGCGCTACGGCGTCCCGGTCCACGTCCGCTCGAGCTTCACGGATGGGCCCGGCACCTGGGTCGTCGAAGAGGAGGCAAGCATGGAAGACGTCCTCGTGTCCGGAGTCACCTCCGACAGCAACGAGGCGAAGATCACACTGCTCGGCGTGCCCGATCAGCCCGGCCTCGCGGCCCGTGTGTTCGGACCGATCGCCGACGCCAACATCAACGTCGACATGATCATCCAGAACGCCAGCGCGGAGGGCCAGACGGATCTCACGTTCACGGTGCCGAAGGCGGACTTCCAGCAGGCGATGGGGCTCGTCGAGAAGCTCGCGCGCGAGGTTGGCGCGAAGGGCGTCCGCACCGACGAGAACATCGCCAAGGTGTCGGTCGTCGGCCTCGGCATGCGGAGCCACGCCGGCGTCGCCGCCCGGATGTTCCGCACGCTCGCCGACGTCGACATCAACATCCAGATGATCGCGACCTCGGAGATCAAGACCACGATCGTCGTCGACGCCAAGTTCGTCGAGCTCGCCGTCCGCGTGCTGCACGACGCCTTCATCGGCAAGGACGATCCGGCATGACCGCCATCCAGGTCTACGACACGACGCTCCGCGACGGGTGCCAGGCCGAGGACATCAACTTCACCCTCGAGGACAAGCTCCGAATCGCCGAGCGCTTGGACGCCTTCGGCATCCACTACATCGAGGGCGGCTGGCCGGGCTCCAACCCGCGCGACGCCGCGTTCTTCGAAGCCGCCCGGAAGCTCAAGCTCCGGCACGCCAAGGTGGCCGCGTTCGGCTCGACGCGGCGTCACGGCGTCACCTGCGACGCCGACCAGAACGTCCGCATGCTGCTCGCCGCCGCGACCCCGGTCGTGACGATCGTCGGCCGCACCTGGGACGTCCCGGTCGAGCACGATCTGCGCGTCCCGCTCGAGGCCAACCTCGAGATCATCGCCGACACCGTCGCGTACCTCCGCCCGCGGGTCGACGAGGTGATCTTCGACGCCGAGCATTTCTTCGACGGCTACCGCTCGAATCCGGCGTACGCGTTGCAGTGCCTGAAGACCGCCGCCGAAGCCGGCGCCACGCTGCTCTGCCTCTGCGACACGCGCGGCGGCAGCGTCCCGGGGTTCGTCGCCGAGGCGACGCGCGCGGCACGTGCCACCGTCACGGCGCCGCTCGGCATCCACTGCCACAACGACGCCGAGCTCGCCGTCGCCAACTCCCTCGCCGCGATCGAGGCCGGCGCCGTGCAGGTCCAGGGCGTGATCAACGGCTTCGGCGAACGGTGCGGCAACGCCAACCTGTGCTCGATCATCGCGACGCTGCAGTTGAAGCTCGGCCATCAGTGCGTCCCGCCCGAGTCGCTCGCGACCCTGCAGACGCTCTCGCACTTCGTCGACGAGCTCGCCAACCGCGAGCCCGACAAGCGGCAGGCCTACGTCGGTCTCTCGGCCTTCGCGCACAAGGGCGGCCTGCACGTCGCCGCGGTCCAGCGCCTGCGCGACATCTACGAGCACATCGACCCGGCCCTGGTCGGCAACCACCAGCGCGTGCTGCTCTCCGATCTCTCCGGCCGCAGCAACATCGTCTACAAGGCGAAGGAGTTCGGCATCGACCTCGACAGCCGCGACCCCGCGATCCAGCGCCTGCTCACCGACCTCAAGGAGCTCGAGAGCCGCGGCTACCAGTACGAGGGTGCCGAGGCGAGCTTCGAGCTGCTCATGCAGCGGGCGCTGCACGGGTACGAGCGCCGCTTTCGCCTGATCGGGTTCCGCGTGATCGACGAGAAGCGCGTCGAGAACGAGCCGCCGCTCTCCGAGGCGACGATCATGCTCGCGGGGCCCGACGGCGCGATCGAGCACACGGCGGCCACGGGCAACGGTCCGGTCGCGGCGCTCGACGGCGCGCTCCGGAAAGCGCTCAGGAAGTTCTTTCCCGAGATCGAGCAGGTGAGCCTCCTCGACTTCAAGGTGCGCGTCCTCGGCTCCGACGGCGGCGTCGGCGCAATCGTGCGGGTGCTGATCGAGTCGGGGGACGAGCACGACCGCTGGGGCACCGTCGGTGTGTCGCCCAATCTCATCGAGGCGAGCTGGCAGGCCCTCGTCGATTCGCTGGACTACAAGCTCTACAAGGACGGCAAGCGGGCAACGCCCGAGCCCGCGAGGGCGCTGCCCGATCCGACGGCCGCCGGACACGCCACGCTGCGCGCCGTCCGCGGCGGCGAGGCCTGATGCCGAGCACGACCTGGGAACGGATCAAGGAGGACGTGCGCGTCGTCTTCGACCGCGACCCCGCGGCGCGCTCGACCCTCGAGATCGTGCTGACGTATCCCGGCGTGCACGCGTTGTTCTTCTACCGGGTCGCCCACTGGCTCTGGCGCCGGGACGTCAAGCTGCTCGCGCGCTTCATCGCCAATCTCGGCCGCTTCGTGACCGGCATCGACATCCACCCCGGTGCCACCATCGGCCGCCGTCTCTTCATCGACCACGGGATGGGCGTCGTCATCGGCGAAACCACCGACATCGCCGACGACGTCACGCTCTACCAGGGCGTGACCCTGGGCGGGACGAGCCTCAACAAGGGGAAGCGTCATCCGACGATCGAGGATCACGTGGTGATCACGACCGGCGCGACCGTGCTCGGCCCGGTGACGATCGGGGCACGCAGCCGCATCGGGGCGGGGTCGGTCGTCATCCACCCGGTGCCGCCCGACGCCACCGTCGTCGGCATTCCCGGGCGCGTCGTCCGCCGTGACGGGGTGCCGCGCGCGCCCGGCCTCGAGCTCGTCGATCTCGACCACGGCGACCTGCCGGATCCGGTCGCGCGCGCGATCTCCATCCTGCTCGACCACGTCGAGAAGCTCGAGCACAAGCTCGACGATCTCGCCGCCCGCCAAGGCGCCACCGACGACCGCCGCGCCGAGGAGGACGAGGACCTCCAGCGCGTGAAAGCGTTCCTGAGCGAAGGATGATGGAGACCTACGCCGACTACGCCGCCGCGGCTCCGCTGCGCCCCGAAGCGCGCGCCGCCATGCTCGAGGCCCTCGACGCCGGCTTCGGCAACCCCTCCAGCGTTCACGACGCCGGGACGCGGGCGCGCGCCCGCATCGAGGCGGCGCGCGAGGAGATCGCGGCAGTGCTCGATGCGCATCCGCTCGAGATCGTGTTCACCAGCGGCGCAACCGAGGCGAACAATTTGGCGCTCGGGGGGCTCACGTCACGCGGGCGCGAGCTGCACGTCGCCGTGCCTGCGACCGAGCACGCCTCCGTCCTGGCCCCTGCGCGTGCGCTCACCGCCATCGGGCATCGCCTGACCGTTCTGTCCACCGACGGCACCGGGCGGACGGACGCGCCGATCGTCGCGACGGCGGCACCGGATCTCCTCTCCGTGGCGCTCGTGAACGCCGAAACCGGCGTCGTCCAGGACGTTCCGGGGCTCGGCGCATCCGTCCGGGCGCGGGGCGGCCTCGTGCACACCGACGCGGCCCAAGCCGCGGCGTTCCTCCCGCTCACCGTCGACGCCCTCGGCGTCGACCTGCTGACGCTCTCGAGCAGCAAGCTCGGCGGACCGGCCGGCACCGGCGCGCTCTACGTGCGCCGCGGCACGGCGCTGGCACCGCTCCACCGCGGCGGCCCGCAGGAGCAGGGCCTGCGCGCCGGCAGCGAGAACGTCGCCGCGATCGTCGGCTTCGCGACGGCACTGGCGCTCGCTGTCGCCGAGCGCGAGCGCGAGGTCGCGCGGCTCGCAGGCCTCCGCGACCGCCTGCGTGCCGGCATCGCGACCGCGTGGTCCGGGGCGCGCTTCACACTCGACGACCACGTTCCCACGGCGCCGCCCCTGGTGAACGTGACGCTCCCGGGAGTCGTGGGCGAAGACGTGGTCGCGGCGCTCGACCTCGAAGGAGTCGCGGCATCGACCGGCGCGGCGTGCGCGGCGGGCGCGGCCGAGCCTTCACACGTCCTGCTGGCGATGGGCCGGAGCGCGACCGAAGCCCGCGGTGCGCTCCGGCTGAGCCTGGGCTGGGCGAGCACGGCCGCCGACATCGACGCGATCCTGCGCGCGCTCGGCCGGGTCCGTGCCCGCGTGCTGCGGCGATCCGAGGAGGCGGCATGGCCGGCCCACGGATCGTAGTCGCCATGAGCGGCGGGGTGGACAGCTCGGTCGCCGCCGCGCTGCTCCGCGACCAGGGCTTCGACGTCGTCGGCGTCTCGATGCAGCTCTCCGCGACCCCGGCCGCGACGGTGCGGCAAGGGCAGGGCTGTTGCTCGCTCGAGGATTTCCGCGACGCCCGCCGCGTCGCCGACCATCTCGGCATCCCCTACTACGTGTGGAACCTGCAGGACGCGTTTCGCGCCCGCGTCACCGACGTCTTCACGGCCGAGTATCTCCGCGGCCGCACGCCCAATCCGTGCGTGCTCTGCAACCGCGACCTCAAGTTCGACGAGCTCTGGCGGCGCGCCGGCACGCTCGGGGCCGAGCTGGTGGCGACGGGGCACTATGCGCGCGTCTTCCACGACGACGGACGCTGGCGCCTCATGCGCGCCCGCGACGAGCAGAAGGATCAGTCGTACTTTCTCTTCAGCCTCACGCAGGCCGAGCTCGCGCGCACCCGCTTCCCGCTCGGCGACCTCACCAAGACCGCGGTGCGCGCCTACGCCCGCAAGCTCGGTCTGCCGGTCGCCGAGAAACCCGAAAGCCAGGAGATCTGCTTCGTCCCCGATCGCGACTACGCCGGCTACGTCGAGCGCCATGCGGCCCAGGACGCGCTCACGCCGGGCTCGGTCGTCGACGACGAGGGCAGAGCCCTCGCCACGCACGGTGGCGTGCACCGCTTCACCGTCGGCCAGCGCCGCGGCCTCGGCATCGGTGACGGCGTCGCCCGCTGGGTGACCCGCATCGACGCCGCAACCGGCACCGTGCACGTCGGCGGCAAGAACGGGCTCGCGAGCCGGGGGCTCGTGGCCGAGCAGGTCCGCTGGGCGGCCGGTATGCCCGCCACCGACGCCGACGGCCCCGTCCGGGTCCGCATCCGCCATCGCCACGTCCCGGTCGCGGCACACCTCGTCCAAATCGGCGACAATCGTTTCCAAGCCTGGTTCGACGAGCCCGCCAGCGCCGTCACCCCGGGACAGGCGGCCGTCTTCTATCGCGGCGACGAAGTCCTCGGTGGCGGCTGGATCGCGGAGGCCCTGTGACGAAGCCCACGCGCCATCCCATCGAAGAGCGCCTCGGCTACGACTTCCGGGACCACGATCTCCTCGACACCGCGCTCACGCATCGCTCCTTCTCGGCGACACGCGGCGCGCGCAACAACGAGAAGCTCGAGTTCCTCGGTGACGCCGTCCTCGAGCTCGCGGTCAGCGATTTGTTGATGAAGCATTCGCCGCAGCATCACGAGGGCGAGCTCTCGAAGCTCCGGGCCTCACTCGTGAACGCACGCATCCTCGCGGAAAAGGCGGCGGCCCTCGGGCTCGGCGAGCTCCTGAAGCTCGGGAAGGGCGAGGAGAAATCCGGCGGCCGCAGCAAGGAATCGATTCTCGCCGCCGGCTTCGAGGCGATCATCGGCGCCATCTACCTCGATCGCGGCTTCGTCACGGCCCGTCGGATCCTGGCGCGGCAGTTCGCAACCGACATCCGCTCGCGGAGCCCGAGCGCCGTCGAGGACTGCAAGACCCGGCTCCAGGAAATCCCTCGGAAGCTCTTCAAGGCGACGCCGACCTATACGCTCGTGATGGGGACCGGGCCGGACCACGCCAAGCATTTCGTCAGTCAGATTTCGGTCGGAACGCGCACCTTCGGCCGCGGCGAGGGCCGCAGCAAGAAGAGCGCGGAACAGGCTGCGGCGATGGAGGCTTTGGAGGCGCTGCGCGTGGAAGCGCAGGCGGTGGTGCCCCGGCGGGCAAGTGCCAGCGAGACTGGAGGACGCGCGAGCGAAGACGGCGCCGGCACGTCACGGGCGTCCTCCGGAACGAGAGGTCAGCGATGATTCTTCCTGTTCCCGCGATGCGTGTGCGACAGTTCGGGGTCGACTTCTACCAGGCCGTGCTCACCGGAACCGACGTGCAGAAGCTCGTCCGCTTCGAGGTACTGTCCTACGATGCCGGAGTCGTCGACGCCGGGGCCACCCAACCCAAGGGGAAGAAGCGGAAGGCCACCATCAACTGGGAGCTCCTGGAGAAGCGCATCGCACGGAGCGCCGAGGCGTATCAGCGCCCCGTCATCCGGAAGAAGATCGTCGAGCTGATCGAGTACTACAACCAGTGCGCCGAGGCCGGGAACCTGCCGGCCATCCCAGGTGCCGTCCTGCTGGTCGCCGAGAAACGGCTCGACTTCAACGCGCTCGGCGGCAACCGCACGCTCGGCATCCTGCACGTCCCGACGGAGCAGGGCATGCTGCGCGCGCTCGACGGACAGCATCGCTTGCTCGCGCTGCACCAACTCGCCGAGACGCGTCCCGTCGGCGATTTCCAAGTGCCGGCGGTGATCTTCGACCGCCTGGCGCCCGATCAAGCCGTCGAGATGTTCGTCACGATCAATGCCAAGCACACCAAGCTGAACCCCTCGCACCTGATCAGCCTGGCCGGCCGGCGCCTCTATCCCGACAAGACCCTCGCCACGAGCCACGACATCATCCGCGCGCTCTCCGAGGACGCGACCTCGCCGCTCCACGGCGAGATCAAGCTCTTCGGCGTCGGGCGGGGCCGGGTCGCGCAGGCGCCGCTCGCCGAGGAGCTCCGCAACATCTTCACGTCGGTGCAGGCGCTCGGGGGCCGCGATGCCGACCGGTTCCTCGACCATGCCAAGCGGTTCTTCCTGAACTACTTCAAGCAGACCGCGCACGTCTTCGAGAAGGCCTGGAACGGCCGCAAGTACAGCATCAAGACCGGCATGGCGCTCCGCGCCTTCCTGCGCGTCGTGCCCGACGTGATCGCGGCGGTCAAAGCCAACCGCCGCGACCCTGCCGATGCCAACGCCATCCGCGAGGTCATTGCGCCATGGGCCGAGAACATCGGCGACGCCCGCTTCGAGACCGAGGGCGAATGGCGCCAGAAGCTCGCCGGCGGCACCAGCAGCACCGTCGA
>CAZWAX010000165.1:0-11637 GCA_964631985.1 uncultured Polyangiaceae bacterium | reverse complement strand
CGCACGTGCCAAGCCCCGGCAGGTTGCTCAAAAAGGTCGAGATGCGAGGCGCGAGATACTCTCTTCACGGTCAAGCGATGGCGTGGAATCTCGTAGCATCGAAGTCCTGATCAGTGCGCAGCATGGCGTGGATCGCATGCAGCAGCTTGCGCATGACGGCGACGATGGACTGGAGCGGGGTCTTGCCCCGTTGCCGGAGCTTGGTGGCGAAGGCGCGGACATGCGGGTCGCGGCGACTCGCGACCAGCGCCGGCATGTAGAGCGCGCGGCGAAGATGCGCATTGCCGACTTTGCTGATGCGGGGCGCCCGGTGGACGGATGTGCCGGAGGTAAACGGTCGCGGATCGAGGCCGGCGTGGGCGACCCATTGCCGCGCGGTCATGTCGCCCGGTAACAGCGCCAGCTCGCCGAGCAGCTGAATCGCGCTCGCCGCCGCAATCCCGCGCACCGACACGAGATGGCGAAACGGACCCGCGAGGGTCGGCTCGAGGGCGATGAGCGCTTGCGCTTCGCGCCGCAGCGTCGCGATCCGCCGTTCGAGCTCGCGGAGGTGCTGCCGAATGTCGCGCTGCACGAGCGCATTCAGCGCCTCGCTCGCCGTCGCCGCATGCAGGCGCCCACGCTCTTGCGTGCGCGTCACGACCAGGCCGGCAATACGGCGCGCCACGCTCCGCAGGGCCAGCGCCGGCGCCGGCGGCGGCGTCCAGGGCACCCACGGCATCCGCGCCGCAAATTCCCGCAGCACATGGGCATCCGTGCGGTCGGTCTTCGCGCGCTGCAGTCGCGCCCGCGCAAAATCCCGGGCGGCGCGGGGATTCACCACCATCACCCCCACGCCCGCGGCCTGCGCGAGCGCCACGGCAATGTCCAAGCTGTAAATCCCCGTGGCCTCCAGTGCGACGCGCGTGCCGCCGCCGCGCCTCGTCAGCCGCTGCACCAGCGCCGCCTGCCCCGGGGGGTCGTTCGCGAACACCTGCACCGCCGGGGCCCCGTGATCGTCCCACGCCACCACCAATTCCTTCGCACTGACGTCAATCCCAACGTACGTCGTCGCCTTCATCGCGGATCCCTCCTGCCGCTATAATGCGTGTCGGGTCCCCCGACCCTGCACCTGCGCCTACCGACCTTGTGGATGCAGGCTTCCGAGCCTCCGATACTCCACGGTATGGGCGACGAGGGCGGGGGGCCTATCTCGCGCTCAAGCTCACCGGCTTCCGAAGCGACCGGCCTCCCCAACACGCTCGCCCCCCTTCTAGAACTGCCCTTCCGAGCAGCCAATCAGAAGATACAAGGAAGAGAGCGCGGAGGCGTAGCGGAGCTACGCCGCACAAGCGAACGACCGAGCAACGACGCAGATCGGCCTTTTTCAGCAACCTGCGCGTTTTAAGGGACGGTCTGGCCGGCGAGGGCGTACAGATTGACCAGATGCAGCTGCGTCCCCGGGCTGCCATTGCCGGCGACGTCGCCGTCGGCGAGGAAGACGGTGAAGACGCCCGACGCGTACGCCGGCGAGCTCACCGACGCCGGGGCGTCGGTCAGCTGCAGGAGGACGTTCTTCTTGAGGTCGTACGAGTAGAGCTCCGGTCCGGTGCTGCCGAGCCCGAGCAGGTCGTCCGACGACAAGAAGGCGACCGCATGGCCGTTGCTCGACACCGAAGGATTCGTACAGGCGCCGCCCGCCGAGGCGGTGAGCTGATACAGGAGGTGCTTGTTCCGCCGAAAAAGAAAGAGCTGGGTGCCGCCGGGGTTGGTGCCGGTCAGATTGGCCTCGGACTCGAAGACGAGCCGGCTGCCGTCACGCGTCACGCTCGGATTCCGCGCCGCGCCGGGGCCGTGGCTCACGAGGGACAGCGTGTTCGATCGGCCGTCGAAGAGGTAGACCTGGTTCTCGGTCTGGCCGACGTTCAACACGTCGGCGTCGGATTCGAAATAGACGAACTTGCCGCTGTTGCTGGTGACGGCATTGCGGCTGGTCCCGGCTTTGTTCGTGATCTGGGTGAGGCCGGCATTGCCGCTCGAAGGACAGGGAAACGGACAGCCGAGCAGCGCCTTACGGAGGTCGATCCTGTAGATCTGCGTGCCGCCGGTACCGGTCGCGAAGAAGTCCGCCGCCGACTCGAAGACGATGACGCGCTCGCCGTCGTCGACCGCGGCGTTGGTGCTGTCGAGCCCACCGGCGGTGAGCTGGTGGCGCAACCCGGTTTTTCGATCGATCAGCATCAGCTGCCGGGGCCCGACGCCGGCAATCTGGGCGTCGTAGGCGATCCTCACGGCGCGCCGGCCGCCCGCGGCCCGCTGGCTGTCGTCCGCGGCGTCGGTGGTGACCTGGGTCAGGGCGAGGGCGCCCTGGACGTCGCGGTTCTGCAGATCGAACACGAAGACGTGGCGACCCGTGCTGCCGTTGTTCAGAAGGTCGGCATCGCTATCGAAGATGACAAAGCGGAGGCCACTCCAGGTCGGATTCTGGATCGTCCCGGGGTTCTGGCCGACCGGCGGAATCTGGAGGAGCGGCGGAGTGATGTAGTGAAAGGCGTTGGCCGGAACGGCGCACAGACCAAGGGCCACGAGAAACAGCAGGGTCACGGCACGATGCATGGTTGGGGTTCGCTCCGGCGAAGCGAGAGTCCGGCCAAGATGCCTGAGTGGCTCCGTTCTTGGCAAGCCCCGTCCGCGGGATAAAGAGAAGAAAAGGGGGTACGCGATGGGCATGCTCGGCTCGTATGGCGGTTGGGCCGTCGTGACGGGGGCCTCGGCCGGGATCGGGGAGGCGTTCGCAAGGGCGCTCGCCGCAGAGCGCGTCAACCTCGTGCTGACGGCGCGCCGCGAGGAGCGCCTGCGCTCTCTGGCGAACGACCTGGAGGCCCGCCACGAGATTGCGACCCGGGTGGTGGCCTTGGATCTCGTCGCCGACGGTGCCCCGCTCCGGCTGGCCGAGGCCACCGCCGATCTGGATGTCGGATTCGTGTTGAACAACGCCGGCTTCGGGGTCGCCGGGCGCTTCGAGCAGGGGGCGTACGAGCGTGTCCTCGAGATGGTCCGGCTGAATTGCGTCGCTGTCACCGCCGTTTCCCACCTCTTCCTCCCGCGCCTGCAGAAGCGGGGCCGGGGGGCGCTCGTGATCGTCGCGTCGGTTGCGGGGTATCAGCCGTTGCCGCTCGCGGCGGTATATGGCGCGACCAAGGCATTCGACCTGATGCTCGGCGAGGCCCTCTGGGCCGAGAATCGCGGCCGCGGTGTCGACGTGCTGGCCGTGTCTCCGGGTCCGACCGATACCGAGTTCCAGGCGGTCGCGGGTGAGAAACCACACGCTGCCGTGCCACCCGCCGACGTCGTGAACGCGACGGTCGGCGCGCTCGGCAGGCAGCCCTCGGTGATCGTCGGCAACGTGAACGCGCTCCGCACCTTCTCGCTCCGCTTCGCGCCGCGCGCGCTGATCGCCCGCGTGGCGGAGATGGTGATGCGGGAAAACCTGCCGGATTAGGACCCCGGGCTCGCTGGTCTAGGCGCGCGTGTTTCCGTACATGACGAGCGCGCGACGCCGGCGCTCCTCGTGCAGCACGACGCGCTCGGGATAGGTCGCGCCGACGACGACCCCCGCGCCGCCGGCCTCGCGCGCGGGCAGCTCCCACGGGCGGTGGAGCCACCGGGTGGGGACGGCCGCGAGCTCGGGAACCCAGCGCCGGACGTAGTCGCCGTCGGGGTCGAAGCGCTCGCCCTGCGCGGTTGGGTTGAAGATGCGAAACCACGGTTGTGCGTCGGTTCCCGTCGACGCGGCCCATTGCCAGCCCCCGTTGTTGGCGGCGAGATCGCCGTCGAGGAGCTCGCGCATGAAATGTCGTTCGCCCCAGCGCCAGTCGATCAGCAGGTCCTTGGTGAGAAACGAGGCGACGATCATCCGACAGCGATTGTGCATCCAGCCGGTCTCGCGGAGCTGCCGCATGGCGGCGTCGACGATGGGGTAGCCGGTCTCGCCGCGTTGCCATGCCGCGAACATCCCGCGATCGTTCTCCCACGCGAGCGCCCGCATGGCGGGACGGAACGCCTGGCGCTCGAGATTCGGGTGGTGGAAGAGCAGCTGCTGGTAGAAGTCGCGCCAGATGAGCTCGGTGGTGAAGGTCTGGGCCGCCACGCTCCGACCCGTGGTCGCGGCATGGACGGTGCGGATCGAGACGACGCCGAAGCGGAGGTCGGGCGAGAGGCGCGAGGTGCCGCTGCACCCCGGGAAGTCGCGTCGCGCGTCGTAGTCGTCGCGACCGTCGGCGACGAAGGCCCGCAAACGCGCCGTGGCGGCCGCTTCGCCTGGCTTCGGCAGGTCGATCGTGCTCGCGAAGCCGAGCGCGGCCGGGTCGGGGAGGGGAATCGTCGGCAGATCGAGGTCGTCGGGCGGTGGCGGCAGGCGCGGCACACCCGCCGGCGACGTCGCTTTCTGCGTCCGCCACACGCGGGCATAGGGCGTGAAGACCGTGAACGGCCGTCGCTGCGCGGTCAGGATCTCCTTCTCCTCGAAGAGCACCTGATCCTTCCATGGGTGCGCACGGACCCCGAGCGTGGCGAGCGCCTCGCCGACTTTGGCGTCGCGGGCTCGCGCGTACGGCTCGTAGTCCTTGTTCCAGTGGACGGCGCTCGCCTTCGCTGCACGCGCGACTCGCATGAGCGCCTCGACCGGGTCGCCGCGCAGCACGAACAGTCGCGATCCCTTCTTGGCGAGGGCCGCCGCGAGCGCAGCGAGGCAGTCGAGCATGAAGCGCACGCGCGACGCACCGGTGTCGCGGCGGGCGAGGATGGCATCGTCCAGCACGAACACCGGCACGAGGCGTTCGCCCGCGGCGGCCGCTCGTGCGAGGGCCGTGTTGTCGGTGAGGCGGAGGTCCCGTCGAAACCAGTGGATCGTCGTCGTCATCGTCGGGGCGCCGGCGCGTGCCTTCACGGGTAGTGCGCGTGCGCGCTCACGGGTAGTGCGCGCGGACCCAGGCGAGCGCGGCGTCGCGATCGACGAGCGCGCCCTCGAGCTGTTGCTCTTCCACCGCGTGGAGGATCTCGCTGAAGCGCGGACCCGGCGTGAAGCCGAGGGCGATCAGGTCGCGCCCGGTCACCAGCGCCGGAGGATTCATCTGCTGCTCCGAGAGGCTCGCCAGCTTGGCGCGGCAGAAATCGTAGTATTGCAGGTCGCCATTGGAGGCTGTCGCGTCGATGCGCGCGAGCTCGAGCAGCTCGTCGATGCCGTCCTCGCGGAGGAAGCGCGTGAGCGTCGACTTCCGCATGAGCGGCGCGCTCACGAGGCGGAGGTGGTTGCGGACCAGGTACGCGACCCGTTCCCACACTGCGCGGCTCCGCTTCAGGCGCTGGCAGATCGCGACCGCCATCTCGGCGCCGCGCTCGGGATGCCCGTAGAACGTGATGCGATCGCCCTCGGGCGTGGTCTTCCGGCCGGCGCAGATGGGCTTGGCGACGTCGTGCAGCAGCGCGCCGAGGGCGAGGGTTTCGCTCGGTGCGCGTAGCTGGTCGATCACGAGGAGGGTGTGCGTCCAGACGTCGCCCTCGGGATGGTGGAGCGGTGTCTGGGCCACGCCTTCCATCGCGAGCAGCTCCGGCATGACGGCGGCGAGGAGGCCCGACGCCTGCAGCAGCTCGAAGCCCCGTTTGGCCGCGCCTTCGCAGAGGATCAGACGGATCTCCTCGCCGATCCGCTCCCAGGCGATGCGGTCGATGTGCGGCGCTTCGTGCTGGATGACCACCCAGGTGTCGGGATCGATCGCGAAGTCGAGACGGGCGGCGATCCGGACCGCGCGCAGCATGCGGAGCTTGTCCTCGTCGAGCCGCGCGGCCGGGTCGCCGATCGCGCGCACGACGCCGCGGGCGAGGTCGTCCCGGCCCCCGACGTAGTCGATCAGGCGGTCGTCGATCGGGTCGAGGAACATGCCGTTGATCGTGAAGTCCCGGCGTGCCGCGTCTTCCTGGGCGTTGCCGAAGGTGACCGTCACCGGATGGCGCGAGTCGAGGTAGACTCCGTCGCGGCGGAAGGTCGCGACCTCGACGCGGTCGTCGCCGGAGGGGACGAGCACGACGCCGAACTGGGCGCCGACCGGCAGACTGCCCGCGAAGATCGCCTGGACGCGATCGGCAGGCGCGTTGGTCGCGACGTCGTAGTCCTTGGGAACGCGGCCCAGGAGCTCGTCGCGGACGCAGCCGCCCGCGAGCAGCGCTTCGAAGCCGGCGGCGCGGAGGCGGCGAACGACGGCGACGGCATTGGTGCGAGCCTGCGACGACATCAGCGCGGATCATGCATGGCGCCGCCGCGCCGAGCAACGCGGACTGCCGTAGCGGTCGTCTTGTGCGGGTGCAAGGTGCGTGGCATGTCCGGCGCATGCGTGCCGCTCTCGCGTTGCTCTTCGTGCTCGTCGTGCCCGCCGTCGGACGTGCACACGTGGTGGTGCTTCCCGCCCACAGTGAAGCCGGCGGATGGGAGCGTTACACCGTGCTCGTGCCGACCGAGAAGGACTCGCCGACGGTTCGTGTCGAGGTGCGGTTGCCGACCGGGATCGAGATGATCGCCGTCGAAGCGAAACCCGGGTGGGAGGGTCGCTACGAGCCCTTCCCGGTCGGCGCGTCACGCGTCGAGTGGACGGGTGGCCGCATTCCGAGCGGAGCGTTCGTGAGCTTCGAGTTCCTCGCCTGGAACCCGCCGAAAGCGGGCGTCCTCGAGTGGCAAGCCACCCAATGGTACGAGGACGGCACCAACGACCGCTGGGGCGCCGGCGACGACCACCACAAGTCCCGCACCACCCTCAAACCCAGCACCACCCCCAAAGCCGGCCTACACCGCCACGCCCCGACGGCGTCGAAGCCCTAGACGCCCTCCGGGTAGTTTGAGCGAGGAGCGCGGATTCACTCCGCGCTCCGAGGCACATCGGAGCATTCGGGCGCGAAGCGCCCGAAGCGCACGGGGGCGAAATGCTAATGCCCGGTAATCTCCGGCGCGTCCGTCGCGCCCGGCGGCGGCGCGGGCAGCTCCGCCTTCGCGAGCGCATCCTCGTCGACGTGGATCTTCGCTTCGCCCTTCACCTTGTCGAACCGCTGGTTGACCAGCTCTTGCCGTCGTTGGTTCACCATGGCGACGCGGATGCGCTCCTTCACGTCGTCGAAGGGCTTGCTCGGTCCGTCCTTGCGCTCGAGCAGCTTGATGATGTGAAAGCCGAACGGCGTCTGTACGACGGCGCTCAGATCGCCCGGCTTCTCGAGCGCGAAGGCCGTCCGCTCGAACTCGGCGACCATCCGTCCCTGACCGAAGAAGCCGAGATCGCCCCCGCGCGCCGCCGTCGCCGTGTCGACGGAGTTGGTCTTGGCGAGGTCCTCGAACTTCTCGGGAGCGGCGTCGAGCTGGGCGCGCAGGTCTTTCGCCAACGCCTCGTCTTTCACCAGGATGTGTGCGGCATGGATCTGCGCGCCGGAGAAGAGCCGTTGGTTCTGATCGTAGTACTTGCGCACGTCCTCATCGGTGAGGACGGGTGCCTCTTGGTAGTCGCGCATCACGCGCTGCACGACGAGCCGTTGGCGCAGATCGTCGATCTGACGAACGATTTCGGGGTCGCGGTCGTAGCCCTTGGAGCGTCCTTGCGCCGCGAGCAGCTCGTTCAGGATGAAATTGTCCACGAACTGCCGGCGGCGCTCCGGCGTCGTGAGCTGCGCGCGCGAACGCGGCGGCAGTCGCTCGACCTCACGACGGAAATCTTCAGTGGTGAATTGCTTGTCCGCGTAGGTCGCGATCACGGTGCCGCCCGCGGCCGGTTTGTCCGGCGGCGCCGAGGACGACGGAGCGTTCTCGCTGGCGCATGCTGCGGCGAAGCACATCACGGCTACGGACGTCCAGATGGTTTTTTGCATGGGCGCGGACGCTAGCGTAATCGTTCGTTGACTGCCAAGAGGGGTCCGGTTAGACCTGAGCTCCCAACTCTCGTCACCACATCCCGCAGGAGGACCCACCCCGATGGAACAAATGCTCGAACAAGCCGAAGCCGTGCTTCGCTTCTCCGGTGAGCTACAACGGCGCATGTCCGAAGTCGGCGTCGAGGGCATCGGCGGTGTGATGAGTCTCTACGCGCAGCTCCGCAGCGCGCTCGAGAAGGTCTCCCACGATGAGCTCGACTGGGCGGCGGCCGAAGTGAATCGCGTCCTCGAAAGCCTGACCAAGATCAGCGACGAGGTGCGCCGCTTGAAGGGCCTGAAGCTCTCCCTAGAAACGGGCCACTGATACCGACGATCTAGATCCCCGCGCCGGTGGCGGGGCGGTTGCGCCAGCGGGTGAGGAGCAGGGTACCGAGGGTGGCGCCCGCGGTATCGACGACGACGTCGACGACGGAGCCGGTGCGGCTCGGGACCAGGGCTTGATGGGCCTCGTCGAGAACGGCGTACGCGGCGCAGGCCGCGAGCGCACGGAGCAGGATCGGGTGCGGGACGCGCGCGCGGGGCTCGGTCATCGCGCGGCAGGTCAGCGCCCCGAGCACCGCGTATTCGATCAGGTGCGCGCTCTTTCGGATGACGTTGTGCGCCAGCCGGAAGCCGGCTGGCGTCAGGTCCCCGAAGAAGAATCGCAGGACCGGGTCGATGTAGCTGTTGGTCGAGCGCGCCGAGAACGCATCGGTCGAGAACCACGAGATGAACGCGGCCCAGACGACGACCGGCAACCAACGTCGCAGCGTGCCGAGCCAGTCCGATGATGCCGCGGGCGGAAGCTCAGACGAGCTCGTTGATCGCCCGCTGGACAACCGCCAGCACCTCTTCCCCGTACTCCGCGTCGAGGAAATCCTCGAGCTTCGCACGCTGACTCACGTACTGGCGACCATCCCCGGGCTTTTGTTCCTCGGTGAGGTGGGTGCCCGACATCAGGTCGAGGAAGGCGAGCGCACCGCCGCATTCTTCCTTGCCGAAGTCGCGTTCGAGCTTCTGGTCGAGCGCCAGTCGGAGGGTGAGGTAGCACAAGCGGTACCGCATCTCTTCGGAAAGCTCCATGAGCGGGATCCTTTCTGTTGGGTCAACGCCGCCGTTCGAGGGCGATGACGTACTCGTAGCGGCTGCGCTCGAGCGCGCCTTCGACGGTGCGCCCGTTGATCACGAGGGTGGGGGTGGATTTGACGCCGAGCTTCGCCGCGATGCCCGTGTCGAGGAGGACGCGCGTGCGGGTCGCGGGGTCGTCGAGGCACGTCGTGAACGTCTCGGTGGGAATCCCGAGCCCGACGGCCTTGGCGATCAGATCGTCGCGGCCGAGGCGTGCTTGGTCGCGGAAGAGCAGGTCGTGATACTCCCAGAACTTGCCGGCGCCCGCGGCGCACTCCGAGGCGACGGCTGCCTGGCACGCGGCGCGGTGCATGCGGGTCGTGACGTTCGGGTTGCAGTCCGCATCGAGCGGGAAGTGATGGAACACGATGCGCACGAGATCGGGGTTGCGCGCGGCGAGATCGTGAAGATCGCGGAACGCCATGGCGCAGGCCGGACACTCGAAGTCGGAGAACTCGATGATGGTGACGGGCGCATCGGCGGGTCCCTTGCTGTGGGTGGCGCTCGGGAGATCCTTGGTCACGGTCCGCGAGGTGTACCAGTCGTAGAATTCGGGATCCCGACGCTTCACGTCGTCGGGCGTCATGCTCGCGCCCGAGATCGGAACCGAGGCGAACTGCATGGCGGCGATCGCGGCGATGCCCGCGGCGATCGCGCCTCCGGCGATGAGCCCGCGCTGCGACGTCAGGATCTGTTGGCCGCTGGGGCGCAGATCCGCCTGGGCCAAGCTCCAGGCCAGCCCCGCCGTCACGAGCACGAGGAGGTAGGTGGCTGCGCAGAGCAGGCAAAAGTGGCCGAGCGCGAACGTCGAGATCCCCGCCATGTAGAGCGCGACGGCGACGTTCCAGAGCGCGAACCCGAGGACGAGCAGCGTCGCCTGGGTACGCGCCGATCCCACGGCCTTGCGGCGCCGGAAAAGCAGCACCGCGACGACGACGTAGCTCAGGAGTCCCCACCCGGCCATCGGCATGCCGAGCAGCGTGCTGTACGAGCTCATCAGCACGGCGTCGCAATTGACGGTCGAGTTGACGTTGCAGAAGCTCGTGTAGGAGCCGTGCGTCGCCGCCAGCTGGGCGTGTAGATAGAGCTGCGTCAGGGCGATGGCGACCGACAGGGCGAGGACGATCCACAGCGCGCGTTCCAGTCCGTCGGTGCGGGTTGCCGGGGCGCGAGGGCGGGGGGGCGTGGCCGCTGTCTCGCCACGGCGACGCCCGGAATTCCGCTGTTGCGTCGCCCCCTTGTGCGCCATGAGCGGGGCATCTTATCGACCCGTACCTGGGGTTTCAATTCTAGAGCCACCGATCGCACCATTCTTCACGGCGCAAAGCACGTCGCCAAAGAAAAAAGGGGAAGCGATCCGGTGGATCGCTTCCCCTCGTCGACGAGACCCTGAGTCGATCTAGAACTGATACGACAGGCGGAGCGCGGTCTCCGAACGGCCGCGCTGCGTGCCGAGCAGCCAGGGATCGAAGACGCCCTTCTGGACGTCGCTCTGCCCGGGAATGAAGTAGCGCTGGCTGAGGTTCATGATGACGTTCGGCGTGATCACCCAGTCGAGGTTCCAGAACGGATACACGCTGTTCGAGTTGACGGGGTCGTAGATCAAGCCGAGCAGAGGCACCACCGAGCCGCCCTTGTAGAAGGTGAAGATCGCGAGGGTGACGAGCGACTCCCAGCTGCGGACGTCGTCGCGGAAGTTGCCGTTGCCGTTCGGATCGTTGCAGGGCGTGAACTTGTCGCTGCCGCAGAACGGACGCGAGGGGGCGCCGGCCGTCGGCAGGTCGAGCGCCGTCGTCAGGGTGTCCTCGTTGTGCATGATGTGGTGCAGGAACCACTGACCGGTGATGAAGAACGTCGTCTTCTTGTTCAACGCCCGGATCCAGGTTGGACGGTCGAAGGCGATCATGCCCTTCCACATGTCCTTCCGCGTGGTGCCGGGGAGCAGCGGCGCGAAGGTCGTCTCCTTGTCGCGGTCGAGCATGTAGATGCCGAAATCGTAGATCGTCTCCATCCGGAAGATGGTGGACGTCCAGTTGCCTTCGAAATAGTTCGCGGAGAGGCCGACGGTGTGGATGTAGGGCGTGATGTACTCGACCGGCAGGGTGCCCCGACCCACCAAGGCTTGGGTCCGGACGTTGCCCTCGTCGGTCGGCGTGATGCCGCGGATCGGCGCGAAGGGCGAGCCGTCGTCACCGGCCCAGCGCTGATAGAAATAGTGCAGACCCACCTGCATCCCGTTCGGGAACACGCCGGAGAGCCGGGCGCCGAACTGGCTGTTGTCGACGGGATTGCGGTCGTAGTCGCCCTGTTTGAAGAGCGCCGTGCCCTTCATGAGGCGCTCGACGCGGAAGGGGGCGAAGAAGGCACCGTCCTCGCGGTTGAAGAGGGGATTCGGGATGCGAAGACCCCATGGCCGCGGCAGGTACCCGACCTTCACCGGGCGCCAGTCGCCCGGGTTCCAGTAGGCTTCGAAGAACGTGTTCGACACGCCGCCGACGTTGCCGATGTCCCAGAGGCCCTTCACCATCCAGAGCGGGATGCGGAGGTCGTCCCAGCCGAAGGGGGGCGGCGGGATCTCCATGATGT
>CAZWAX010000164.1:0-11660 GCA_964631985.1 uncultured Polyangiaceae bacterium | reverse complement strand
CGGTGATCATGATCACGTCGAGGTCGGGCCAATGCTCTTTGATCTCGCGCGTGAGACCGATGCCGTCCGTACCCGGAATGCGCAGATCGACGACGGCGAGCGAGAAATCGTGCTCGCCCAGGAGCCGTAGGGCCTCCGAGGCGTTGCCGGCGCTGCTCACGAGGTATTGCTGCGAGGTGTAGAGGTCCTCGAGCTGTCGGCAGATCAGGGGGTCGTCGTCGACGATGAGAATGCGCGTGTCCATAGGTTTGGTGTGCTCCTGAGTTTCTAAACGTACAGCGGCAAGAAGATCATGATCGCCTTGCGGCCGTTCGACTCGTAGCGTTCGAGAATCTCGCCGCCGTGCAGCTCGATCAGCTTTTGTGCCACCGCCCACTCCACCCCGGATTCGGCCCCGCGAAAGAGCGGCGACGCAGGGGCCTTCGGCTCGACGTCCAGCCGCATCTCGAGCCCATCGAAGTCGCGACGCTTGGCGGTCCCGAGCGTGACGGTGAGCGCGCCCCCGAGCTTGAGATCTTCGTGCACGTGGTGCAACGCGATGCGAAACGCTTGTGAGATACGCGTCGGGTCGACGAGGATCGTCGCGGGCGGATCGATGTCGTCGCGCCGGACCTCCACCGCGTTGCCGTTCAGGTGCGATCCGAGGTGCACCATGAACCCGTCGAGCAGCTCACCAACCGGCACCTTCGTGAAGTTCAGCGTGATCGGGTAGAAGTACTCGAGGGCGACCTTCAGGAACTCTTCGAGGTTCGCGATCGTCCGCTCGAGCATGTGGCCGGCGGTCGAGTCCGCCTTCTTGGCGGTTTCGCTGTCGGTCTTGATGAAGTCCGACCAGTAGTAGAGCTTGTGAAAAAAGTTGCCGAGCTCATGCGCTATGTCTGCGAGGACGCGCTCTTGCACGACCACCAGGCTCCCGTGCTCGGTGCGCGCTTCCGGACGACCGGGCAGGACGGCTTCCGTGGGCACGAGAGTCGACGATCGATCGCGATGAGCAGTCATGGGTGGGGGTGCGCCGTTCTGGATCGCTTTCCTCGCTCCACCCGCACGTCGCGGCGATGCAAGAGCGAACCCAACGACCGCGAGTGTACTTGGGCACCGGTACGCTTTCAACCCGCGAAATCACGCCTCAAACGGGTGAAATTTTCGCAATTTCGCGGAGATGCCAGCTTCGAATCCGCCGCCGCATGCTGGCAAGCTTGCGGCAACGAGACCAGGTCCGACGGTCGTCCGTGCGACCGTCGGGCAGCGGCGCCACGATCTACTGCGTACCCTGACCGCCGCGCGATTCGAAAACGAGCTTCAAGTTCTGCACCTTGCGGAGCTCGTAATCGATCGTCAGCAGCGCCTCGATGACGTTCTTGATCTCCCCCGTCATGCGATCGAGCTCCTGGAACGACACGCGTTCGAGCTCACGTCGCACTTGTTCGTAGAGGCTGAGAATGCTGCCGAGGCCACCTGCGGACGTGAACCGGGCGTCGATCTCGTCGTAGGAGGAAAGGATGCGGTCGATGAGTTCCCGGATTTCCTGCGTCACGCCAGTCGTCTCCTCTAAGATCCCGAGCGCACCGTCGTGGGCGTGGGATCACCAAAGGAAAGCAATTCCGATGCCATCCCCGTCCGGTTGCAGCATAAAATCTCAAGCAATTCCGTAGGGTAAGCTCGGCTGTAGCCTCCGCGAGCTCGTGCAAACCCGCACGAACATCCAAGCTTTGAAACCCGGGCCATCACTCGTTCGACGAACGTCGCACGAGCGCCTCGTCCTCGTCGCTCAGGACCGTCTTGAGGGCCCGTAGCCGCTGGAGCTGCGCGTCGATCCGCACTAGGCGCTCCAGCAATCCCCGGAGCTCGCGCAACGTCCACTCGAGCTCGCGGGGCGCCACGACGGCGAGCGCCGTCTCGACGTGTTGGGCGACCGTCAACAACCCCTCGATGCCGTCCAGACCCGCGTTGCCGACACGCCGATCGAGCTCATCGTAGTAGCGAACGACGCTCTCGGTCTGGCGCCGCATCTCCTCGGCCATGCCGCCGAGCTACCATCGGCGCGCCGTCAGTCCAAGCGCGCGCTACGCGGTCAGCACCTTGAGACGCACGAGCGCCGCGTCGTCGTGCGGATAAATCGGCACCCGCGGTAGCAGCGTCAAGGAATGCCGGCCGAGGCGACCGCGCGCCATCGTCGTCGCGGAGCGATAGTGACGCGCGACACGCGCCGGCGCGATGATGCCGATGCTGGCGGAACCTCCATAGGGGTAGCAGAAATGGCGACAGGGCTTCCCCGTGTGTTCGGCGATCGTCCGCTGACTCGCCGTGAGCTCGTGCTCGAGTTCCTCGTCGCCGAGAGCCGCGACTGCCGTGTGCGAGATCCCGTGGCTCTCGAAGCTCACGATGCCGCCGCGTGCCAACGCCTCGACCTCACCCCACCCGATCGCTGCCGGCGGCGCCAACGCGTCCGCAGACACGAGCCCGTGCTCCACCAGCATCGTGGCAAGTGCGTGTAGCCGCGGTCCGTACTCCGCCCAGGGGCGCGTATACATCGTCTTCGTCATGAGCTTGGCGAACGCCCGCGCCGCGCCCGGGGGCGAAAAATCGAGTGTCTCGCCGTCGAGCACCAGCTTTTGCGGCGGCACGCACCGCTCGATCGCGCGCAGCCACTGGAACGGCATGCCCCCCGGGGCATCGAGGTACGCCGTCGGCAGGTAGAACGTCACCGGCCACTGGTGCCGGGTCGCCGCCGCCGCGATGTCACGCACGGTATCACCGACACCGTCGTCGAAGGTGATCGCGAAGAGACCGCTGGTCGAAGCGCCGTTGGCATGGCGCTCGATCAGCGCGTCGAGCCCGATCGGGCGGCTCGGGGCCAACGCGGTGATCTGCTCGACGAACCGGGCCGCGGGAAGGTTGTGGTAGGCGAGCACGTACCCGCCGCGCAAGCGGTCGAGCGGCCCCCGGATGACACCATAGGCACCGCTCGCGCTCACGGCCCGCGCGGCGAGCGTGCGCGCGGCGTTCACCAAGCCGGCCATCGGATCATCCCGCGCTGCCGGCGCGTACCCACGGGCGGGCGTCGCCGGTCGCGACGGGGAGCCCGGGCCGCCGCCGACCCGCCTCGGCGACCAGGCGCTCGTAGTGCATGCCGAGCACGTCGAGATTGGTTGCGCGATCGGCCCGCTCGCAGACGACGGTACGATTGCGGTCGCGGACCGCCGTCCAGGCGGACGGCGAGGTGATCGCGCGCTCGAGCGCGGCTGCCAGGGCGCCGACGTCGTCGGCGGGAAACAGCAATCCGTCCTCTGTCCCCGTGATCCACTCGCGATTGGCGGGACAATCGCTCACGACCGGGAACACCCCAGCCGCCATGGCTTCGAGGAGCGCCGGGCTCGTCCCGTCCCAGAGCGACGCCGACACGTAGACGTCGGCGGCGGCGAGCAGCGCCGGCAGGTCCGCGGCGGCATAGCCGCCGCGAAAGTGCACGCGTCCAGCGAGCCCACGGGCCGCAACCTCGTCCCGCAGCACCGCGAGATCCCGCCCGTCGGCGGCAAAGGTCATCTCGAACGCCAGACCGCGCGCCGCGACCTCGGCGAGCGCGGCGACGATCGTCTGCGGCTGATACGGACGATGGAGCTTCCGCGTGCACACGAGCCGGACAATGCCCTCCGGACGGGATGGACGCGGCACGTCGAAGCGCTTGGCATCGATGCCTTGCGAGAGGCAGAGCATCCGTTCATCGGGCACGCCGAGCATTGCGATTTTCTCGGCCAGCTCTATCGACACGGGATTCACGAGGTCGGCGCGCTGCACGACGTAGCGAATGAGCGCACGGCGTGCCGTCGAGCGCAGCGAGTTGTGGACGTCGCTGCCCCGGGCGCTCACCACCAGCGGATGGAACCCGCTTGCCGTCGCCACCAGTCCGTTGCTGGTCAGGAAATGGGCATGCACCAGGTCCGGGGCGATCGCGCGCACCAGGCGACGGACTTGCGGGATGGCGCGCACGTACGAGAGCGGACTCTTGGTGGGATCGCAGTCGTGCGGCAGCGGATGATGATTGACGGCGTTCGGCAGCGGATCCCGGGTGAAGCTGATCAGATGGATCTCGTGGCCCCGCTGGGCGAAGTGATCGATGTAAGGCGCCGCGAAGTGGCTCTGAGAATGGACGATGTAGCAGATGCGCATCGGTCCGCTCATCCTACCGTGAGAGCGGGCATCGCGTCGTCGGGTCCAAACGAGCGGTCGACGAAGGTCCGGAACCAGAGCTCCAGCCAGAGCAGCAGCCAGAAGCGTGTCCCGTGCCGCCCCACGCCCGCGGCATGCGCCTGCCACAGCCGGTCGAGATACTCGAAGTCGAAGAAGCCGCGGCTCCGCGCCTGATCCGAGAAGATGATGGCGCGCGCCGGAGCCGCCCACGCGCCGCGGAACCACGCGTCGTGGGGGATCGAGAACCCGTGCTTCGGCCGGTACACCACCTCGCGCGGCAACCGCCGGGCGGCGACCTTCTTCAGCAGCGACTTCGCCTCCCAGGGACGAAGCTTGGCCGACGCCGGCACGGTCGCGGCCCATTCGACGACCTCGCGGTCCTGGAAGGGACAGCGCGCCTCGAGACTGCTCATCATGGTCGCGACGTCGACCTTGGGATTGTAGCCGAACGGCAAGAGCACCGTGAGATCGTGGTGAAGCGCGCGATCGAGCGCCGAATCCCCGTCGAAGTCGGCCGCCGTCTCGAGCGCATAGCCGAGCAGCACGTCGCGATCGGCCAGCCCACGATGGGCGGCCGACCAGAGGGCCGGGATGTGGTGCAACGACCACGTCGTCGCGCCGGCCCAATTCACGAGCGGATCGTCCTGGGCATAGCGCAGGAAGCGCGCCGCCGACGCGCGCCAGCCGCGGTCGCCCGCATCGAATAGGGCCGTGTTGCCGCGCCGCCAGCGATCGAGGAGCCCTTGCGGCACGACCCGCCCGACCGCGGCCCCGAGATAGCGACCGAGATGCTGGCTGTATCCGGCGAAGGACTCGTCCCCGCCGTCACCCGTGAGCGCCACGGTGACGTACTGCCGGGCGCTCTTGGCGACGTAGTACGTCGGGATGCAGGCCTCGTCGCCGAAGGGCTGGCCGAACTCCCACACGAGACGCGGCAGCAGGTTCCAGGCGTCGGCGGTGACCTCGAACTCGGTATGCGCGGTCCGGCAGTGCTCCGCGACGCGACGTGCATAGGTGCGCTCATCGTGAGCCGCATCGCCGGTACCCATCGAGAACGTGCGCACGGGCTGGGCGGACCCCTCCGCCATGCAGCTCACCACGATCCCGCTGTCGACGCCCCCGGAGAGGAACGCCCCGAGCGGCACGTCACTCCGCAAGCGACGTCGCACGGCGGCGGCGACCACCCGATCGGCGGCGTCGACGAGGTCGTCGGTCGACCCGCCGACCTTGCGCGCGAACGACACGCGCCAATAGCGCTCCTCGCGCTGCCCGTTGGCGGTGACCGTGAGAACGTGACCCGGCAGCACCTGAAACGCGTCGGCATAGATCGTCTCGCGGCCCGGCAGGTACGTCCAGTAGAGAAAGCGCGCGAGCGAATCCGGACGCACGCGCCAGCCGCCCGGATCGGCGACCCAGAGTGCCTTCAGCTCGGACGCGAACAGGAAGCGGCCCTCGTGCCACCCATAGTACAGCGGCTTCTTGCCGAGCCGGTCGCGTGCCAGGTGGAGCGTGCGCTTGGGGGCATCCCAGATCGCGAACGCGAACATGCCGTTGATGCGCTCGAGGAGACCGTGGATGCCCCACTCCTCGTACCCGTGCACCAGCACGTCCGAGTCCGAGTCGCTCGTGAAGCGATGGCCGGCGGCCAGCAACTCCGCGCGCAACGTCTCGAAGTCGTAGATCTCGCCGTTGTAGACGAGCCACACCGACCCGTCCTCGTTGCTCATCGGCTGGCGGCCGCGTGGCGAGAGATCGATGATGCTGAGCCGGCGTTGCGCGAGACCGGCATGGGGCAGGATCTTGGTGTCGGCGTCGTCGGGCCCACGATTCTTCATCGTGTCGCGCATCCGGTCGACCAGCTCCGGCGCGATCGGCCGGCCGTGCTCGAAGTCGACGATGCCGCAGATGCCGCACATGACGATGAACGAGTCGCGCCGAGGACCGGCGGCTCAGGCCTCGGTGAGTTGCGCGAAGAGCGCGTTCCAGCGCGCGCTCACGACCGGCGCGGTGAAGGAGCGCAACGTGTCCGGGATGCCGGTGCGCAAGCGACGGAGCATGGTCTCGTCGCGCAACACGTCGATCAGGGCCGCCGTGAGCGCCGGCACGTCCTCGGCGGGCACGAGGCGGCCGTTCACCCCGTCGTGGACGATCTCGCTCACGCCGTGCGGACAATCGAAGGCGACGATCGGGAGCCCACAGGCCAGGGCCTCCAACACCACGTTCGGCATCCCTTCATAGCGTGACGATAGGACGAAGACGTCGGCATGGGCGAAGAAGCGCTCGGGTTGCTCCTGGAACCCGACGAGCGCGACCACGTCGGCGAGGCCGAGCGCCGCGGCCTTGGACCGCAGCTCCGCTTCGAGCTCGCCGACGCCGACGATCGTGAGCCGCGCCGGCACCCCCGCGGCCCGCACACCCACCATGGCATCGAGCAGCAGATCGAAGCCCTTCTGCCCCGTCAGCCGTCCCATCGCGAGCACATGGGGGCCGGGCCCGGTGAACGGAGACGGCGCGTGCGCCGCCGCGGCCGCCAGGCGCTCGGCATCGACCGGATTGTGGAGACACTCGATCTGACCCGGCCGCGGCGCGATCTCCCCGGTCAGCCGACGCGCCACCGCCTCGGTTTGCGTGATGATCCGATCGGCGCGGCGCACGAGGCGTAGATAGCACCGATAGAGCAGATCCCGATAACGATTGTGCTCCATGTAGCGCTCGCCGATGACCTCGCGGATGACGATCTTGCACGCCGGCAAGAACGGCTTGGCGAGCAGCAGCAGGAAATTGATGTAGCCCTGAGTCGCCACGAGCACGGCCGGGCGCACCTGCCAGATGACTCGCACCAGCTTCGGCATGGCGTTCCGCGCCCGCTGCGCGTCGAGGACGTGCATCACGACGTCATCGGGCACCTCCGACCGGAACCAGAACCCGTAAAACGTGTAGAAGACTACCAGATGCGGCTCGAAGCGCGTCCGGTCGAGGTGGCGGAGCAGCGTGATCACCACCCGCGCCGCCCCGCCGCCGAGGGTGGGAAGCACGAACAGCACGGGACGTCGGGCTTGGGGGGTCGTCACGATTCGAAGCGCTTCGGAATATCGACGGTCGGGCGAGGACGCAAGATCGAAACGCGGGCCGCGGCGCCCGAAACCGCGTTGACAATGCGGGGGGTGGCGCGGACCATGTGAGGATCGCATGCTCATCCGCTCCGCGCCGCAGCTCATGGCGTCCGCCTCCGCGGGCGCGTCACCGGACCGTCGGCGTCGACCCCTCGGGCTCCTGGCCGCCAGCATCTACGCGACCGCGGGCGATCACCCGCCACTGACGTTCGTCGCCGACCTCGACGAGTCGGCGGTCGCGCGGGTGCGGCGCGAGGCCCTGGCGCTCCGCCTCCGCCACGGCGTCCCGGTGAACGTCGAGCTGCGTTTCGTCGCCGATACCGTCGCGACGGGGCTGATCGCGACGCTCGCCGATCTTGCGGGCCATCAGGTGACGATCGTCACCACGGCGATCGGCGGCGTCGCGTCGGCGGTGCACGCGACCCCGCCGGCAGAGAGCGCAAGGTTGGAGGCCGCGCCGGCCGCCGCTGCTCCCGCACCGGTTGCCGCGCCCGCACCCGCTGTCGATCCCGGCCCCGATCCGTTCGGCCTCGATCCCACCTTCCGCGCCCGCGCGCTGCCCGTATTCCGCTTCATGTTCGAGCAGTACTGGCGGATCGAGGTGAGCGGATTGGAGCATGTACCCACCGGGGCGGCCCTGGTGGTCGCGAATCACTCCGGGGCCGTGCCCGCCGACGCCTTCATGATGGCGACCGCGCGCGAGCTCGGCATCGGGCGGTGCCTCCGCGTTCTGTACGACAAGTTCGTCGATGCCCTTCCCTTCGTCGGCGACGTGTACCGCCGCCTCGGCGGCGTCACCGCGTCGCTGCCGAACGCCGAACGGCTCCTGGAACGCGGCGAGCTGGTCGGGCTCTTCCCCGAAGGGATCGCGGGCGTCGAAAAACGTTGCACCGAGCGCTATCGCCTCCGTCCCTTCAAGACCGGCACGGCCCGGCTGAGCGTTCGCACCGGGAGCCCGATCGTTCCCGTCGCAATCGTCGGCGCGGAAGAGGCCTACCCCGTCGTCGCCCGGCTGTACCGAGCGGGACGGCTCGTCGGCATCCCCTGGATTCCGGTAACGCCGACGTTTCCGCTCTGCGGCATTGCTGGGGCATTGCCGCTCCCGACCAAGTGGTCGATGCATTTCGGCGTCCCCATCGCGCCGCCGCCTCCCGATGGCCGCTCCGAAGACGTGCGGGTCGCGGAGCTCACGGAACGCGTACGCGCCGCGATCGCCGACGACCTCGGCGCCCTGCTCGCAAAGCGCAGCGGAATCTTCCTATAAGGCTCCGCCGGCGCTCGACGCATGCGCCGGTGCGGACGACACGCCGCCGTCGGAACGCAGCTCCGGCGGCCGGCAGCCCGAGAGGGGGACGAGCGATGCGGAGTCATCTGGCCATGGTCGTCGTTGTTGCCGTACTCGCCCTCCCGGCCTGCACCCGTACGATGCAGAGCACCGCGAGCCGCCCCTGCCCGCCACCGAGCGCGCAGGCGAAGGCGAACGGTATCGGCATCATCGGGATGTCGCTCGATCAGCTCCAGAGCTCCGGCGACACGCCCGAGCTCGTCGTCGATCGCGTCGTCCCGGACGGTCCCGCCGCCACCGCCGGCATCCGCCCCGGCGACCGGATCCTCGCGATCGAGGGGACACCGACCCAGGGCATGTCCATCGCCGATGCCGCGCGACGCTTGCGCGGGCCGATCGACGCCTCGGTGGCCCTCGTGATCGCCACCGGCAGCCGACCACGGGACGTCACGATCACCCGGGTCGCGCCGAGCGACCTCTGGAACGGCCATGCCGGATCTCCGGGGAAGCATGCCGAACGCGTGCACGCGAGCGACGTCGCGCCAGCCGCGCAGCTGAGCGCTCCGCCCTGTCGTCAGTGAGCGCAGCGGGCGTCAGGCTTTGCAGAGCACGCCGGCGGTGAGGAAGTAGCTGCCTGTCTCATTGACGATGCCACCGTACACGTCGGCCTGTCCTGCCGGCGCCACGCTCGCCACCGCCACCGCACCCGCCGACACCTGCGTGCTGCCGTCCATCCGCCGAAAGACGTAGCCCACCGGGAAATGATGGCTGCTGTCGAGGAGCTCGCCTGGCATGAGCGCGTCGACCGGCCGTTCGACGCCGCCCGCCGCGTAGAACACGTGGCCGCGATCGACGATCACCGATTGGTCGTTGTCGAACGTGACGCGCACCACGGGCACCGCGGTCGCCGTCACCGCGATCTTCGTGAACAACCGAAAACCAACGTTCCCGTTCGGGAGCCGCGTCATCACCGTGATCGACTTGCCGACCAGGCCGCCGATCGCGACCGGACCATCCACGGTCTCGATGAGGCCCTCTCCGGTGAGGCACCCCCGCTCGCATCGTGCTCGTTCCGCGCTCACGTCGCATCTCCTCCACGGCGCAGCCGCGCCGCGCATGCGGCGCCACGGTGGCGCCGGGCTCGCCTCCTTACACCTCGGCTCGGCGAGTCGCCAAGCCGGCGCCCCGTTGACAGCCCCTACCCCCTCTGCGAGGACACGCGGCCGACGCCAATGCCCCGTCACCTCGCGTATCGCGTCCTCGCTGCCGTGACGGCAAGCTTCTTCTTCCTGTTCGGCTTCGTTTTCATTTGCGGCTTCATCGATCGCACGTTGTTCCAGGTCCTCGCCCGCCCCCTCTTCGACACGGATCCATGGGGGTACTACATCCTCGCCGTCGCGGGCACGGGACTGATCGTCTGGGCCGTCGCTCTCGGCGCGACGGTACGCGCACCGACCCTGCACCCCGGCGTCGCCACGGCCACGACGGTCGGACTGATTCTCGGCGCAACGGTGCGACTGCTCGCGTGGTACTCCGGCGAGTATCGCCCGGCCGGCGACCAGCTCCGGCTCGAGTCCGCTGTCTTCCTGGTGCTGGCGCTCGGCTTCATCTGGCTCCGGCCGCCACGCGTGCCACCACCCATCGCATGAGCGCCCCCGAACCCAGCGTCCCGATGGTCTTCGCGGGCCGGATCGGCGTCACCCTGCTCTGCCTCTATCTGCTCGGCGTGACGGTGCGGATCGGCGGCTGCTACGCGCCCGAGCCCACCGCCCGCGACGAGCTGCGCGAGACGGGGCCGGCAGTCGGCACCGAGTTTCCGGCGTTCACGCTCCGCGACGTGAGCGGCGTCGAGGTGGGGCGCGATCAGCTGCGCGGGGCGACGGCCGTGGTCGTGATCGTGCCGAGCCTGGACTGGTCGGCGCCCACCAAGGCTCACCTGCTGGATCTCGCCGAGGCCGTCACTGGTCGCCGCGACGTGCGCGTCGCCGTCGTCCTTCCAGCAGCCCAGGCCACGCCCAGGAGTCTGGCCTTCGTACGCGATCGCCACCTGCCTTTCTGGGTCTTGATCGACGACGGCGGGCTGATCGACCGCCTCGGGCTCGAGACACTTGCACCCGACGGCACCGTCGCCGCGTTTCCCGCCACCTTCGTGCTCGATCCCGAGAACCGCATTCGCCTGCGCGACGTTCGCAAGAACGCGCGCACATGGCTGGACGCGTCGCGCGTGCTCGACGCCACAGCATCCTCCGGAGCGATCGGCGCGCCTTAGATTTGGCCCCGTGCGCTTGGGCGCTTCGCGCCCTCACCTCGACTCGTCGGCCGGCGTCTAGTACATCGCGGCCATGCAGCTGTCGGCGCGCGTGCACGGGCGGAGCCATCGCTTCGGCTCCGTGCGGGAAGTGCTCGGACGCGCCAACGAGCCCAAGGCGGGCGACGAGCGGGCCGGCATTGGCGCCCGCTCCCACCAGGAGCGCGCCGCCGCCAAGCTCGTGCTCGCCGAGTTCAGCCTCGCCGATCTGCGCGCTCATCCGGTGGCGCCGCTCGACGAGGACGAGGTGAGCCGCGTGATCGATGCCGGCGTCGACGAGGCGGTCTATCGCGAGATCCGCGGCTGGAGTGTGGGCGAGCTCCGCGACTGGCTCCTCGCCGCCGAGACCAGGACCGAGGCAATGCGGCGCGAGAGCCGCGGCCTCACGGCAGAGATGGCAGCCCCGGTCGCGAAGCTCTGCTCGAATCTCGACCTGATCTACGCCGCGAAGCGCCTGCCTGTGACGACACGCGCCCGCACGACGGTGGGGTTGCCGGGCCGCCTGAGTACCCGCCTGCAACCGAACCACCCCAGCGACGGCCACGACGGCATCACGGCCGCGATCTACGAAGGGCTCGCCTACGGCGCCGGTGACGCGCTCATCGGCATCAACCCCGTCGTCGACGAGGTCGACAGCGTGACCGGCCTGCTCCGCCTCACGCACGATCTCATCACACGCCTGCAGATCCCGACGCAGAATTGCGTGCTCGCACACGTCACGACCCAGATGCGCGCGCTCGAGCGCGGGGCCCCAATGGACATCCTG
>CAZWAX010000163.1:0-11664 GCA_964631985.1 uncultured Polyangiaceae bacterium | reverse complement strand
GCCCGTGAGCTCCGGCGCGCCGACCTGCTGGCACGCGCCGCGCTCGGGTTTCGCGGCCCGACCGAGATGGGCTCGCCGAGCGATCCCGTCACGGTGGCTCTGCTCGAGGAGTCGCTGGCCGGTGTCGGCGCGGCGTTTCCGGTGCTGCGCGCGCGCCTGCTGAGCCGCATGGCGGGAACGCCGCCCCATGCCGACCGCATGGCGACACGCGCCGCGCTCAGCCACGAGGCGCTGACGCTCGCCGAGCGCAGCGCGGACGATCGCGCGCTCCGTGACGCTCTCTCGGCTCGTCTCTGGGCGTCGCTCGGCCCGGACCACATCGACGAGCGTCTGGCGGTCGGCCGTGAGCTCCTGGCCTTCGGCCGGCGCGGCGGCGGCGTGCCGATGGCGCTCGTCGCCCACGATGCGGCTTTCGGCGCGCACCTTCTGCGGGGCGACATGGTGGAAGCGGGGCGGGCGCTGGCCGCTTACGGGGAGGCGGCCGTGGCGTTCCGACAGCCGGCCTTCCTCTTTTTCAGCACGTTCTGGAGCGGCAGCCTGGCGCTCGCGCGCGGGAACCTCGATGCGGCCGAGCGGACGTTTCGCGACGCGCTGGAACGCGGGCGCGGAACGGTGCCCTACGCCCACTTCATGTTCGCGGGACAGATGTATCCCATCCTCCATCTCCGCGGACGGGATGACGATCCCGAGCTCGCCCGCGTCTTCTTCGGCGAGATGATGGCGCTCCCCTATGCGTTCGAGCCGGCGGTGCGGAGCGGCCTCGCCTTTGCGCTCTGGCTGCGCGGGGAGCGCGATACGGCGCGGCACGAGTTCGAGCGCGTCGCGGCGCGCATCGAGGCCGGGCTCGAGCGCGACGAGCACTGGCTCATCACGCTCGCGGGCGCGAGCCGACTCGCGGTGCTGTTCGCCGACCGGCCATGCGCCGCCCGGCTCTACGATTTGCTCACGCCGTACGCCGACCTGGTCGCGGTCCACGATATGCTGCGCGCGGTCGGCGAGCCGGTGGCGGCGATCCTGGGGCATTTGAGCATCGCGCTGCGCCGTTTCGACGACGGCGTCCGCCACTACGAGCGGGCGCTCGTGAAGGCGACCGCGATGGGCGCGCGACTCGCCCGCATCGACGTCCAGGCGGGATACGCTCGGCTCCTGGCCGGGCGCGGCGGGCGCGGCGACCGGGCGCGTAGCGCGACCCTCGAACGCGAGGTCGCCACCGCGTCGGCGGCCCTCGGGGTCCGCCGCAATTGGCTCCTCGACGAGCTCCCCGCCTAGCGCACATGCCGGCACCCGACGGGCGCCGGCAATGACCATGAAATCCCCACGAATCCGTCAGGACTTCCGGCTCCCGTCGTCGCTACCCTTCGCCGCAGAACGAAGGAGGTGTCTCATGCTCGACGACGATACGAGTCTTGCTCCCCAGCCCCGCCGACCGCGGGAGTGGGGTCGGGCCGTCCGCGCGCTCCGCGGGCTGCTCGCGAACCCGGACGACACGATCCTGGCCTTCGAGATCTTCGACGCCATCGATCGCGACGTCGAGGAGCGGGCGTTCCAACGCTTCCGCCGCGACCCGACCGGGCGTCGCCTGCTCGCCGCGCGCCCCTCGCTCGCCGCGGGCCTGAGCGACCGCGCCGCGCTCGCCGCGCTACCGGCGGGGAGCTTCGGCCACGCCTATCTCGCGTACCTCGACGCCAACGGCTTCCACCCGCTCGGCTTGCTGCACCTGAAGACGCACCTGGAAGCGACCGTGGCCGCGCGCGGCGAGGCGCGACCACGGCTCGATGACGCCCGCGAGTGGTTCCGCGAGCGCAGCATCCTCACGCACGATCTCTGGCACGTGCTCACCGGCTACGGCACCGACGACCTCGGCGAGGCGGCGCTGCTGCCGTTCTCGCTGGCGCAGTCGGGCGGCTACGCGAACGCGCTCCTGGTCGCCGGCGTCACCGTCCGCGGCCGCGCCCTCGCCGGCCGGTCGTTCCCACGCTATCTCTTCCAGGCGTGGCGGCGCGGGCGACGCGCCCACTGGCTGCCCGCGCTCGCCTACGAGGAGTTGCTGCCGGAGCCCCTGACGGTGGTGCAGCAAAGCACCGGCATCGCACCGCCCGCGGAGGCGCATCCCGGCGGCCTCCGGAGCGGCACGTGGACCCGCCCCCGGCCGCCTGCCGCCCGACGCGCCGCCGGCGCGCCCCCGTCATGCCCGGGGATGGACGACGCCCGGGTCGGTCACGCGCCGCGGTGATCTCGGGTCAGAGCCCGCGATCCACCACCAGCTTCAAGGCCGGCTCGGCCATCGCCATCGCCGCGTCCACGTGCTCGGCGTCACTGGCTCCGAACAGGCTCTCGCTCCCGGCGGTGATGATGTCGACACCGCGCCGTCGAAGACCAGCGACGAGCCGCGCATCCACCCACTCGTCGGCGTAGAAGTGAAGCGCCATCCGTGTTCGCTACTCCGAATCGGATTGCAGGCGCGACGCGAAGCGCGTCCGCAGCGTCGCGACGAGGGAGTCCGCCTCCTGCCATTCCTGCCGGATCGTGCCCTGATGGTCGTAGTAGTACGCGAGCGCAGCATGGACATCCGCGAGCGTCAGATGCGGATGCGCCTCGACGATGTCGTCCGGGGTCATGTCGAGGTGTTCATACTCGGAAGCCACCTGCTCGAACGGAAGGCGCGCGAGGTGCGGTCGCTCACCAGCTACATCGAGCAGCGCACGCCGCCGCCGCCGTAGCGGGTACGGAACGCAGCCAGGAGCCGCGCGAGGGTCGCGCGTGAGGCCCGCCCCCGCCCTCGACCCGTCGGACGCGGGAAATTCCGGTTCTGCGCCCCTCACGAGCACGGACGGACCGGTGAGAGAAACCCCCAGGGCACTGAGGCGATGCCCGACGCCAGCCTGCAACGAAGTGGCGCACTTCGCCTTCGCAGTCCCACAGAATGCAGATTCGAGAGATCAACGAGGACAGAAACCCTTGAGTGCGAATTCAAAAGCTGCGAGGGCCATTGGTGCTTGTACCTAGTCCCACCGCCGTGACTCGATCGGGTCCAGCGGTCTGGCGGAACGATCTCCCCCTCACTGGAGATCAGAAGAGGATAGCGACCATGAAGGTAGCATATCTGAGGCGCGTCCTTGGCGTTGCGTCCATCATCTTGATGGGCGTGGTAGCCACGGCCGGAGCCAAAGACGAGTGGTTCGTACTCTCCGAGACCACGATCAAGGCCACCGATCCGAGCGTGAGGATCACCGCGGAAGATGCAAAGTGGATCAAGGAGGACGTCAAGGACGTGAAGCTCTCCGTCGAAGGCGCCGATGTGGAGATCAAGAAGGTCATCCTCCATTGGAAAAATCGCCCCGACGAAACCGAATGGAACGTCGGCGTCATCAAGGCCGGAGGACAAACGGCCGCGAAGTCGGCTCCTGGACACGAGGGCACCCTCGGGTCGGTGACGATTAACTACAAGATTCTCGGTGATGCACCGACGGCCAAGGTCAAGGTCTGGGGATTCGACTGAGCCTAGTCTGAATACGGTCCGGCCGGACATGTAAAAGACCGGTGGCGAGGCTTCGGTCGAACGGAGCCTCGCCACCGACCGTCCCATCACCGATGACCGATGACTCGACGTGAGGGCGCATCCACTGCACGGGGGATCGCGACTATGAGTCTCTCTGATCCGAAGTCATGGTTCGGACGCGCGGCCGGCGCGTTGCTCGCTCTCTCGGTCGTCGCTGGTTGCGCGGCCCACTACGCGAAATACCCTCGTTCTCCGTCGACGGCGTTCCAGGAGTATCACGCGACGTCGCTTGGCCGACTCTTCGACCCGGCGGCAGCCGAGCATCCCGGGGAGTCGGGTGTCGTGTACATGCGCTACGGGTCCAAGGCGCTGGTGGCGCGACTCGCGCTGGCCGACCTCGCGGAACGGTCCCTCGATCTTCAGTACTTCATCTGGGACGCCGACATCAGCGGGCACCTGCTCGCCGACCGCATCATCCGAGCCGCGGATCGCGGGGTCCGCGTGCGCGTGCTGCTCGACGACGTCTCTGTCGTCGATCGCGATACCGCGATCGCGCAGCTATCGGCGCATCCCAACATCGAGATCCGCGCCTTCAACCCCTTTCGCAACCGCGGCAACCGCTGGAGCGATTTCCTCATCGACCCGTCGCGCGTCAACCGGCGTTCCCACAACAAGCTCATGGTCGCCGACAACGCGATGGCGATCATCGGCGGGCGCAACATCGCCGATCACTACTTTGGCGTGCACGGCGAGGCGAACTATCGTGATCTCGACACCGTCGCGGTGGGTCCGGTGGTTCGCGACGCGTCGGAGATCTTCGACGATTTCTGGAACAGCGTGTCCGCCGTCCCCTACGCGGCCTTCGTAAAGACGCCGCCCACGCGCGCGGAGTGCGACGCCGCGATCGCGGAGATGCGCGCGAAGATGGTGAACGAGCGGCTCCCGTACCCCATCGACGAAGAGGTCGACACCCTGAAGGCCGAGATGGAGGACGTCCGTGACTCGCTGATCTGGGCCCCGGTGCGTGTCCTCTACGATCGCCCCGACAAGGCCCAGAAGCCGAGCCACATGATCTTCAGCGCGCTCGACGCACTGATCTCCAACGCCCAGAAGGAGGTCCTGATCGAGAACGCCTATTTCGTCCCCCGTGACCACGGGGTCGAGCTCGTCGCCGCGTTGCACGCCCGAGGGGTGAGAGTCCGCGTGCTCACCAACTCCCTCGCCTCGAACGACGTCGTCGCCGTTCACTCGGGGTACCAGAAGTACCGCGACGATCTGCTCGAGAACGGGGTGGAGATCTACGAGCTGCGACCGGACTCCGGCGTGCAGCAGCTGCGCTGGTCGGGGTTGTCGAAGACGTCGCACGCCGGACTGCACGCCAAGGCGATGGTCGTCGATCGCCGGTACGTCGTGGTCGGTAGCTACAATCTCGATCCACGCTCGGCCGACATCAACACCGAGCTCGCGCTGCTCGTCGACAGCCCTGCGTTCGCGGAGATGGTCGCGGAGTTCTTCGAGGAAGGGATCAAGCCGGAGAACAGCTATCACGTCACGCTGGAGCAGGGACGGCTCCGCTGGACGACCAGTAACGGCGGCACGATTCGGGTCTACACGAAGGAGCCCGAAACCAGCTGGTGGAGGCGGTTCAAGGCCAATGCCGTCGGCATCCTACCCATCCACTCAATGCTGTGACGGCGGGTTGCTCGTCGTGAGTTTTGACGTCGCCGGCGTTCTGACGAACACCATCCGGTGGACGTTTACCTTGGCCCCGCGGCTCACCGCCTCCTTGCCCGCGGCATCCAGTGGCACACACCGATGCCGCGCCACACGATCCGATTCTGCTGACACGCGGCCGGACGTCGAGCCTACGCATCGATCGTGGTTGAGGGCATAACGGCCCGACTCCAGTCATGCTCGAATGGATTCGCACGCTGCTCGAGTCGTCGCCCTTACTGGCGCTCTTTCTCGCCATCGCGACGGGGTACGCCGTCGGACAGATCTCGTTCGCCGGAGTCTCGTTCGGGGCCGGCGCGGTCCTGTTCACGGGTCTCCTCATCGGAGCCTTCGCGCCGGAGGCGGCTCCGAACCCGGCCGTCGGAACCCTCGGCCTGCTGATGTGCGTGTACGGGGTGGGCATCCAATACGGTCGGCAATTCTTCGCGAGTCTCCGCGGGCCGGGCCTCAAGTACATGGCGCTCACCTGCATCGCGGTGGTCGCCTCGCTCTTCGTGGCGCGGGCGGTCGCCGGCCCGCTCGGCGTCTCGCTGGCGACCGCGGCCGGATTGTTCGCGGGCTCCGGCACCAACACGCCCACGCTGCAAGCCGCGCTCGTGGTGGCCGGCAATCTGGACCCGATGATCGGCTATTCCGTCGCCTATCCGTTCGGGGTGGCAGGGCCGATCATCCTGATGACGATCATGGCCGCGCTGGTCAAACCGGCGTTCGACGTGCCGGCAAGCACCCTGCGACTCGTCGAGCTGATCATCGGACCGGAGAGCCACGGACGGAGCATCGGCGATCTCGCGGCGGCGTTGCCCGCCGACGTCAGGATCGTGGTCGTGCGACACGAGCAGATGAACGTGCCGCCGATCGCCCAGATGCGATTGCACGAGGGCGACGGCGTCCTGCTGGCCGGCCATCCGGAGAGCCTCGAGAGCGCCAAGACGATCGTCGGGCGCGAGGAGCCGGGTCTCCTCAGCCGCGACCGCACCGATTACGACGTGGTGCGGGCGTACGTGTCGCGTTCCGAGTTCGCGGGCAAGCCGCTCGGGACGATCGCCCTGCCCGACTTCCCCGTCATGATCTCGCACGTTCGCCGCGGTGACGCGGAGATGGTCGCCGCCTCCGATCTCGTCCTCGAGTTCGGCGATTGCCTCGTCATGGCGGTTCCGGTGGGGCGACAGCCCGAGGCCCGACGATTCTTCGGCGACAGCATGAAGGGCAATGCCGAGCTGTCCTTCGTCTCCGTCGGGATCGGAATAGCGCTCGGCCTCCTGCTCGGGATGATCCCGATTCCGCTGCCGGGCGGCGGCAGCTTCGCTCTCGGCGTCGCAGGTGGGCCGCTCGTCATGGCGCTCGTGCTCGGCTGGCTCGGCCGCACCGGGCCGATCGGCTGGACCATGCCCGTGGTCGCGAACCTGGTGCTGCGGAATCTCGGGCTCGCCGTGTTCATCGGCGTGGTGGCGATCGGTGCCGGCGAGCCGTTCGCCAAGGCGGTGGCATCGAACGGTATTCCGATCCTCCTCGGCGGCGCCGCCGTGTTGCTCACCCTCGTCCTGATCGTGCTCGGAGGTGGATACCTGCTGCGCATCCCCTTCGACGAGCTGCTCGGCATCTGCTCGGGTGCGACCGGGAACCCGGCGATCCTCGCCGCAGCGGCACGCCTGGCGCCGACGGACCGCCCGGACGTGGGCTACGCGATCTGCTACCCGTGCGCGACGATCGTCAAGATCGTTGCGGTGCAGTTGCTGCTGCGGTGAGATCGCAAGGTCCCCCGGACGGTACCCGCTCAGGCGCCCAGCCGTGAGCGGAGTGCGGTGACCCTCGCACCGGCACGCTGCATGCCGCGCTCGAGGCGCAGGACGAGCGCTCCCGCCGACACGAGCTTCATGCCGATCAGCACGCCGAGCGCGCGCAGGCCCGAGAGCGGCCAGCCCACCCACATCGACACGCCGAGCGCGATCGAGAGCCACGCATCACCCCGGATCCACGTGCGCTCCTCGTCGTCCCCGAGCTCGGATGCGAACAGGATCCCCGATCCGCCGTCGAGAATCATGTAGAGCGCCACTAACGAAGACACGGCGCCGACCGTCGCCACCGGATTGAAGACGAGCGCGAGCCCGCAGGCGACGGTGAGGCCTCCGGTAAGGAGACCGAGCGGGCTCTTTCCGGCGGACCAGGCGCGCCAGGCGAACACGCCGCGGACGATGCCCGCGAGCACGACCAGGATCCCGATGAGGATGACGACCGGCGCGGCGGTGAAGCCGGGGGCGAGCGCCGAGACGATCCCGAGGCCGACCAACGCGACGCCGAGGACGTGGGTCCCCCGCGTGAGCGATGCAAAGAAGGAACCGTGCTCGTCCATAGGTGATCTCCCTCTTGGAGCGACGCTGGGAAGCCCGATATCACGCGTGCGCGAGGATCTGTTCGTGACGCGGTATCTTCATGAACGGCGCCGGGCGCCCCCCAGCCCCTGCGCGTCGGCAACGCGGGCCAGCGCCCGGTCCTCCGGAAAGACGAACTGCGTGTCGATCGCCCGGTCCAGAAGCTCCAATTCGGTGCGCAAAGCTGCATGACGGTACTCGGGCAGGGTTTGTATGAGATTCTCTCCCATCGCTCGCAGGCGCCGAGTGATTTGGAAGCTCCCTGCGCCGCAACTGCGTATTTCGCGAAAAGTGAGTTGCACGAAGTCTTCCCAGTTCGGCGTCCGAAAGATCAGTCGCATTTCGCCGTCCGCATCCGTGATGACGTCTCCGAGCAGAAATCTGAGACCCGCCGCCCGGAGCAGACGGTGAAGCTGATCGATGGCAAGCACAGCCGTCGTTGGGTCATTGATGGCGGCGGACAACGCCTTGAGCGCAATGTCGACGAGGATGCGCAATGCGAACGTCGGATCCTGGTCGATGGTACGCTCGCCGCCGAACGCGACGAGCGTACGCAGCGTGCGGTCATCGACCGCGACGGTGCCGCCGTAGAGAACGAACAAGGGCTCGTCCACCGCGACGAAATCTCCGACTTGGGGCACGACCTCGACCACCCCCTGGCAGCGACGTGCCGTGGCAAGCAGCTCCGCCACGTTCACGGCGAGAAGAACTCCAGAGTTTCCGTTGTGTACCAAGGTGCGCGCCGGCGTGCTCGCAGGCTTGAAAAGCTCGTCGACCGAGCGGCGCGCGGCTTGCCAGTTGGGGATACATGCCGTCGATGACCGCCAATCCGTCTCTCGCGACACGTGCCACGATGCTCACCGGACGCAGCATTCTTGCTGCGTGATCGATGAAATAGAGAAACAGCATGATCGGCGAGCTCCGCACGTTGGGAGAAGGACTGCTTCTCGCCACGACCTGACGGTTCCCATCCTGCCGCGCAGGGCGGCGGCCGCGACCGTCGTCGTCGATGGGCCGACCACTTGCAGATCGCCACCCGCGCGAGGGCCATCGAGGCGATCGACTGCTCCACCTGCCAACGGTGTGGCCGGCGATGCAGCGGAGCTTTGCCAGCTCAGCGTCGGCTCAACGGTCGCGTCCCGCTGGATACGCCGCGTAGCGCGGTACCTGCAGGCGATCGGTGCAGGTGAACGCGAACTCCGTGACGCAGCCGAGGCACGTTGTGAGGTCGCCGAGGGTACCCACCGCCCCGCCGCAAGTACTGCCGTCCGGGATCGCGAAGGCGGCGCAGGACGCAGGGAAGCCAATCGCCCGGGACTCAGGTCGCCTGCGCCGTCACAGAGACCGTCTTCACCGCCACACGCTCCGCACACTTTCACGAGCAGACCTGCTCGCGCCTTGGCGAGGGCCGCGCTCGCCTTCTGGGGAGGCGATCCGATCGGCGCCCCGGCGTTCGGACGCACGTCGACATGCTCGAGGAGTTGCTCACCCGCTGTCCGGACTTCAGCGTCGACTGGGAACCCGGCCGCTACGCCCCGGGCGCGTTCGTCCGCCGCTACGAGTCGCTGCCATTCCGCACGCGGGCCTGTGAGATCTGAGGGCGCTCCGCATCCCGGTGACTACTCTCCAGCCTGCACGGTCCGCACCGCCCGCACGTTTTGAGGAACTGTCTTGCCTTGATAGTCCACGACGCCGTCGAAAAAGGCCGTGAACCACGCGAACAACGGCTGCCCGGCGACCGCTCGACTCGACCAGTATCCATTGCCCGTGGACGGCGTGAAGATCGGGTCGATACATGGAGGAGCGTTCGGGACGGTCGCGCAGCCGGGCACGCTCAGGTCGACGATCGTCTCCAGTTCCGTCGTGCCGAAATCTCGATTGACGTCTGGCAGGCGCCAGTCGCATTGGCCGGCGAAGCACGGGGCGGTATTCAGCTTCTTCAAGAAGTCCTCGTACGCGCCCCCGTCCTTCGGACCGGTCGGGTCGTCGCAGGCGCCATTGTGGTCGGCGTCGAGACACCACGCATACGTCCCGTTCACGTCGTGCGGATCGGAGCACGTCACTCTCGAGCAATCGATGGCCGGCCCGATGGTACCGGTCTTCTGTTCCCATTGAAGCTGCGTGTTCGTGTCGATGACCGTGCCATCGCCGTTGTCGCGGAAGCGTCCCGGGAAAGGATCGCATTGGCATTCGTCCGTACAGAAGCCGGGGACCCCATCGACGGCGCAATTGCGACCGCCGGGATCACACGTCTCACCGTCGTCCACCACGCGATTGCCACATCTCGGCTGGACCGCACCGACGACGATGATGATGATCGTCGCGACCTGTCCGACCACGCTCCCGTTCTCGGCATTGGCAATCTTCAGCGTGAACTGCGTGTCCGCGAGATCGGGCTTCAGATCGAGCGCGATCGTGACGGAGGCCGCCGCGGCGTCGAGGGGCAATACGAACGCGTCCTCGGGCGTTTGATCGGTACTCGTCGATGATGCAACCAAAAGGCTGACCTCGCTCCCCGCTGCGCCCTGCGCTTGCGCCGTGGATATGGCGTACGGGACGGTAATCGTGTTGGTGCGACCGTCCGCGAACTGATCGAACTCGACGTCGCCGATGGTCGCCGGAGCGCCGGCGGGCGCCGTGAGCCCGCCTGGCACTTTGGTGAGGTCGCCGAAGATCCCGTTCTCGCCGAGGACCGACGAAATGATCCGATCCGTCGGACACGTCAGGGTCACCGGGAGGCCCGCCGCCGCGCTGAGGACGTTGACGCCATCGGTGATGCCGATCGTGCCGCTGTGGTCGACGTCGCAGCGCGCGCTAGGACACTGTTCTTCCAAGCCCGCCGCTGAGCGGAGGACCTTCACGCCATCGGTGACGGTCAGGAGAGCGTTGCCGTCCGCGTCTCCGCAGGTCTGCGCGTGCGCCGAAAAGGAGCCGCCGAGGACGACCGCAAGCAGGAACGTCACGCCGGCTCCAATATGAATGATTGGCAAGTTGGTGATGGTCATGCGTTCTCCCGTGATGGGCGGACGAAGTTGGACGGTCTCGTCGCGACGCGCTGCGATACCGTATCAGGCGATCGGAGATCAACGACCTGTGCGGCCGACGTAACCGAGCCTTGCCGGACCTGACGCCGCGAGATCGACCTCCGACCTCGCGCCGGATCTCACCGAGCGCAACGAGGACGCAGTGCCCGCGACGGGGACTGCGGTTACGCCGCCAGCAGCCGGAGGTCGGCAAGCCCTCGAAGGGGTATGGCGAGAAAACTCTCCAGGTGCTCGCGGACGACCTATGGTGAGGGCCGGACGGTCATTCGAAGTGGTCCAGGTAAATCGAATAGCCGATCTTCACGACCGGCGTGACGCGGTCGAGCCAATCGACGTGCACCGGGCCGGCGGGTCCATATATCGGCGCAAAGTTCGGATCGGCCACGATCACCTCGTACCCGAGCGCTGCGAGACACCGTGCCACCCAACATCGAGGTCAGACGAGGCCGCGGTCGACGACCAGCTTCACCGCCGGCTCCGCCATGGCCGCCGCGGCGTCCTTCCACCCGACGCGCCGGGTCGCGATCACCTCGCCGTGGAGCCGCCCCGCTGCGATCGCCGCCGCGACCGCCGGGATCTCGTGACGCGCATGGCAGCGGCCGGCGTGGAAGTGCACGCCCTTGGTGTACATGCGGCCGAGCGGCACCGGCGTCGACTCGCCGAAATAGTAGACCGGACAGACGCACACGCCCTCGTGATCGGTCGCGCGGAGCGCCAGCGCCAGCCCGGCCGGATCGACCGAGGCGTCGACCGTGAGGTCGTAGGGGCCGTGCTTGCCGCCGAAGCCGGACTCGATCGGCGTCGCACCGATACGTTCGGCCACGGCGAGGATCTCGGGATTGGGCGAGAGCACGTCGACCTTGCGCGCGCCGAGCGCGAGGGCGGCGTCGGCGGCGTAGAGCGCGATGCTGGGCGCGAGCCCTGCGACCACCAGCACGGTCGCGCCCGGGCGGGCGGCGAGGTGTGGTGCCACGCAGCGCCAGCCGTCGGTCGCGTTGTCGGCGGCGGCGGCGAGCGC
>CAZWAX010000162.1:0-11712 GCA_964631985.1 uncultured Polyangiaceae bacterium | reverse complement strand
ACTCGGGCAGCAGCTTCCAATCGAGCCGGTCCTTGAGCCAGCGGAGCCCGAGCACCAGAACGATCGAGGCGACCCCGATCGCGAACGTCGGCGCGTGGATGCCGCCCCCCTGGGTCATGGTGTCCCAGAAGCGCAGCAGGAAATGGTCGTGCACGCCGCCGACCGACTTCAGGCCGAGCAGATTCTTCATCTGATCCAGCACCAGCAGCACGCTGGCCCCGGCCGTGAACCCGACGATGACCGAATGCGAGATGTAGCGGGTCAGGTCGCCGAGCCGCAGGAAGCTGATGGCGAGTTGGATCGAGCCGACCAGGAAGGCGACCAGCACCGCGGCCTGGATCCGCTCGTCCTGACCCGGAATGGAGCCGATGGCGCTCAGGAGCGCGATCGAGATCGCGTTGGTCGGCCCGTTGATGAGCTGGCGGGACGAGTCGAGCACGGCCCCGACGGCGGTCATCACGATGGCCGTGTAGAGCCCATACTCCGCCGGCAAGCCGGCGATCATCGCGTAGGCCATCGCCTGGGGGACGGCGACGGCCGCGACCGACAGGCCCGCGACCACGTCGACGCGCAGATCGCTCCAGCCATAGGAGCGCAGCGAGTCCAGAGCAGGGACCCGCCGCAGCAGCAGCGTGAGCCAAGGAGAGGTCGTGGCCGTCAACGGGTCTCGAGTCCGCGCGCGGTGCTAGCAGATTCGGCCCGGGGAGCGAAGCGTCCGGGCTAAGACGATGGGGCGGGTGCGACGTCGGTCGGCGGCAAGTCGCGGTCGTCGATCGGTCCGGTGCCGGCGGGCTCGCGGCGGCGTTCCTCGATGGGCTCGCTCCGCACGGCGCGCGCGATCGTGAAGCGACCGAACGCGAACCCGATGTCGACGCCGTTGCCGGTACCGGAAAGCGCCAGGGAGACCGAGCCCTTGGTCACCACCTGCGCCCCCGACGAGACACCCATGCCGGCGTGGGCCTCGGCGTTGGCGTAGTTGCCGAAGATCTCGTCGATGTCGGCGACCGGCGAGAAATCCCCGCTGCCGCCGACGATCTTGGAGCGCCCGAAGGTCAATCCCCCGCCCCGCGTCTCCAAGCGGACCCTGGTTCGCTGACCGTTGTCGCACCGCACGATGCCGCTGCCGTCCGCCGCTTTGTAGAAGGCCGACCAACCTTCGAGCGTGAACGTCATGTCACACTTCGTGAGCGCCCAGGTCGGCTGCACGCCGGCGGTGGTCATCGCCAGGCACAGGACCGTACCAAATCCGAAACGACGCATCCTCGTCACTCCTCCCACTCGTCCGGTGCGACCTCGCACCGCGCGGTCCACTTGACGGTGGCGGCGCGGCTTAGTCAATCGCGTCGGCCTCGCTCGCGGCCGCGCGCAACCGCTCGAGACGGATCGCCACCCGCCGAAGGCCTGGTCGAGCGGCGGCCATGGTGAACGCCGCCGTGCACGCCTCGGGATCGCCGTGCACGCAGAGCCATGCCGCGGGCGCGAAGCTCGCGGGGTTCTCGTCGCGGTTGCGCTGCACCTCGGTCACCAGGCGATCCGCGCGTGCGATGTCGGTCGGCAGGGGCCCGAACGGGTCGAAACCGGGCCGCAGCACCCGGTACTCGTAGGCGTCGATGAGGCTCGCGAAGACGCCCGTCCGCCGGACGACGATCTCGCTGGCATCGTCCCAATAGACGGTCGCCCAGTCGCCGGCCGGGAACCGCCCGGCGCCGGAGAGATCGTTGGCGCGTGGCACCGACAGCATCGCCCAGTCGACGCCGGCGACGAGCGCATTCCACTGCTCATGGGAGCGATAGGCCTCCATGGTGTCGCGGAAGTGCTGCGCCGGGTACGCCTGCAGGCGACTGTCCTGGAACACGCGCGCTTCCGGATACAAATCCCAGATCACCCAGCCCCCGATGTTGTTGCTGTTGAAGAGCGGCCCGCGGAGCCCGACGCGCCGCGCGAACGCGGTACCGCCACGCGGGATGATCTCGGCGGGTGCCACCCGTTCGATCCCGAGGCCGAGCTGCCGGACGAAGGTCGCCGGCTCGAGGCGCGCCGTCAGCAGTCCCAGAAACACGGCCCCGAGCGGGAGCAGCCGCGAGGAACCGACGGCAACCGCGAGCCGCGCCGCCACCACCGGAGCCGTCACACAGAGAAGGAGAGGCGTGAACCGCAGGTAGCGTACGGCGAGAAAAGCGAAGACGCCGGTCGCGAGCGCTTCCCAGAGACGGGGGAAACGCGGCGGCGCCAGAAACAGCCCGAGCGTCGCGACGAGGTACACGTAGAATGGGGCGTAGCTCGGCAGATACGGCGGCTGCAGCTCGGCGATCCGAATGACCTCGGGCACGCGCGCGTTGTCGATCAGGTACTGGACGAGGCCGAACCCGTACGGATTGACCAACACCACCGTGGCGCACGCGGCCGTCACCAGTAGCACCGACCACCCGAGCGCGCGCGGCGCGTCGCGCGGCTGGAGCACGAGGCCGACACCGAAGCATCCGAGATAGGCGAGCCCGAACAGGCTCTCGACGTGCAGATTGCTCCACACCAGCAACAGCGGCACGGCCCACAGCAACGGGCGGATCGAGCCGCGGGCCTGCGTTCGCTCGATCAGCAGGGCACACGCCGCCATCCCGGCGAACGACAGCGTATGGGGTCGCGGAAGCGCGCGCGGCTCGAGAATGAAGAACCCGAAGATCACGACCGCCGCGCTCACCGCAACGTCGCTGCGTTGCCGGCAGGCAGCGAACAACAACCCCAGCGTGAGGAAGATCACCAGGGTCTGCGCGAGCTGGAGCGCGACCGCACCGCCGGCCTGCCAGAGACCGTAGGTGCCGAGGTCGAAGAGCCACGAGATCGACGGCTGCGGAAAGTCCGGATGCGTGAAGCTGAAGAGGTTCGTGCGCGGCAGATTGCCGGCGGCGATCTCGCGACCGTGCGCCAGATGCCACCAGAGATCCGGCTCGTAGGCCCACCGCACGCTCACCATCGCGCTCGCCGCGAGCGCGAGCAGGACGAGCCCGGTCAGCGCCCCCCCGTTCCGGCGCTCCGTCATGGCTCCCGTCCGGAGCGCGCGGCTTCCTGCGCCGCGGCATCGGCCTCGGCGCGCCGGCTGAGCTCGTCGAGCCCGGCCTGGCGGAGCCAGCTGGCGACGGCCCGCAGTCCACCCGCATCGAGCCGACGGGACAAGGTGGGGGCGGCGACCGGATACGCCGCTGCCAGCAGCTCGCGGCTCACGCGATTCGGATTCCGCCGCCGCGTGACGACGTCGACGAAGAGCCGGGCCGTGCATTCCTCGTCGCCGAGGGCGACGCACCGCTCGAGCACGGCCTCGCTGCCTCGCAGGTCGCCGAGAAACGCATAGGCCCAGGCGCGCTCGCCGCGATTGAACGGAAAATCGGGAAAGGCCTCCTCGATCTCGACGTAGGTACGTGCTGCCGCCGCCGGCTGATTCTCGTGCCCGTAGGCGAAAGCGAGTCGGTTGAGCGGTCGCGGATCGTCGGCGTAGCGCTCGGCCACCGGGCGAAACATCGCCACCGCACCCGACCAGGTACGGGTCTGGACGAAGGACAGCAGCGCGAGCCCGATGGCGATGAGCTCGAAGCCCGCCAGGTTCGTCCACCGGCGGGCCACGATCGTAGCGAACGCGATCGTCACCCCGACGAACGGCAGATAGAAGTACGAGTCGGCGGTCCAATGCTGCGTCGGCAGGAAGCCCGCGACCGGCAGATACGCCAGCCCGACGAAGAGCAGCCCCATCCTCCCGAGCGAACGCGGCGCGAGCCGGCGCCACGCGTAGAAGGCGACCGCCACGGTGGCGACGGAGGCGAGCCCGATCACCCAGAGGCTCGGGTCCGCCTCCGAGGTCCGCTCGTACTCGACCAGCAAACCGCGCGGCCACACGACGTGCTGCAGCTGCAGGCTCCACGCACGGACGATGTCGAACGCGATCCCCGCCGGCGAGCGTTCGACCACCGCGCCCTGGTCGTGCAGCCCGGAGACGCCGGTCAGCACGATCAGCACCCCCGCCAGTGCCTGCGGCGTGAGGCCGACGACGAGCCGCCCGAACGACTCGGCGGGACGTACGCACCGAAGAAGAATCCACACCAGTCCCGGCGCGGTGAGCGCCGACGGCTTGGCGAGCATCGCCGCGACGCAGAGCGCGTCGCCCGCCGCCCACCGGCCGAGCGTCAGGCGCCCCGTGTCGTCGCGGCGTCCCGCGAACGTCAGCAGCCCGGCGAGCAGCAGTGTCGTCGAGAGCAGATCCTTGCGGCCGATCACCCAGCACACCGGCTCGACGACGATCGGATGGAGCGCGAACAACGCCGCCCCCGCCGCCGCCGTCCGTACCCCGACACCGAAACGCACCAGGAGCGCGTAGAGCAACCCCACGTTGAGCACGTGAAACCCGAGATTGACGGCGTGATACCCGGCCGGGGCGGTACCGAAGAAGACGCGATCGAGTGCCAGGGACAGCACCGTCACCGTGTGCGGGTAGCCCATCGAGGTCGTGCGGAGCAGCGCGACCAGGCCCTGGCCGAAGGGATCGGCGACGAAGGGGTTGTGCACGACGAACGACGGGTCGTCGACGATGGTGAACGGCAAGCCGACCACCTGACGAAAGGTGGCGACCGCCGCCAGGAGCACGACGCCGAGCCGCCAGTGGAGCACGGGATTCACGGCGCCGGCACCTCGGTCACGGCGAGCAGGCGAAACGGCCGCACGTCCGGCGACAGCTCCGCCGGCGGCGTCCACCCGAGATAGAGAAGCTCGATGCCCTGCGGGTTCGGCCGGTGGTCGGCAGGCACGCAGAACGTGAGCGCGCGCCCGTCACCGGACGCGACGTCGGCGACGCGCCGCATTTCGCTGAGACCGAGCTTGGCCCGCACCCTCGACGTTCGCTCTTCCGTCAGGGTCGTCGTACCCGCCGGCGGCGCGACCTCGAGACGCACGCACCGCGGTCGTTCCAGGAACAACATGGTGGCGGCGTGGACCTCGCAGCTCCCCGGCGTCTGCCACCCGGAGCCGTTGAACTTGATGCCGCCGCTCTCGGGGGCGTCACCGCAGCGATACGCGGTTGGCAGCGGACCGACGTCCGGCCGAGGTCGCCGCACCGCGGTCGTCAATTGCTCGACGTTCAGTAACGGCGTGGCGCGATGCGACGGCGCCACGTCGGCAGACGCGATGTCGTGGAGCACCCACACCGCCACCCCACTCGCCAGCACCACGCGAAGCTCCCGTGCCCTCGGGCCCGGCGCCATCAGCTCGGCCGCGCGCAGCAACAGCATCAGCGACGACGCGACGCCGACGGCGAACGGCGCGGCGAAGTCGACCGCGTAGCGCGAGGTCATGGACGGCGCCCAGAGATAGAAGGCGAACAGGCAGGCAAAGACGGTCGCCGACCAGACGGCCATCGCGCCGACCGGTGCGCCGACGAGTCGCCGAAGATCCGGACGACGCCGCGCCACCACCCAGACCCCCGCCACGCCCACCCACGACGCGACCAGCAGCGCCAACTGCAGGCCCGTGAACGTGGTGAAGTAGAGCTCCCGGAAACGGACGGTCGTCGACTGCCCGGGATGGATCGCCGCGGCGTACCACTGCGGCGCGTTCCAACGCGCCGGCAGCACCAGCGACGACACCAGCTCGGCGGCGGCGCTCCCGAACGGCTCGTGCCAGAACGGATAGCCGAAGAGCTTCGCGGCCTGGTCGGTCGGAATGTACGAGACGTTCAGCAGCTGACCGGTCTCGAACACGCTGCCGAAGCGCCGGTCGTTGACGAGCCCCACCGTCGCGACACCCGCCGCGAGGACCGTCCCCGCGACCAGGAGGGAGGTCACCGCCCGCCGCGTGCCCGGCATCGCGAGCCGGAGCGCGACCGCGAGCGCGACGGTGACGCCGGCGGCGACGATCAACGTCGGCCGCATGAGCGGGGCGAGCCCCGCGAGCCCACAGACCAGGAAAAGGTCGAGATCGCGCCGACGCTGCGCGAAGCACAGGAGGATACTCACCATCGCGACCACCCAGAGATGCGCATACGCAACCGACTCCTCGTAGACGGCGAGCCGGGTCCGGCAGAGGGTCACGAACGCCGGCGTCGCGACGATCGTCAGGACGAGGACGACACGCTCCCAGCGGCTCACCAGATGGAAAGCGCGGGCGCAGAGCAGGCTCGCGGCGACGAAGGCCACGAGCAGCGTCACTCGATCGGGAAACCCAACGGCCCCGACCACCGTGGCAGCGGCCTCGAACGGCAACCGCACGAGCGCCGGACCGAGCCCCCAAACGTGCTGGCTGCCGTTGCCCCAGGCCCAGTCCGCCATCTGCCCGTGCGGCGTCGGCTGGAGCGCCAACGTCCCCCGCAACAGCGCGTCGGTCTGCAGACGATGCGCCAGGCTCGGGGAGTACCACCGGCCCCACGCATGCAGCCCGATGCCCCACGCGAAGCCCACCCAGAGCGCCACCCAGGCAGCGGCGGAGAGCACCGACTCGGCGCGCGTCGTGCGCTCCTCGCTCATTCGCGCACGCGATACTTGAGCAGGGTCCAGATCGCCACCACCGCGTCGGTCCACCGGATCTTCTTCCCCTGGTTCGAGGTGCGGGCCTGATAGCGGATCGGCACCTCGAGGATGCGGTGACCGCGGCGCGAGAGCTTGGCGGTCACCTCCGGGCAGAACTCGAAACGCTCACAGCGGAGCGGGATGGCGCGGAGCACGTCGGCCCGAAACGCCTTGTAGCACGTGGCCTCGTCGGTGATGGGCTGGCGGTAGAGCAGGCGCACGAGCCACGCCAGCACCAGATTCACCACGCGATTGGGCCAGCGCATGCCTTCGCACGTACCCCGAAAGCGCGAGCCGTAGACGACGACCGCGCTGCCATCGAGGAGGGGCGCCAGGAGCGCGGGGTAGTCCGACGGGTCGTACTCGAGGTCCGCGTCCTGGATGACGACGATGCTGCCGGTGACCAGTGCCAGGCCGAGACGGATCGCCGTCCCCTTCCCTTCGTTCTCCGGCGAGTGGTGGACGAGGATGCCATGCCCGTAGCGGTCGAGGATCGCGCCGGTGTGATCGCTGGACCCATCGTTCACGCAGATGATCTCGCGCTCCACCCCCGGTGGAAGCACGGCGCAGCGCACGGCATCGAGCACCGCTTCGACGTACGGGGCCTCGTTGTAGACGGGGATAAGGATCGAGACGCGGGGGCCGGGGTCCGACAACGGGATTGGGCGAGTATCATCGGCCCCAGCGGAGCGAAAACGGCTTGCAATTCCGCACCTGGGCTGGCAAGCCCTTGGCAAGTATTTCCCGAATTTTTTCCAGCGCTTCCGGAAGGACAGACCCCATGAAGCATGCCGGCCGCAACGTCCACCACCGCTCCAGGATGGCCCTTCTCGTGCTCGGAGCGTTCCTACTCGCGACCGCGCCCGCGCGCCTCGCGTGGGCGCAATGCACGGTGCCGCTGTGTCAGTCCTGCATCGCCGATCCGACCTGCGACACGTGCGTCGTCGGCTATCGCCTCGCCGCCAACACCTGCGTCGACGTCAACGAATGCGCCACCAATGCCGGCGGCTGCACCGGCGGCCTCCCCGGCTCTGGCGTCTGCGCCAACAACCCCGGCTCGTATGCATGCAACTGCAACCCCGGCTACGCCAACTCCGTCCCGACCGCGCCCTGCACCGACGTGAACGAGTGCGGCACCATCAACGGCGGCTGCCATGTGCTGACGACCTGTACGAACACCGTCGGCTCGCGGAGCTGCGGAGCGTGCCCGTCCGGGTACACGGGAACGGGCGACACCACGTGCAACGACGTCAACGAGTGCGCCACCGCGAACGGCGGCTGCGCCACCCCCCCGGCCGGCAGTTGCACCAACACGGCCGGCGCGCGCGTCTGCGCGTGCAGCACCGGCTTCACGGGCAACGGCCTCACCTGCAACGACATCAACGAGTGCGCGACCAACAATGGCGGCTGCGCGCCGGTCACGGGCCAATGCGCGAACCTCCCGGGCACCCGCGAGTGCACGTGCGTACCCGGCTACGCCGGCAGCGGTGTCATCTGCACCGACGTCAACGAATGCGCCACCGGGAACGGCGGCTGCGCCCTCGAAGGGGGCGCGTGCACCAACACCAGCGGCTCCCGCAACTGCACCTGCCTGTCCGGCTATGCCGGCGATGGCGTCACCTGCGGCGACATCAACGAGTGCGCGACCAACGGCGGGGGCTGCGATCCGCTCACGACGTGCGGCAATCTGCCGGGGACGCGCAGCTGCTCGGCCTGCCCGTCCGGCTACGGCGGTAGCGGTGACACCGCCTGCACCGACGTCAACGAGTGCGCAACGGCGAGCGCCTGCAACGGCGGCACATGCACGAACGGCACCGGCACGTTCGCGTGCGATTGCCCCGCGGGATTCGGCGGCACGGTCTGCGAGATCAACGGCTACGTGCCTCCCGACAAGGACACCGCGACCTGCGAAGCCGCGGTGGCGAGCAACGTCGCCAAGTACGTGAAGTGCGTGACGCGTTGTCGGATCCAGAAGGCCGGCAAGGAGCTCAGCGGCAAGACCTTCGACGAGCAGGAATGCCGGAGCGGCACCGCCAAGAGCTGCCGCGCCGCCTACGACAAGAAGATGCAGAGTCTGATCGCGAAGGGCACCTGCCCGGGATGCCTCGACGCGGCGGCGCAGGGCGAGATCGCGGATGACGCGCTCGCGGCCGTCAACGGCACGAAGGGTCTCGCCTACTGCGACGGAACGGTCCCGCTCGCGCCGTAGCCCGCGCTGCCCTCTCGAAGGACGGCCGCACGCGAATCAGGTCGACGGTCGTAGCCTCGCCCAGGCTAGGCCCTAGCCCAAGGTGCGCGCGAGGCCTACAAGAGAAGTATGACGGTGCAACGACTCCGTGGCCTCGACGCGGCCTTTTTCTACCTCGAGACACCCAGTCAGCACATGCACGTCACCGCGATGATGCTCTTGGATCCCGATGCCGATGCGGGATCGGCGGCGACGGGCGCCGAATCGCCCGATCACGAGGCGATTGCGGCGGCCGTCAGCGCGACCCTGCTGGATCGGCTCGTGGAACAGGACGCGTTTCGGAAGCGTATGGTCGAGGCGCCTCTCGGCATCGCGCATCCCGCGTGGGTTCCCGTCGCGCGCATGCGCCCGCAAGACCATGTCCGATCTCGAACGCTGCCGGGGCCCGGAACGCTCGACCAGCTTGCGAAGGTCGTCGGCGAGATCGCCGGAGTAGCACTCGATCGCAGTCGGCCGTTGTGGGAACTGTGGACGATAACCGGCATCGAAGGCGGCCGTATCGGCATGGTCCTGAAGGTCCATCACGCGATGCTCGACGGCGTGTCGGGACTCGGCGTGTTGGGGAGCCTCTTCACGACCGAGCCTGAGACCACCCTGGTCGACCGGTCGACGGCGACCACCACGGACCGTACCGAGCCGACCGCCCTCTGGCTGGCGGGGCTGGCGTTGCTGTCCCTGTTGCGTGCGCCCGCGAGTGTCGCCCAAACGTTGCTGCACACCGCCCGTGCCGTGGGGCCGTTCGTGCGCGGCGCACTCGCGCAGGCGTCCGCGGCCGTGCCGACGATCCTGCCGTTCTCCGCGCCACGCTCGACGCTCAACCACGCGTTGACGCCCGAGCGTGCCGTCGCCTTCGGCCGGGTCCCGTTGGCGACGGTCAAGGAGATCAAGACCGCATACGGGATCACGGTAAACGACGTCGTACTTGCCGCCTGCACGCGCGCCTTGGGCGACTATCTCCGTGCCCATGGCGAGCCCCCCGCGGGACCGATCGTCGCGAGCGTGCCCGTCTCCGAGCACGGAGCGGGCGATGCGGGCCAGCCGAGCAACCGGGTGTCGGCCATGTTCGTCGGATTGCCGGTGCACCTGACGGCGGTCGAGGACATCGTGGCCTTCATCCAGGCGCAATCCGCGGGCGCGAAGGACCGCTACGCGTCCCTCGGTTCCGCCATGCTCGCCGACTGGGCCGAGTTGGCACCGCCGTCACTATTGGCGGGCGCGGCGGGTCTGTATTCACGGTGGCAGCTCGCCGAGCGGCTCCCGTCCCCACACAGCATCGTGATCTCCAACGTCCCCGGCCCGCCGTTCGCGTTGTATGCAGGCACGACCCGGCTCGTCGCCGCCTATCCGCTCGGGCCCGTGCTCGAGGGGGCGGGCATCAACATCAGCGTCCTGAGCTACGCCGGATCGGTGGACATCGGGTTGATCACCTGTCCGCGGGCGGTGGCCGAGCCGGCCGAGATCGCACGCGGCTTCGAGCGGAGCGTGCAGGACATGTTGGCCTCCGCGCAGCGGCTCGTCAGCCGCCGCGGCCGCCTCGCGTCCTGATCCTTCAGGGCACGTCCTCGCCGCGCTCGTGACCGGTCACGAGGGGTCGCCGGGCGTGCTCATTGGGTGCGTGGCGCGGAATTGCTCGCGCCAGAGTCGCTCCGACATGACGGCGCCGTCGGTCGACTCGATGAAATCGCCCACCACCGCCACGAACCGCGCCGGGTCTTCGCAATGCGGATAGTGGCCCGCACCGGGGAAGATCTCCAAGCGGCTGCCGGGGATCGCGGCATGCGTGCTGGTGCCGTGATGGTGCGGAATGAACGGATCGCGGTCACCCCAGACGATGAGCGTCGGCATGTGCGCCGCGAGATAGAGCCGGTCTCCTGCGTGGATCGCCTGGCCCCCCAGGTCGACCACCGAACGAAGCGTCCGGAAGAACGCCCGGCGCCCGGGCTCCTCGGCAAGGGACGCGTAGCTCCGCCACATCTCCTCACCTGCCGGCGAGAGGCGGTGACCGCGGTGCCCGAGCACGCCGCCGAGCCGAGCCACCACATCGCGGATCGTCGGAGTGCAGACCAATGACAGAGCGGTCTCAGCGAACGGCGCGGTGAGGGCACGGAGCAGTGGATTGACCTCGTTGCCGAGGCCCCCGCTGCCGACGAGAACGACGCGTTCGCACCGTTCGGGGAACTGATACGCGAATTGCAACACGATGCCCCCGCCGAGCGACTGACCGATGCAGGTGGCGCGCTCGTGCCCGAGCGCGTTGAGGAGATCGCGCAAGAGGCTGGCGTGCGCCCCGAGCGAGTAGTCGCCCCGCGGCTTCGCCGACTCGCCATGACCGAGCAGATCGGGCGCGACCACCGTGTAGCGCTCGGCAAACGCTGGGATCACGTGCCGCCAGGTGGCGGAGCTGCCCGCCATGCCATGCACCAGCAACACCACGGGACCGCTTCCCGCGGTGCGGTAGGCCACCTCGTGCCCGTGCAAGGTGCGGCGCACCACGGAGATGCCCGGGTCGCCGGAAGAGGTCACGCTGGGCGCAAGGGTAGTTTCCGTCCTTTCGGCCACATGACGACGGGCGTCGGCATCGAGCGTAGGCATCTCCGGGCCCCTCTTCGTATTCCTGATCCAGCAGCCAGCATGCCAACGTCCGACCGGGGCTCCGGCCGCAGTTTCGCAAAGCAAATGGCGGGCGACGTTCCTAGAACCAGGAGTCCAATCCTCCTGACTTCGCAGGGGTGGAAATTCCCCGGCTGCCGTTCTCCGCGCAACTCCGGGGAAGCAGCGGATCGCCGGGGAGGCGTTCGACGTTCCGCTGCTGGGACGACTTTGCAGTAACGCTGCAAATCTGCGCGGGCTGAAGCCTCGCACATCTGCGTTGCTTGGCTTCAAAATCAGTGCCCCCGGCGCGATTCGAACGCACGGCCCCAG
>CAZWAX010000161.1:0-11839 GCA_964631985.1 uncultured Polyangiaceae bacterium | reverse complement strand
AAATCGTGATCGACGTGCGGTCCATTTTTCCGCGCTTCGTCAGGTCCGCCAACAAAGGTCAGGCGCTCCTGCGGCCGCGCAGCGCACGCCTTCAGCAGGACTAGGCGATCGCGGCAGAGTCGACCTCGCGCCATTGTTGGCCGCGTGTGGTGTTCCCCTGGTTTTTGGACAGCTCAGGCCGCTAATTTCTCCCGGTACTCCTTCGGTGTGAGGTGCCCGAGCGCGGAATGCAGTCGATCGGCGTCGTAACGATCGAGCCATGCGGCGATGATCCGGAAGGCGTGGTCGCGGCTCTCGAATCGATGCAGCCAGACACACTCCTGCTTCAAGGTCAGGAAGAAGCGTTCGATGATCCCGTTCTGCTCGGGCGTATACAGCGTGATGTAGTCTTGGGTGATGCCGTAGCGCCGGGCGACCTGGACAAACGCCTTCGCCCCGAACACGAGTCCGTTGGCCGACCGCAGCGCGAGCTGCGTCGTGGGGTCGATCCGCCGATCGCGGAGCGCCTCCTCGAGTGCGGCCGCCGCGACACCCGCCACACCGGAGCGTGAGAGCCGCCAGCCGACGATCGTGCGATCGCAGCAATCGAGGATGGCGGTCAGATGGCAGCAGCCGTCCTGTTGCGTGAAGAGATGCGTCGTATCGATCGCCCAGCGCTCATTCGGACGCGTCGCCCGCGACACCCAGCCTTGGACGCCGGGGCGATGGCCCTGCGGTCGCTGGCGCACCTGCCAGCCGTTGAGCTTCACGATGCGGTGAATCCTCTTGCGATTCACTGGCCGCGGCGCCGCGCGTCGGACGCGCGCGACGATCATCCCTAACCCCGCCACGGGCTCGGTCTCGATGATCGCTCGAATCTGCTTCGCGACGTGCTCGTCGATCACGGGCGGCCGGGCGGTTCCGGTCGCCGGCCGGTAGTAGAACGTCGAGCGAGGCACGCCGAACCCAGCGGCATAGCTGCGCGATCGACACCGCCCTCCCTTCTGCTCGCATCAAGCCCTGTACCGTCAGAAGGCTTTCTCGGGTTTCCCGGTGAGGGCGTCCAATTTTTTTCGCGCGTCGAGCTCGAGCACCAATTCGCCGACCTTCGCCCGGAGCTCACGCAGCTCCCGCTCATGCACGGCCTGCTCGTCCTCGCTCCGCGCCTTCAAGCTGCGCTCGCCACCCTGCAGAAAGGCGTCCATCCAGCCCTCGACCTCCGACTGCTTGAGGTCGTGCTCGCGACACGCATCGACGAGCTTTGTCTCCCGACGGATCAGTTCAGCAGCAGCTCGACCTTGCGCTTGGCCGTCCACCGCTGAAAATCCTTCTCCATCGTTCCCTCCGACTGGACTCGGGCGCTGTACCCTGTCCAGTCTCAGATGGGAATCACCTCGCACGCCCACCTCGCACGCCCCGGAAGGTGTCAGCCACTTCAGGTTTTGTCGAGGACGTGAGTTGAGGGCGGCGGCAACGGTGTCGAGCTGTCGCGCGGTGTGGACGGATAGGTCGGGTGCCTCTGGGGAATACTGTCGGACGGGCTCGTTGACGTTCCCGTTGCTGCACGTTGTTAGGGGACTGAGCGGGTCGTAGAATTAGACCTGTGCGCCTCTGTCGGTCGTGAAGCGCACGTGCTCGCCCATTTGCCAGTCGATGTTGTTGACGTCATTGGCGACGCAGCAGAGACGGAGCACTCTCTTCAGAGCCGATGGGGAAGAAGTAGCGACGCGTTTCAATTTCATCTCGGAGAGGGTGCCAAGGCGGGTGATTGCATGGGTGGCTGCGAACGGCTTATCGCGGAGGCGGGGCTTAACAGAGCCACTACGTCTCGCGGAGTGTTTGCGAGTTTCATGCGGGCCACATAGCCTCCTTGTCCTGCGGTCGTGCCGCATAGGGCTTACTATCGCGGCGGACCTCCGCCTCTCTTACGCAGCCCGCGAGGTTCTCTAGACATGCGCATTCTTAGTATCGACGGTGGTGGCTATCTGGGCCTGGCGACGGCCTCCTTCCTCCAGGCCATGGAGCATAGGTTCAAGATCTCCGCCGGTGCGTGCTTTGACCTCTTCTGCGGCACGAGCACCGGAGCAATCATCGTGCTGGCACTGGCATCCGGTAGATCGGCTGCGGATGTTGTCGCGCTCTACGAGCGCCTCGGGTTCCAACTCTTTAAGCCGCAACGGGCCCGAAGAGGTTTGGGCAAGGTTAGGCAATTCATGCGCCGAAGATTGCACGCGCGGCACAGCAATATCGCGCTTCGAGAGGCGTTGGGCGAGGTGTTCGAAAAGATCACACTCGGGGATTTACGTGCCAATGGCAAGCATGTGCTGGTCCCCGCCTTCAATATCTCCACTGGATTGCCGCGCATATTCAAGACCGACCACGCGGCTGATCTCATGCTGCACGACAACTACCGATTGGCCGACATAGCATTGGCGAGTAGCGCTGCGCCGACGTACTTGCCCTTAGTCGAGATCGTGGACCCCGTCAGTGGAGTAGCCGAGCGCTTCTGCGACGGTGGCGTGGTTACGAACTCTCCAGCTCTTCTCGGGTACGCAGAGGCCGTTTCAGCGCTTGAGTGCGCACCGTTGGATGTCAAAATACTATCGGTCGGAACGCCACGGAACGACCTCGCGGAGCGACCCTCTGCGCTGACGCGCGCTCAAGTGTCTCTGGATCGTGGCTACAAAGGTTGGGCCTACGGCGAACAGATCGTTTCCATCGTGATGGACGGGGGAGCCCAAGTAACCCACTTTGCACTTGACAGGATCGCAAAAGCGACAGGAGCGCGCTACGAACGCGTCGACATGACTGCGCCGCCCGGTGTGGGGCTGGACGTCGCATCGCCGGAGGCGACGCTCGCGCTTCGGCAGCTGGGAACGAACTGCGCACGTGACGTTACGACGATCGCCAGGGTCGCCGAGTTTTTCAGTACATGAGGAGAGCTGACGTCCACGTTTTGCTCCCTCTAGATTTCGTTGCCGGGCCAAGCTCACGGGTTTCACTGCGTCTTAGCCGACAGATCGGTGGCTAAAGAACGTCTAGTAGAATTGCATTACGCTTGTGAGCAACTCCCTGCTACTTGCCATTGATGGAGCCTTCCCGCTGAACCCTCTGGCATTGCCGAAGGCCAATCCCCAAAACTCGAGAACCCCACGACCATTCGAATATTCCGTGCCATGATAGATTGCCTGCCCACCTCCAACGATTCCCCAGCCCTCACGCAATATTCTTCCAGTGTGGCGCTTATGCAGCCAACTTGGGGGATCGCGGCGTTCACCAATTTGTAAATACTCGCGCACGCCAGTTGGGCAGCTCGAGGCCTCCTGCGCCCGACGGATCGCTTCGCCCAAGTCCCTAGTTAACGCGTCACCGAGAAGATTTTGAGCAGCAACGTGGGACGAAGTGGAAACCACACGAGCCACGATGTCCGCCGTAATCTCAGGTCGACGCGATCCAATTTGAGCCGATAGCACCCTGCCGTATTCTTCGGTCATAACAGTGGTGGCTTCGCTGCAAATTGCCAGGGCGGATTCAAATAGTTCAATCAAGCGACTATCGGCCAATGATTTGTCCGGACTTCCACGCCAGTCGGTACATGCAACGCGATACCAGACCTTTGACTCATGATGGCCGGAACAGACAGCTATATGCGGCCTCGCTTGAAACATCTCGCCGTCGACTTCAAATGTATGCCGAGGAAGCATGACTACGGGGGTTGGTTCGTAGGAGCTCAGCTCAGCCGCTTCGGCGTCAACGGTGAAACTCTGACAACGCCCATGCTTCTGGTGTAATACGGCATCCCGTATGCGATCTGAAAAGTCTTTTGCCCGTTCAACTATCAATCGCGCTACGCTCTCGGCGTCTTTGCGCGACAATACCTTATTGATTTTACAGATCCGCCCAAATCTTACGGTGGGGTGGTAAAACTTAGACGCGCTCATGACATCAGTAGATTCGACCGCATCCGGCAGAATCTTGAGCGACTCCATGCATCGACTCCCCGTGGTTGGCGCCGGGCGTCTCATGGGCGACCTCGCTTTCCTGCGTTGTCGGGTTTCCTTATCATATCCTTGAGCACTCTGTTCGACCATCCTGGGAGCGGAACAAAACTGCATTCACGCCCCGACCGACTTTGCCCTTGAGTCTCTCGTAGGCGAGCCGTCGCCCTCCACTCAAGTGATTAACTCGACCGCTGGGGTTTGAGACGATAAAGTTGTAGCCAAGTATCTTGCCTTCAGTTGAAAATATGGTGACGCCGTCGGTGCATAAATAACCCCGAATCAATGATTCCAGAGCCTGCATGTCAGAAAGGGCCCTGGTGTCCCCAAGCTTCAGTGCGCTCACGCTCATGACTCGGTCGACCATATCCATGGGCTGAAGCCAGATACCTTGCTCTAAGCCTAAGCCTTTGAGTCTGGCCCTAGAGGAGTCGGTTGCGACTGCGAGCGTGCCATGGCCTTCGTGGAGAGCACGCAAAACCACACGTGTGAGAATCTCCGCGCCAGGTGGTCTCGATGTTGCTGAGGTGGGCTTCCCAGCCATGATGCATTGGCAGAACCGGCGAACATGCTCGTCTACGGGTTGCTGTTGTTCGCCGTCATGCGATTGCTGAATCAGGAAACGGCCATGCCAAGCGCGAAACTCGGATGCCGTCCGCGAAACACCAACCAATCGCACGATCGGCCGCTCGGCGCCCAGGAGGATGTCTTCGGCGCGTCTGGCATAGGGCAATTCACCCGATCGAAATACACCGTAGCTGACGGTGGCACGCTTGGCTGCGAGATATATAGACCACTGTTCTTGAGCCAGCAGGGCGCACTTCTTTAACGCTTGCAACGCTGTATCTTTATGAATTTTGCCACTTCCGATCGATACAAACTCTGATTGAGGTAGCGCGTTTTGAAGTCCGACAAGGTCGTTGGTGACATAGACGCTAGGCGCTAGATGTTTCCCTTCCTCTGTATAAGCCGGAATGTCGATGGCCAACCCGAGCGCACACTGCGCAAGGTTGCCTAGGGAGCTCTTCTCGAGGAACTTGGTAATTTCCCCGAGGGCGACATCGCCGAGGTTCAGTGAGTGCAACGGCCAGCCTCTCAATCGTCCGAGTTTAGCGGCGCACCTTGTCAAAGACGGCGACAACTCGTCAAGCTGAGTGGCTCGTTCTGGCGCACAACGTTCGGCTAGCGTCGGAGATGAGGCGGGGAATGCCGTAGGTGATTGGAATCTCTACCGTATCCGGTTGATAGGAGTAGGCATTCCGACGAAGCCGGTCTCGGTCACTGCGAGAGGCTGACCGCGTCCGCCCGGGACTGACGGCGGACGGGGTCGACTCAGTCGATGCGTCACGCCGTCCGCGCACTCGCCCGCCGCGGCAGCTTCCAGTGTGGCCGCGGGAAGTGGCACGTGTACCCGCCGGGATTGCGCATCAGATAATCCTGATGCTCGGGCTCGGCTTCCCAGAACGGACCGGCGGGCTGCACCTCGGTGACGACGGGGTCGGGCCAGAGACCGGAGGCGTTCGCGTCGGCGACCGTTTCCTCCGCCACGCGGCGCTGCTCGTCCGACAGATAATAGATCGCGGACCGATACGATGTGCCGCGGTCGTTCCCCTGGCGGTTCTTGGTCGTCGGGTCATGGATCTGGAAGAAGAGCTCGAGGAGCTCTCGATACGAGAGCTTGGCGGGGTCGAAGACCACTTCGATCGCTTCGGCATGCGAGCCGTGATTGCGGTACGTCGCATGCGGAACGTCGCCGCCGCTGTATCCGACACGCGTGCCTGTCACGCCGGGCTGTTTGCGGATGAGATCCTGCATGCCCCAAAAACACCCACCCGCGAGAATCGCCGTTTCCGTCGTCGCCATGTTCGTGCCTCCTGTTCGCATGCATAGCCGCGTGCGAATTTGGCGTCGACGGCTCCGGGTGGAGTGTCTTCGTCGCGAGCTCGACTCGGTGTGACGATCCGATGCGGCAACGCCGACCTCTTGCGGTGGGGGACATCTGTCCATACGCCGGTAGGGCAGCAGCTTCGGAAACCTGGTCGTCGTCGTGTACTCGTATCGTGGTCCGAACGTCGTCCGACTCATCTCCGCCTGGAAAGCCAGCAAACGTCAGAGGAGCCAATATGCGAAAGCCCGCGGCCGAAAGGCGCCGTGACATCGACTTCTCGGGTGCGCGCCGAGGAGCCGTCGTGAGACCCGAGCGTGGGAAGACGAAGATCTCGATCCGACTCGACAACGCGGTGATCGAGTATTTCCGGAACGCGGTCGACCAGGCCGGCGGCGGAAGCTACCAGACGTTGATCAACGACGCCCTGCTCGCGCACATCGATCGCGCCTCGACGCTCGACGTGGTGCGGCAAGTGGTACGCGAGGAGCTGAGCGCATACGGCATGGCTCCGAAGAAGAAGCGAGCGCGCGCCTAGCTTCCTCGGAGTTCACGGCGAAAGCGACTCGGTCCCGACCGAGTTGGGCATCCGCGAGCTGCGCAGGCTCGAGCGGCGATACGGGTATGCTGGCGGGATCTGGCAGAAGCGAAAGGGCGTGGCGCTCGTGCGACTCGAAACTGGTAGGACCAGCCACGCGGAGCTACATTGGTACGAAGGCCACGGCATCGGCCGCGTCCGCATGAAGATCAGGAGGTTTCTCGACTGATGGCCACCCGACGACGACCGAAACAGTTTCTCCTCTGCGTGCGTAACGAGGGTTGCGACGACCTCGAGCTGCGGAAGCTCTATCCCCAGCTCTCCGACGCCAAGGCGGCCGCTTCCGGCTACGTTCGAGTCATCGACGAGTCGGGTGAAGACTACCTCTACCCCGCCAGGCTTTTCGTCGCCGTCGAGCTCACGACGGCAGCCAAACGCGCGGTCGCGGGCACCCTCCGGCGGCGTTCCGCAGCCTGAGCGTCCGTCGGAGGTGGTCTTCGTCTCGGTAAGGGGGCCGCCTCGGGTAGCGGGCTCTGTTCGCCGTTCTGCTTCGAGCGCACGCGATCGCCCTTCCAGCGCGATGCACCCCAGAAAAACTGTGCGACGCAGCTTGACTCGACGGCAGTTGTTCGCCTATTGTTCGCCTGTCGGCGACAGAGACACTCACGTTAGGTTTTCGTATCGATCGCTCCACCCAGTCACGATGATCGCCTCTACTGACCGCCATCGACCGCGACGATTCTTTGGGTTGCGTGGAGTAGTGCGCTCGCTGCGGCGACCTCGGGCCGCCGATCTCGGTGGGCCGAGCCGGCCACGGCCGAGCGCCGTCGACGCCGCCCGCGACCGCTTGCTGCAGTCCGAGCGCGCGCGCTTCGCGGCGAGCCTCGATTCGGAGCTCCGGCTCGCATGCAGGAGCGAAGCGGCGGCGCGGCGCGAGCTCGGCGAGGCTGCCCGGGCGTTCGTGCGCCGCCGGGCGTACCGTCGGATCGGCTTCGTTCGGTTGAGCGACTACACGCGCGAGCGGCTCGGGGTGGCGGCGCGGACGCTCCAGAGCGCGGCTTGGCTTGCGACGCGCCTAGACGCGCTCCCGGCCGTCTCGCGTGCCTACGATCGCTCGGAGCTCACGTGGACGCAGGCGCGGGCGATCTGCAAGGTCGCCGTCACGGCGGACGAGCATCGATGGCTGGATCTCGCGCGGCGCTCGACCGTCGAGACGCTCGAACGGCTCTGCGCGCGTGCCCAGGTGCCGGACGATGTGCCGACGGATCCTGAAGGCGACCCGAACCACGTCGACGGCGAGCCGCCCGTCCGGTGGCGATTCGCGTGCCCGGCTCGCGTCCGCGCGCTCTGGCGCCACGCGCTCGAGCTCGCATCGCGGGTCGCGGGCGAGCCGTTCTCGGATTGGCGCGCTGCCGAGGTCGTTGCCGCCGAAGGGTGGTCGGGGAGGCGGGCCGGCGCGTCGGTCGGCGACCGCGCGTTGATCGAAGCGCTGCGCCTCGCGCGCCGCGCTCGGCGGGACGCGCGGGATTCGCAACCGGAGCGGTGCGACGCGCGGGATTCGGAAGCCGCTCGGGGCGACGCCGACCGAGCGGTTGCCGCCGGCGCCGGGGCCATTCCCGCAGCCGAGCCGAGCGCAGTCGACTCCTCCGCTACCAGCGCGCCCGTACCCTCGGATTCGCCTGATCGACGCGACGGCGCCGTCGCTGGGTGCCCCGATGGCTTCGCGCTGCGCAGCGACCCGCCGGCGCCCTTCGACCCCTTCGCGCTGGATGCGCGATTGGTCGAAGCGATGCGTGTCGTCCGCACGATCGAGCCGCGGATCGGGAGGCTCCTGCGCGTCGTCGTCGACCAGCGCATCTATAGATCGTTCGGGTACCCCGTCTTTGCCGACTACGTCCGCGAGCGCCTCGGCATCTCCGCCCGCAAAGCGTGGGCGCTCCTCAAGGTCGAGAAGGCGACGGTTCGTAGCGCGGACCTCGATCATGCCTACCGTGACGGTCGCCTCTCCTGGGTGCGCACGCTGTCGTTGCTTCCCGTCCTCGACCGTCAGAACGCGCCTGCATGGATCGCACGCGCCGAGGCGGTGACCGTCCGTCGCTTGAACGCCGAAGTCGAGTGGGTCCTCGCCTCGCGGGACGTGCTCGGACCGGCCGCGTCGCTCGCCCCTCCTCCGATCGACAGCCCCTTGCCGTCGCCGTTTGGCGTCGTGTCGCCCGGCCGGTGCCGCGATTTGTCACCGGCGGCGCGACTGCAAATCCGTGCGCACGAGATCGCGCCGGCGGCGACTACCCCGCCGACCTTGGCAGCCGAATGCCGATCCGTCTCGCCGCCGCAGTGGGCCCTCGAAGTGTGCGACGTCGACATTCGGTTCACGGGCCCGGTATCCGTCGTGGCGCTGCTCCGCGACGTCCTCGACGCCTTCGCTGACCCCGCCGAGCCGCGCTGGACCGCGCTCGAACGCCTGCTCCGTCATGTCGTTACGCATTGGGAGTCCACGCCGCGCCATCCCGATCCCGTCTTTGCTCGCGACGGCTGGCGCTGCACGGTCCCCGCCTGCAGCTCGCGGCGGAATCTACACGACCACCATCTCCGCTTCCGCTCCCGCGGCGGCGACAACGCCCGCGACAATCGCACCAGCGTCTGTGCGGCGCACCATCTCCACGGCATCCACGACGGCACGATCCGAGCGATCGGCACCGCGCCGTACGCGATCGAATGGCAACTCGGCGTCCGAGCGGGCGCCACTCCGCTTCTGAGCTTCGTCGGCGATCGCTACCGCTGTCCCGCAACGCCCGGGACGATGGTGACGGACGCGACGGCTTCGCTCGCGTAGGGCAGCACTGTGTTGGCGCCGCAGGTCGCGGCGTGATTGGTACCTGCGGGGGGGCAGGAATGATCAGACCAATACGTTTCATGTGTCGTATCTCGGCGGCGGCGGCCGCTGCCGTGCTCACCCTGGCGTGCATCGCCGATCCGCTCTCGGCCGCCGAGTCCACGGGGACCTTGCGGCTGACGATCCGTGACGCCGCCACGGGAGAGCCCGTCCCGGCGCGCGTCGAGGTGCGCGGCGCGGATGGTGCGTATCACGTCGCCGAGGACGCGCTCCGCTACACCGGGGATTGCTCGATGAGCGAGCCGGGCTCGGGGATCGTGGACGAAGCCGCCTCATTGGCGCCGTTCGCCGACCGGGTTCGACTCGACAACCCCTACACGCGCTCCGCCCAGTTCTATAGCAGCGGGACCTCGTCGGTGCGGATGCCGGCCGGATCCGCGAAGGTCAGGGTCTTCAAAGGCCCGGAGTACGCGGTGAGCGTCGAGACGGTCGACGTGCCGAGCGGTGCCACCACCGAGCGCGAGATCAGGCTGACCCGTTGGATCAACATGCCGGAGCGGGGCTGGTACAGCGCGGACGACCATCTGCACATCGCGCGGCCCACCACCGATGCGAACCCGCTGGTCTCGAAGATCATGCAGGCCGAAGACATCCACGTGGCCAACCTCCTCCAGATGGGCAAGGTCAAGGACTTCACCATCGCCGAGCAGTACGCACACGGCCCCAAGGGGCACTATCAAGAGGGGCACTACATCCTGGCCGCGGGCCAGGAGAATCCGCGCACGCATTTTCTCGGGCATACGATCACCCTCGGCGCGGCCGCCGCGCACCACGACCCCGAAAACTACTTGCTCTACCGGTTGCTGTGGCAGGCGACCGCCAAGGAAGGGGCGCTGCACGGCTACGCGCACGCGGTGTGGCCGCACGGCTCGTTGCTCGATCCCCAGAATGGCATCGCCGTGGTCGCGCCCCACGATCTCCTCCATTTCGTGGAGGTCCTACAATTCAACCGCAACGGATACGAAAGCTGGTACGACCTGCTCTCCTTGGGCTTTCGCATCACCCCGACGGCGGGGACGGACTATCCCTGCGGCGGACAACTCATCCCCGGACACGAGCGTTTCTACGCGCGCGTCGAGGGCCCGCTGACGTACGCCAAATGGCTCGAGAGCGTCCGCCGAGGCCGCACCTTCGTGACGACCGGCCCCGTGGTCGAGTTCCGGGTGGGCGGCCAGGAACTCGGCAGCGAGATCGTGTTGGAGAAGGCATCCAACGTGGACCTCGCCGGCAGCGTCGTCTTCGACCCGACGCGCGACGACGTGGCGTTCCTCGAGCTGGTGCAGAACGGCACGGTGATCGATCGATTCTCCCGCATCGGGACCGCGGCGCGCATCGAGTTCAAGGTCAGCCGTCCGGTCGACGCGTCGTCCTGGTTCGCGGTCCGCGGCTACGGAACGCGATTCGACGAAAACGCCTTCACGGACCCCGTCATCTTCGGCTCCTTCAAGCCGACGACCAACGTGCATACCGCCCCGATCTACGTCTTGCTCAAGGACGGCCCGGGCATCGAGACCAGCGCGCGCGCCAAAGCGGCGGCGAAGGAGTACCTGGCGAGGTTGACGGACATGGAGCGGCTGTTGACGGAGGAGAATCTGGACGCCTTGGCGGCTCGGCTGGAGAACCCCAACCTCGACGCCGTCCCCAAGAAGACCTTGCTGAAGAACCGCCAGGGGTTGCTCCGCGAGGTCGGAACGGCCAAGGCGTTCTTCGAGAAACTGGCGCGCTGAATCACCCCGCCGCGCGCCGTCCGGGCGATCGCCGTTCGGCACGCCGCACCGGCCCGGCATCGACGAGCACTTCGATGCGGACCGCAGCCGCTCCCGCGCGAATGACACCGATGGCCTGCGCCGCCGCCCGCGACAGGTCGATGTCGCGACCGTACACGTAGGGCCCGCGATCGTTGACGACGACGTCGACCGACGCGCCGGTCGCGAGGTTGGTGACCGTGGCCCGGGTCCCGAGCGGCAGCGTCGGATGCGCGGCGGTCAAGGCGTGCTCGTCGAAGCGCGCGCCGCTCGCGGTCGGCCGCCCGTGGTGCCAGGTGCCGTACCACGAGGCCTCGCCGAGCTGCTCGACCGTTGCGCGTCCGTCGGCGGTGGTCTTCACGACGACGCGGTCCGCGACGAGATCCGGACCGCGCTCCTCGGGCTCGGTGTGGCGAGCCCGCGCGGCGACGCTAGCCGCGATCACCCGGGCCTGGCGACGGGCGACCCGGTCGGCGGGGCGCGCGCTTTGAATGGTCAGATTTCTGGCTGTGAGAGAGTCCGGCCAAAGGTCATGGCCGGGAGGAGTACACCCGAGAACGAGAAGGGCCGTACTCAACACTTCCACGAGGGTGCGACGATGCCGACGCTCCATGGACGTCCTCCTTGCGATCCCTGACGTGCGATCTCGCAGGGAGGAGTCCCAAGAAGCGTACCAGCGAAGAACCCACGCCGGTACGTCGAGGATGTCGGATTCCTGACCGCCGCCGTCTTCGCCGCGTCGACCGACCTAGCAGCCCGTTGAAAAAGGCGCCTGCCGCGCGTGACGTCTTCGACGAGTGA
>CAZWAX010000160.1:0-11864 GCA_964631985.1 uncultured Polyangiaceae bacterium | reverse complement strand
CGGCGTCAGTGCACAGAGCGGCAGCGGCATGATGCCGACACCGCGCGCCGATTCCGGGCGGCGTTCGAAGCGGTCTCCCGCGAGTGGCTGGTGTTGCCGCCGCTCACCGACCTCGACGAAGGCGCGGATCTCGCGGCCATGCGGCGCGAGCTCGGCGCGCTCCCGGCGCCGCTGCCGGCGCAGGCCGCGCTGGCGCCGGCGCTGGCGGCGACGGTCGGCGGTGCGACCGGGGAGCGGCATCCGGGGAGCGCCGAGGTGCCCCGTGCTCGATAGCTGGCCGCATCTCCGGTCGAGCGACTTCCCCGCGCTCACACGCGCTGCGCTCGCGACCTTGCAGCTGAATCTCGGCTACCTCTGCAACATCCGGTGCATCCACTGCCACGTCGACGCTGGCCCGCACCGGACCGAGCTGATGGACCGCGCGACGATGACGCTCGCCCTGGAGGTAGCGACCCGGCACCGCCTCCGCACCCTCGATCTCACCGGCGGCTCGCCGGAGATGAATCCCGACTTTCGCTGGCTCGTCGTCGAGGCGCGCGCGCGCGGCTTGCACGTGATGGACCGCTGCAACCCGACCATCATCGAGGAGCCCGGCTACGAGTGGGTCGCGCCGTTCCTCGCCGCCGAGCGCGTCGAGTTGGTGGCCTCGCTGCCGTGCCACTCCGAGGCCAACGTCGACGAGCAGCGCGGCAACGGCGTGTTCGAGTCGTCGATCCGCGCGCTCCAGCGCCTGAACGCGCTCGGCTACGGCGACGCGCGGAGCGGCCTCGTCCTGAACCTGATCTACAACCCGAACGGCGCGTTCTTGCCTCCGGCCCAGGCCACGCTCGAGGAGGACTACAAACGTCTCCTCGCCGAGCGCTTCGGCATCGCCTTCGACCGCCTCTTCACCCTCGCCAACATGCCGATCAAGCGCTTCGGCTCGTGGTTGCTCTCGCTCGGCCAGCTCGACGCGTACGTGCAGACCCTGCGCGCCGCCCACCGCCCCGAGAACGCAACCGGCGTGATGTGCCGCACCCTGGTCAGCGTCGACTACCAGGGCTACCTCTACGACTGCGACTTCAACCAGATGCTCCACCTCCCCGCCGGCGGCGGCCCCACGCCGCGCCACCTCCGCGATCTCCTAGAAGCCTCGCTCGAAGGAAATCCGATCGCGACCGCCGCGCATTGCTACGGCTGCACCGCCGGCCAGGGCTCGAGCTGCGGCGGAGCCCTGAACTCGAGCCGGAGCGCAGGCACCGCTGTCCCGTAAGGCCTACGGCAGCGTCACCGTCGACGGGACGCAGAGGTCGCGCGGGCCGAAGAAGTCGTAGCTGTCCGGCCCGAACTGGTTCAGCGTGTGGACCAGCGGACGCCCGACGGGCGGCAGGCCGTTGACCTTGTAGCACATGAGCGCCGTGCTCGGGTCGACGAGCGGGCCTTCGTGCTCCTTGATCGCCGGCAGGCACAAGTGGAGGGGCGTCTTGATGTCCACCACGATGCTGCCGAACTGGTCGGTCACCGTGACGCCCGACACCTTCCGCTTCGCGCCGCTCACCTTGTAGCACTTGTAATGGTCGATCGGCGCGGTGAGCGGCGCCGGGGGACCGGTCAGGCTCTTCGCGGTCGGCACCAGCATCCGGTCGGGTTTGGTGAGCGACACGGTGTGCGACCCGAATTGGTTCTCGACGGTCACGTTCTTCACTTTGGTGAACGGGCTCGTCTGCTTGATCGTGTAGTAGGTGAAGTGCTCCGGCTCGAGGGGCGCATCCGGATCCTCGCCGTTCTTGTCGGCCGGCGCGCAGAGCCGCTTGGCGCGCTTGATCGTGACCGTGCCCGCTCCGAGCGCGTCGTCCAGCGAAACGCCGGTGCGGTTGAAGCTCGTGCGGTGAATCTCGTAGCACTGGAAATGGCCGAGCGGGTCGCTCCAGTTGCCGAAGTCGTTGCCGGGATGGTCGCTCCCGCTGTCGAACGTTTCTTCGTAGTGGCAGCCGAAGGCATCGCTGGTCGGCGGGAACGAGCACGTCCAGCCGACCTGCCGCACCTCGCGCACCTTCCACGTGCCGGGCACGATCCCGGTGATCTCGTAGGCGCCGGCGGCGTCGGTCACGCCGAAGGGCTCGTCGGGATCGAGCACGCCGTCGTCGTCGTAGTCGACGTAGATCGTCCAGCCCGCGAGCCCCGGCTCGCCCGCCTCGCGCGCGCTGCCGTCGGCGTCCTGGTCGTGGAACTTCGTTCCCGACTTGGTCGCTTCGCGCCAGTTGCCGAAATCGTTGTCGGTGTAGGTGGTGCCGGTCACGAACGTCTCTTCCCAATGACAGCCGAAGGCGTCGCTGCTCGACGGGAAGGAGCACGCCCAACCCGGTTGCCCCACCTCGCGGACCTTCCACGTGCCGGCCGCGATGTTGACGATGGCATAGGCGCCGCTCGCGTCCGTCACCCCGAACGGCTCGCCCGGGTCGAGCGTGCCGTTACCGTCGTAGTCGACGTAGATCGTCCAACCGGCGAGTCCGGGCTCGCCCGCCTCGCGCGCGCTGCCGTCGGCATCGAGATCCTCGAACTTGGTGCCGGTCTTGCTGATCCCGGTCCAGTTGGCGAAGTCGAGACCGCCGACCACCTCACCGTCCCCGATCGTCAGCTCGTACGCGCACCCCCCGGGGAACGAGCAGACGAAGCTCGGATCGCCGAGCTCGCGGAGCGTCCAGGTTCCGGCCGCGACGTCGCCGATCACGTAGTTGCCGTTCGCGTCGCTCACGCCGAAGGGCTCGCCCGGGTCCAGCACGCCGTCGTCGTCGTAGTCGACGTAGAACGTCAGGCCGGCGAGGCCGGTCTCGCCCGGATCGATCACCCCGTCGGCGTCCGCATCGAGGTACTTCGTGCCGCCGAGCTGGGCCCCGGCCCCGTAGGTGACGTTGATGTTGGTGTCGTTGCGGATCACGTTGGCCCAGACGCGGCCGACGATGTTGGTGCAGTCGCCGAGGTTGATGCGTCCGTTCGGGATGAAGAACTGCCCGTGCACGGCGATGGTTGCGGCGCAGTCGGGCAGCGTGTTGTAGCCGAGCGTGAAGGAGAACGTGGACGGGCCGAGCCCGTCCGACCGGATGTAGAAGCGCGCGAAGTCGGAGCCCTGGATGGTGAGGTCGTTGTTGCTGCGGAAGTCGACGGCGATCCGGACGTCGGTCCCGGCGGTCGTGTTGATGGTCACGTTCCGCCCGGTCTGGAGCGAGTGGAGATTGTAGATGCCGTCGGTCAGATTGAGGATCCCGTCGTCGTTGATGTCCAGGTCCCCGTAGCTTCCCGGCACGAGGTTCAGCATGAACCCGGGCGGCAGGCTCACGTCGGGGAGCGCATCCAGCACGGCCTCCGACGGGAAGCTCGGCAGCGTCGGTTGGTAGGGCCCGCCCGGGTGGGTGAAGGCGACGAAGCTCGGCAGGCCCGTGTCGATGATGGGCGGCCCGAAGCAGGTGGGGCCCGCGTTCCGTACCGAGGACGGGGTGAAGTCGTTGTTGGTGATCTCGTTCGTGAAGAGATCCCAGACGCTGGTCGGGAGCAGCGGATGCCCCGGCCCGAGCACGATCCGGTCGGCGACGGCGGCGTGGCCGTCGGACAGATACACGCCGTAGTTCGTACCGAGGGTCGCATTCGGATCGCCCACCGTCGCGACCCCGTTCGACCCGAGGTTACCGCCGGTGAAGAGCCCGCGGCCGGGCACCGCCGCGGTGCCGCCCTTCACGTAGAGATCGGTGTAGGCGAAGAGCAGGTACGTATTGATGTCACGCGGCGGCTCCGGACCACTGGTGCACGGCGGTGGGACGGCGTGGGCGCCTCCAGGCGCTCCGAGGATTGCCAGCGTGGCTAAGAGAATCATCGTTCGCATCGCCTGGCTCCAGCGCGCGAAGCATCGCGTCGCAACAATGGCCTCGAACGAGGTCGGTAAGGGGGTGCAACGAACGATCGGCACTCTCGTGCGATCGGGCCGAGCTGTCAAGAAACTTCCAACGTGTCGCGGCACGAAGATTGGTCCAATTTGGGATAGCCCCCGGTCGCCTCCCACGAAAAGCTTTGACTCGCGAAAGGACACGGCCGTACCCTTCCGGGTACCCACCATGGATGGAGGATGATCCCATGCGGCGATCGATCGGCATCCCCGTGCTCGGTCTCTGTTTCGTGGCGTCGGTTGCGCTCGCGAGCCCCGGCGACCCCTTCGGCGGCGACGATACCGGCTGCATCCCGCTCCATACGGGCGCCCTCCGCTGTGGCAGCGTGATCGGGAAGGCGCTCGGCAAGCTGAACCAGAGGGTGATCGCGTGCCACCTCACCCAGGCCGGTCACGCGTTCAAGGCGCAGCATTCGTCCCCGGGCTTCGACAACGCCGAGGAGAACTGCACCGAGGGCCCGTCCAACACGTCCGCCCAGGCGAAGCTCGACGCCGTGCTCGCGAAATACGCCTCGTGCGGTCCGACGCTGATCGCCAACGCCGAGGCGCGGCGGGACACGATCCTCGCCGGGTCGACGAATCCCGATTCGCTCGACGCCCTGAACGGCAGCTTCTTCTGCGACGACACCTCCGGGCTCACGATCGCCGAGCCGGGCGGCGACGAGGCGGGGTGGATCCCCACGGACTCGAACGGGCTCAAGTGCGGGGCCACGCTCTCCAAGGCCTACGCGAAGCTCCTCGTCGGCGTGCACAAGTGTCATGCCGCCCTGGCGCGTGCGGGGTTCGGTGGGTCGGCGTTCGACGACGAGGCGTGCGAGCAGGTGGTGCAGGCCAAGTACGACGCCGCGGTGCAGAAGCTCGTCGCGATCGGCGTCTGCCCCGCGTGTCTGACGGCCGCCGCGTCCGCGCTCGGCACGGATGCCGTCGCCGACCTCGATGCGCAGCTCGGCGAGCTCTACCCGTGCCCGACCCCGCTGACGGCCGAGCCCTGCAACGATCTCGGCGGCGGCCAATGCAGCGACACCTGTGCGACGGCGGGCTACGAATGCGTTTTCGTCCCGACCGGATTCGAGTTCACGGGCGTGCCGGGGTACCCCGACATCCACGGCATCGACGATTGTCGCTGCGTGCCGGCGTCGCTGCGCTGCGAGAACCTGAGCCCGGCGGTCTGCACGGTGAGCGGCGGGGGCGGCCTCTGCGCGACCGCCGCCGAGCAATGCACGGTGGACGGCTCGACCTGTGCCTGCCAGTAGCCCGTCGCTACCTCTCGGGAGGCTGCGCCGGGCATCGCCGGTATCGGGGAGAGCCGATTGGCCATCGGCGCCGCCCGGGTGAAGACACCCTGAGTCGTCATCGCTGGCGACGACTACGAGCGCTCAGCCCGCACCGCCGAGCCGCTTGGCGAGCTCGCCCTGGAAGAGCCGGATACGCTTCGCGTTGGCGCCGAGGTCGCCCTTGCCGACGCGCGAGTGCGAGCGCACGACGACCTTCGTCTGTCCGCCGTCGTTGCTCAGGGTGATCGTGACGTCGTCCTTGAAGCGCATGAGCTTGGTGGTGGCGACGGCTTGGATGACGCCGGTGGTGCGATCCTCCTGCGTCACCTCCCATCCTTCCGCGTGGGCGACGGCCGCGGCGGCGTCGAACACCTGGGCGGCGGGCTGCGCGAAACGCTGCGGTTGCAGGTCGGGATATTCGGGGGTCGCACCGGTCGTGACGTCGTTGATGTTGATCGCCGGCACGAAGCATCCGGCGACGACCCGGATCACCACGAGCACCAGCACCACGAGTCCCACGCGCCGCAGGATGGTCTTGAGCATGACGGATCCTCCGGGCGGGTTCATCGCCGAAGTGGCCTGGCGAAGTCCAGCGCCTGCCGTGGCGCCGGCCATGGCGGGCGCGCTGGCGAGCGCGTCGCCGTGGAGGGGACGACGACGCGGCACGGCGTCTTGCGCGGTAGCCGCTGTGTTCGGCCCCGTGCTAGGGCCGTCCCATGCAACCGCTGCGTCTCCTGGTTGCCGGGCTCGTGCTCCTCGTCGGCCTTGCCGCACCGGCGGCGGCCGACGTCAGGGTGTGGGAGCACAACGGTCGTTGGCTGATGCCGAAGACGCCCCTCGAGGGGAAGCACGACGATGGCTCGCCGATCGTCGACGTGTTCCAGGTCGAGACGTTCCTCCTGTTCGACTACGTCGGGCAGACCGACGCGGTGACGGGCACCTTCTTCCTCGGGACGCTGCTCGGCACGGTGAGCGGCAAGCATGGTCTTCGGATGAAGGGGACCGTCAGCAACGAGCTGCTCGGGGACGGGACCTTCACCATCGTGATGGCCGACACCCTCGACGCGTTCACGGGCGTCATGAAGCTCAAACGGACGCTTCCCGACGGCCGGGTGCGCAAGGGCAAGCTCCGGATCGCGGCGCGGTTCGTCCCGTACAGCCTGGATCCGGATACGCTGCAGCCCGACACGTACGATCTCGGCATCGCGCTGGAGTTCGCCGCCGCCAAGTCCGGGAAGCCGCTCGAGCCCGGCAAGAAGGCCGTGCTCGTCGCCTTCCTCGTGAACCGCGGCCCCCACCCGCTGCCGCTCGGGATCTACGAGCTCCGCATCGTCTTCGGACCGCAGCCGGTTCCGATCCTGAACGTCGTCGAGAAGCAGGGCACCGGCGATCTCGGCGCTTTCGAGGTGCCCGACGGGCAGCTCTCACCGATCCGCATCCCGCTGGTTTTGAAGGACGGAGCCGTGATCGCGATCAAGTTCGAGGTGCCCGAGAGTCTCGCCGGCCAGCTGCTCACTGCCGACGCGCGCATCGTTCCGGCGATCGACCTCGACGACGCGACTCAGGACGACACCGCCCAGCACGCCGAGATCCGCGTCCGGGATCCCAACGAGGTCGCCGTCAAGTTCACGCTGAAGAACATCGGCGGCACGCTGCCGATCCACATCTACGAGGTGGGCACGCCGAGCCCCTGCACTGCGGCGACCCGCGTCGCGCCCGAGGGCAAGAAGACGCTCCGCCGGAGCTATCTCCCGGGGACGCTCGTGCAGTTCGCCGCCGGCCGCGAGACGAGCCCCGGCAGCACCGAGTGCCTCGTCTTCGACACCTGCAGCGGTACGATCGTGCGCGAAGGGTCCGCCACGATCACGTGGCTCGCCCCCTTCGGCGACCTGATCTGCGGTTAGCTCACCTTCTCCCACGCCCGCTCGCAGCGCTCGCAGCGCCAGCTGTCGATCGGGTAGGGCGTGATCGCCGCGTCCTGGCGGGAGCCGAGATACTGCCAGTCGGAGCGATGGAGGAGGCGACACTCCAGGAGGCGCAGGATGCCGGGGCGATCGCCGGGCCAGGTGGCGATGGCGACGGCGGTGGCGGCGTCGTCGGCGGATGAACCGTGGGTGTGGGCGGACTTCATGCGAGGAATCCCATGTCGAAGTTCTCCTGGGTCCAGCGGGTGGCGGCATCGCCGGTGTCGAGGTTGAGGACGTTTCCGAGAATCGTGCCGTGGGGCATGCCGAGCCAGTGCTTCAGGATCGTGCCGTACACGTCGCGCATGTCGGTCGAACGGAACGGATCGGCGGCGGCTTGCGAGTAGACGGTGTTGCCGTCGTCCGAGAGCGCGCTGTCGTTGATGTTGGGGTGGTTGCCGTAGACGCCGCCCTGCACGCTGCCCCCGAGGACGAAGACCGGGTACTGCGTGCCGTGGTCGGTGCCGCCGTCGTTCTGCGGGACGCGGCGGCCGAACTCGGTCCACACCATGATGACGACCTTGTCGGCGACGCCCATCTCGACGCAGTCTTCGTAGAAGAGCTTGAGTGAGTCGCCGAGCTCCGAGAGGAGCTGCCAGTGCCGGCCGTCGGGTTGGACGCCGCCCTGGTCGGAGTGGGTGTCGTAGCCGCCGGTCGCGCACTGCATGAACCGGGCGTGCACGTTCGGGACGCCGGTCGCGATGCCGTAGATCACCTTGGCCGCCTCGCGGAGGTTCCGGCCCAGGTTGCGGTTCAGGTCCTCGTAGGCCTGGTTGTAGATCGGGCGGCTGGCCACGTAGTGATCGTGCAGCCCGGCGTAGCTCTCGGTTGCGAGCAGCGTCGCGATGCCGCTCGTGCCGAGGTACTCGGCGATCGGCAGGGACGTGCCGGCGGCGCCTTCGTACAGACCGAGGAAGGCGTTGCGCTTCCGCATGACGTCGTCGTTGAAGTCGCCGTCGTAGGGGAAACGCAGCGAGCGCAGCCGACGCGCGGCGAGCACGCTCGTGGCGTTCTGCCGCATCTCACCGGCCACCTCGGAGCGCAGGCAGACGCCCGGGATGTCGCTGCCGCCGTAGTTGGCGGCGAGGTAACGGCCGACCCACCCGGTCCCGTTGCTGAAGCCCGGCGGCGTGCCGGTCTCCCAGGCGATGCGCGAGGTCTCGTGCGAGAGGTTCGGCCGCGAATAGCCGCAGCCTTGAACGACCGCGACCTTTCCCAGGTCGAAGAGCTGCTTCAAGCTCGCGAGCGCCGGATGGAGCGCCAACTGCGCGCCGCTGCCGGGATCGGTGCCGATGATCGTGCCGGCGAGCGCGGCCGGGCTGAGATTGATGCCGTCGGCGCCGGTCGTGCGAGCGGCGTCGTAGGCGGCGCGCAACGTCGCGCCGCCGTTGTCGAACGGGACGACGGTGTTGAAGCCGTCGTTCCCGCCGTCGAGATAGACGGACAGGAAATAGCGGTCGCCGATCGTGTCGGCGAAGGCGTCGCGCACGAAGGGGTTGGCGAGGAGTGCCGGGGCGACCAGCGAGCTCGCGGCGGCGAGGCTGCTGCCTTTCAAGAAGTTGCGTCGTGAGATGGCCATCGGGAGTCGTCCTTTTCGCGCTTAGTGCAGTTGGTACGCCGGGGCTTGCAGCAACAGGCCGAAGAGGCCGTGCAGCTTGCGATGGCGAAGGTCCTCGTCCTCGAGATCGAGGAGCGGCAGTGCGCCGCCGTCGGTCAGGTACTCGACGAGGAACGCGCGGTCGCTCGGGCTCAGCTGGTCCGTCAGGCCGAGCACGTTGCTCGCGGCGTTCAGGATGTCGTCGGGCACCTGCAGGCCCTTCGGGAGGAGCTTCTCCGGGTGGAAGCCCTGCTTGCCCTTCACGCGCATCGCGGCGACGTCGCGGGCGAAGCGGAAGCGCGCCAGCAGCGTGGCGCTGCTGATCCACGCCGACTCCCAGTCCCAGCCGAAGACGCTCGGCGGATCGAAGAGGCGCTGGCCCATGTCGTCGAGGTGGGCGCGCAGCGTGTCGCTGTCCTCGAGCGCGAGGCCGCTGTTCTTGCGCTTCTTCGGCTTGATGCCGAGCAGGCGCAGCGTGCTCACCACGTAGTCGACCGGCCACTTCACGGACTTGATCGCGCCCGGCGCCTCGGGGGCGACCGCGGTCGCATAGAACGCGTCGTGCACCAGGATCGTCTTCACGAGCGTGGCGATGTCCCAGGTGACGGCGAATCCCGACGCGCCGAGCAGCTCGTCGACGAGCGCGGTCGACGGCGCCGTCGACGCGAAGTACTCGAAGAGCCGGCGCACGAGGCGGCGGCCGACGGTGCTCTGCCCCTGACTGTCGCGGTGACCGAGCACCAGGTCGACGACGACGTCGATCTCGATCGCGCCTTCGCCGAAGCCCGCCAGATCGACGCCGCCCGGGCCGAACCCGCCGCGGGTCTTGAAGATCACCTTCGGGCCGCGCTCGGGAAACTCGGCGTTGTAGTCGTGCGAGCCGTCGCGAAACACCGCCACGTCCTTGTCGTCGAGGCGCCAGCCCGTGAAGGCGCGTGCGATCTGGACGATGTCCTCCTGGTCGTAGTTGGGCGCGCCGGTCTCGTCGACGACGCCGAGCAGGAAGAGCTCGAGCAGCTCGCGCGCGTAGTTCTCGTTCGGCGTCTTCTTGCGGTTCCGGACGGTGTCGAGGAAGTCCATCATCGCCGGGTCTTTGTTGATGCGCTTCATGAAGTCGCGGAAGTTGCCCTTGCTCATGAGACGCAGGAGGCCGTTCTGCCGCGCCATCTGCTCGGCGTTTTCGACCGTCGCGTTGTTGGTCGCGAAGTGGTCGTGCCAGAAGAGGGTCAGCTTCTCGAGCAGCGGCGTCTTGGTCTTCAGCATCGTCTCGAGCCAGCGGTCGGCGACCTCGTTCATGTCGTCGCTGACCTTGAGCGGCTTCGGCTTGTACTTGAGGAGACCGTCGACCAGCTCGCCGCGCGTGAGCCCGCGCTTCACGAGCTTGGCGAGCTCCTTCGACGTCGAGCCGAAGCCGGCGCGGCGCATCAGATGACGCGTTTCGGTTTCGGTGAGGAGGCTGTTGGCGTTTCCCATCGGTGGCTCCTTCGGAGGTTCAGTCGGTGCCGGCGACCCAGCCGTCGGCAGGTGCGCCCGCCGCGACCCAGCGCCGGATCACGTCGACGAGCTCGTCGTCGAGCTTCGGTTTGTTGAAGGGCATGCGCTTGCCGAAGCCGGGATCGAGGTCGCCCGTCACTTTGTGGACCAAGTAGCTGGTGGCGACGTCGCCGGTGGTCGCGTCGAGCTGCGTCACGCGCCGCCAGCCGGCCGCGGCGGCGTCGGCGTTCGTCGGCGTCCGGCCGACCAGGTTGTCGTACGCGGCGCCGGGTTCCAGCAGCAGCTCGGCCTGCACGGTCTGCGAGTCGTGACAGCCGCCGGTGGCGCACGAGCGGTCGAAGATCTGGCTCTGGATGCGATCGAAGGTGGAGCTGAAGAACGCCCGCGCGTCGCATCCGACCGGCGCGGGATCGCAGACCAGCTTCAGCGCGTCGGCATCCGCGCGGATGCGGCCGTCGCGCGGCGTCGACAACGCCGTCATGCGGATGATTTTCTGGCCCTTGCGGCACCGGCCCTTGGCGAGCGGCCCCTCGACCGCGACGTGCACGGCAGTGGGCGCGCTGCAGCGATCGAGCCGGGTCTCCGGATACTCGATGACGAAGCCGATGCGGGTGGCGACGGCCTGCATCTCCGGGTCGAAGCCGGGATCGCCGTTGTCGAGCGCGTGCGCCACCGTGATCGCGCTCACGCCTTGCAGCGTGCACCGCGGGTCGGCGGTGCTGTTGGTACAGACCGCCACGGGGAACTCGCAGCGGCCGTTCACCATGCCGTCGGCGTCGCAGGGATCGCCGTCGGCGCAGCGGACGACGCGCGGGCGGCGTGCCGGCTCGGTGGCGGGCGCGTCGAAGACGGCGAGGCAGTCGCTCTTCGCGCTGCCGCCGCCGCCCACGACGACCGCCGGTGCCGGCGTCGCGAGGAGCACGCCGACACATGCCGTGGCGAGTGTCGCGGCGACGCGCGAGGCCACGCCGAATGCGAAGGATGTTCGCAGGTCGCAGGGGGTCGGACGGCTCGCCACGGGGATCCTCGGGCAGCAACGGTCGTGCCGCCTGCTCGCGGGTGGGCGCTGGCGCTCGCGGCGGCATCTCGAGCCCCGGAATGGGTTTCCGGGTGCGTCACGAGGATGACGGACGGCAGGCGCGCGCCGGTGGCCGCCGGGGCGCGGCGCCGTCTTTTGTCAATGACCGGCGAGCCGAGCGTTTCGAACGCTTTGCGCGGCGCTTGAAAGCCCCGGTCGCCGACTGGTACCGACTCCGGCATGGCCGATGGCAGTACGATCCTCGAGAACGAAACCGGTGAAGTTCGGAACGCCCATCGCTTCGACGTGGCCGCCCTCGAAACTTACATGCATGCGCATGTCGCAGGGTTTCGCGGACCCCTCACCGTGCGCCAGTTCACGGGTGGGCAGTCGAACCCGACCTTCCTCCTGGACGCGGGGAGCGGGCGCTACGTCATGCGAAAGAAGCCGCCGGGGAAGCTGTTGGCGTCCGCTCATCAGGTGGATCGCGAATACCGCGTGATCCACGCGCTCGCCGCGACCGACGTCCCGGTCGCGAAAGTCCATGCGCTCTGCATGGACGACGCCGTCATCGGCGCCGCCTTCTACGTCATGGATTGCG
>CAZWAX010000159.1:0-11886 GCA_964631985.1 uncultured Polyangiaceae bacterium | reverse complement strand
GCGTTGGACCGGACATCTTCGCCGGGGTGGTCGCGATCCACGTCGCGGGTGTTGATGAAGTAGCCGTTGCCGGGCGCGGTCGCCTTCTCTTCCGAGATCGATTCGATGACCGTGGTGGCGGTGATGCGGTCGCCGGGGCGGAGATGGCGGGCGTAGGTCTGGTCGCAGTTGGTCGCGACCACCGACGTGTAGCCATAGGAGCTCAGCAAGTCGTGCAGCTCGGTCTGCTTGTTCTTCCGCATGCTGGCCGGGTCGGCCATCTCGATGCCGCGCAGGGTCCAGCCTTGCAGCATGGTGGGCGGGGCGACGATGCCGTCGTGGACGGTGTGCTTGGCCGCGTCGGCGTCCGTGTAGACGGGGTTCGCGTCGCCCATGGCCTCGCACCAGTGGCGGATCATCGACTCGTTCACGGGCTCGGGGGCGGGCGCCGGCGGGCCGGTTTCGATGCCGACGTAGGCCTTGAGCTTCCGCTCGAGCTCCTGCTTGGGGTCTGTGCTCATGGGTCGTCTCCGAGTGGGTCGTTCCGACGAGCGCGCGCGCTCAGCGGCGTTGCGCGCGCGGCAGGCCGAGGCCGGCCATCGCGATGATGTCGCGCTGCACTTCGTTCACGCCGCCGCCGAAGGTCAGTGTCGTGGCGCTGCGGTACGCGTGCTCGAGCATGCCGCCGAAGAGCGTCCCGGGCTCACCCTCGGGTACGAGGCCCGCGGCGCCGACGACCTCCAGCAGGAGGCGGTAGCACTCGACGAAAAACTCCGTGCCCATCACCTTGACCGCCGAGGCTTCCGCCATGTTGGGCACGCCGGCGGTGATCGACCAGGCGGAGCGCCAATTGAGGAGCTTCAGGGCCTCCAGCTTCGCGTAGACCCGGGCGAGATCGAGCTGCACCCAGGGGACGTCGAGCATGCGGCCGCCGTCGGGGGCGGCGGTCGCGGCGGCCCAGCTCCAGACCTCGTCGAGCAGGCGGTCGGCGATGCCGGGCGTCGCGAGCGTGATGCGCTCGTGGTTCAGCTGCGAGGTGACCAGGCGCCAGCCTTCGTGCTCGGGGCCGACGCGGTTCGCGACCGGTACTCGCACGCCTTCGTAATACGTGGCGTTGGTGCGCTCGCCGCCGAGGGTGTGGATCGGCGTGCAGGAGAACCCCGGGGTGTCGGTCGGGACCAGGATGATCGAGATGCCCTTGTGCTTCGGGGCGTCGGGGGCGGTGCGCGCGGCGAGCCAGATGTAGTCGGCGTCCTGTGCGTGCGTGGTGAAGATCTTCTGCCCGTCGATCACGTAGTCGTCGCCGTCGCGTACGGCGCGGGTGGTGAGCGAGGCCAGGTCGGTGCCGGCCCCGGGCTCGGTGTAGCCGACGCCGAAGTGCAGGTGACCCTGCAGAATCTTCGGCAGCAGATCGTTCTTCTGGGCCTCGGTCCCGAACTGCATGAGGGTGGGACCAATGGTGTTGATTGCGATGACCGGCAGCGGAGCCCGCGCGCGATAGGTCTCGTCCCAGAAGATGAATTGCTCGAGCGGCGTCCGCCCCTGGCCGCCGTACTCCTTCGGCCAGCCGATCCCGAGCCAGCCGTCGGCGCCCATGCGGCGGACGACCTCGCGATAGACCGGACCGCCGCATTGCTGGATTTCGGCGTCCAGAGCGGCGCGCAGGTCGGGCGTGAAGAGGCCGCGATAGTAGTCGCGGATCTGGCGGCGGAGCGCGTGTTGCTCCGGCGTGAAATCGAGATGCATCGTCGGCTGGTCTCGTTCGTGTGTGTGCGCGGCGGGTCGAAAATGGGGCGCCGCTAAAAATGAAACATGTTCTAAGAAGCGCGCACTATGCAGTAATCGGTTTCGCGATGCAACGCGCGGAGCGGGCGGGCCGGTCGAGCCGTTGCTTCTGTTGTCGCCGGTGCCGTCAGTACGCGACGTCGGGCGGTGGGAGCGGCGGTCGGCCGGGCGGCGGGGGCGGGATGTGACGACCCGTGGTGCGTGGCGGTGGTGGGGGCGGCGGCGTCGTGTACGCGGCGGCGGCACGCGAGGTCCGCGGGACCGGCACCTGGTTGCCTTTGGCGTACATGCATTGGGTGTAGGCGGCGTCGTAGCGTTGCTGAACCGACCAGCGGCCGTATTCGCTCTCGTTGGCCGCGACCGCGGTGCCGCCGAGCAGGCCGACACCGGCGCCGACGGCCGCGCCCATCGCGGGATCGCCCGCGGCGGCACCAATCGCGGCGCCGGTCGCCGCCCCGACGGCCGTGCCGACGACGGCACCGGTGACGGCACTGTCATTGGCGCGCCGTGCGTCGGTGTCGACGCGCGAGGCCGCGAAGTCTCGACAGTCGCGATCGTCCCATTCGAACGCCTCGAACCTCTTGCCGCTGCCGGGCATGACCATGACGTTCGGCCCCTGCGGAACGTGGACACAGCCGCCGAGCACGACGAGGCTCGCGAGCGTGAGCAGCAGCGCCCGAGCGTTTCGCGAGCGCGGATTTCGACGTGCGACCTGTGGCATCATCGTAGGCCGCCCGGCGGAACCTTGATCCACTCCTCGGGACATTCGGCGATGCGTGGGTAGTACCCGCGCTTGCTCTCGCAGTAGTACCAATACCCCTCGGGGCGCGTGGCGCCGTCGGCCGGACGCTCGACGTAGACCTGGTCCTCGTCGGGATACGGGCCGGACCGATACGGGTAGCTCGGATACGCGTACGGGTACGCGTAGGAGTAGGTGTACGCGGGATATCCGTACGAATACGGGGAGTACCAGTATGGATACGACGAGCCCCACCACCATGGGCTCACCCCGAAGTAGAGGCTGCTCCCGCCGTGCCCGTGCCAGCCGTGATGGCCGTGTCCGCCATGACCGCCGCCGTAGTACTTGCCGCCGTGCCCCCCGTCCCAGTTGCCCCCGCGGCCGCCACCACCGCGGCCGCCGCCGGACCATCCGCCACCGCTACGCCAACCACCCCCGCCGCGCCCACCGCCGCGCACGTCACCGCCACCGCGCTGCACGCCCATCCCGCGGGGTCCGCTACCGCCCTGGAAGCTGCTGCCACCACGAAAGCCACCACCACCACCCCGAGATCCGCCGCCGTGAATGCCGCCACCGCCACCGCCGCCGCGTGCGCCCCCCGATCCGCGTTGGGCCCATGCCGCGGAGTCGACGGATGCGATCATCGCCACGGCGAGAATGCCTGTCACCAAAGCTCGTGTCATCGCGTATCTCCTTGCCCGCGGCGCCGCAGTGCCCGGCGTGAAGCGGGCTCTCAACCCAGGATACGTGGGGGAAGTTGCGTGAGCTATGGGGGGCCGGTCCGTGCTCAGCGCGCGGCAGCCTGCTCGCGGAGGACGAACTTGGTGACCTTCCCGGTCGCGTTCATGGGCAGGGCGTCGACGATCGCGACCCGGCGCGGCACCTTGTAATTCGCCATGTTCTCGCGACTCCAGGCGATCACGGCCTCGGGGTTGAGGGTCGCGCCGGCGGCGGGGACGATGAACGCCATCGCGACCTCGCCGAGGCGCTCGTCGGGGATGCCGATCACCGCGACCTGCCCGACGTCGGGACAGCCGAGCAGGATGCTCTCGATCTCGGCCGGATAGCAGTTGAAGCCGCCGGTGATGAACATGTCCTTCAGCCGATCGGTGATGCGGAGGTAGCCGCGCGCGTCCATCACGCCGACGTCGCCGGTGTGCAGCCACCCGTCAGCGTCGATCGCCTCCGCGGTCGCGGCCGGGTCGTCGAAGTAGCCCTGCATCACGTTGTAGCCGCGGACGACGATCTCGCCGGCGGTACCGCGCGCGACTTCGCGCCCCGCGGGATCCACGCAGCGCACCTCGACGTCGGGAATGGCCCGGCCGGAGGTGGTCGCGATCGTCTCGGGATCGTCCCCGGGACGACACATGCTGACGACGCCCGTCGACTCGGTCAGGCCGTAGGCGGTGAGGATGGTCTCGAGCGAGAGCTCGCGGCGCATGCGGTGAATGAGCTCGACGGGGATCGACGCCGCGCCGGTGACCGCGAGTCGGAGGCTCGAGAGATCGAACGTCGCGCGATCGGGGTGCGCGAGGATCATCTGGTAGAGCGTCGGCGGACCCGGCAGCACGCTCACGCGATCGCGGGCGATCCGTGCCAGCACCTGCGGCACGTCGAAGACGGGATGGGGCAGGTTGACGGCGCCGCGCAGCAGGCACGCGAGCCAGCCCGCCTTGTAGCCGAAGCTGTGGAAGTAGGGATTCACGATCAGATAGCGGTCGTCGGCCCGGAGGCCGACGACGTCGCTCCACACCTCGAAGCAGCGCAGGTTCTGGGCGTGTGTGCACATGACGCCCTTCGGCTTGCCGGTGGTCCCGGAGGTGAAGAGGATGTCGGCGAGGTCGTCCGGCCCGACGGCGGCCGCGCGCTGCTCCGGTTCCTCCGCCGGCACGACGGAGCCCCCGACGAGGAAGTCGTGCCACGTTTCGCACCGGGGCGCCGTGCCCCGCAGGAGGATCACCCGCTCGAGCTCCGGCAGCTCGGCGACCGGCCGTGCCGCGGTCGCGTTCCCGCAGCCACTGCGCAGGAGGTCGACGTAGCGGTTGCCGAGGAACTCGTCGACGGTACAGAGCAGCCGGGCGCCGCTCTTGGCGAGGATGTAGCCGACCTCGCGGCCCTTCATGCGGGTGTTCAACGGCACGAGCACGCCGCCGGCCGACTGGATGCCGAGCGCCGCGACGACCCACTCGTGGATGTTGGGGGCCCAGACCCCGACCCGGTCGCCGGGCTGGAGGCCGGCCGCCATGAAGGCGCGGCTGGCGCGGGCGGCCGCGGTCGCCAGATCGCGAAACGTGAGCGTCACGTCGCCGTCCTCGATCGCGGAGCGGGCGCCGAAACGGTCGGCGGACGAGGCGACCAGGGCGGGAATCGTGCGCGCGGTGGGCATGGCGCACCGTCTATGCCGACGACGAGCCCGGCCGCAAACGCGTTTGCCTAGGACCGCGTGCGCACCTACAAAACTCGAGCGAATCCCCGCACGCTCGGCACGAGAAAGGCGCTCATCATGACGTCACCTTCGGCATCCGCGATTCCGACGATCGTCGAGGAATACGAAACCGATGTGCTGGCGGAATGGATCAAGCAGCAGATCGCGGCGGTGACGGTGCGACGGGACCTGCTGAAGGACGACGAGTTGCGCGCGCAGTCGCGGCAGTTCCTCAGCCTCTTCTGCGGGGCGCTGAAGAAGGCCGGCACCGCGGGGGACGGAGAGGGCGCAGGGTGGGGCGAGGTCCGCGAGTTCCTGGCCGAGCTTTCGCAGATCCGGGCGCGGCTGGGGTTCACGCCTGCGGAGACCGCGATCTTCGTGTTCTCCCTGAAGCAGCCACTCTTCGACCGTCTGCGCCGCGAGCTTCCGGCCGACGTGTTGGCGGCCGAGCTCTGGCAGCTCTCGACGATCCTCGACCGTCTCGGCCTCTATACGACCGAGTGCTACCAGCGCGGGCGCGAAGAGGTCATCGCGCGCCAGCAGGAGGACATGCTGGAGCTCTCGACGCCGGTGGTCGAGCTCTGGGAGGGCATCCTCGCTCTCCCGCTGATCGGCACGCTCGACAGCGCCCGCACGCAGGTCGTCATGGAGAGCTTGCTGCAGAAGATCGTCGAGACCGGTGCCGGCATCGCCATCATCGACATCACCGGCGTGCCCACCGTCGACACGCTCGTCGCCCAGCATCTGCTGAAGACCGTCGCGGCCGCGCGTCTCATGGGTGCCGAGTGCATCATCAGTGGGATCCGGCCGCAGATCGCCCAGACCATCGTGCATCTCGGTGTCGATCTCGCCGACGTCATCACCAAGGCGACGCTCGCCGATGCCTTCGCGATCGCGCTCAAGCGGGCCAACCTGGGTGTGGCCCCTCTCGCCGCACGCGCCTGAGCGCCGACCGATGGAACGCATCCCGATCCTCAAGATGGGCAAATGTCTCCTGGTGACGATCCAGGTCGACATGCACGATCGGCTGGCGATGACGTTGCAAGACGACCTCACCGAGCGCATTGCCGCGACCCGGGCCCGTGGCGTCCTGATCGACATCTCGGCGCTGGAAGTGGTCGACTCCTTCATCGGACGGATGCTGGCGAACATCGCCGCCATGGCGCGGGTGTTGGACGCGCGCACGGTCGTCGTGGGCATGCGGCCGGCGGTCGCCATCACACTCGTGGAGCTCGGCCTGTCGCTGCCGGGCGTGCAGACCGCCCTCGACGTCGAGAAGGGCATGGCGCTGATCACGGAGGCGGAAAGCGAGACGCATGGCCGTCGTCCGTACTGACTGCCGTCACGTTCGGTCCAGCGAGGACGTCGTCGGCGTACGGCAGGTGGTCCGCGAATGGTCGATCGCGGCGGGGCTCGGTCTCGTCGATCAGACCAAGATCGTGACGGCGGCGAGCGAGCTCGCGCGAAATCTCCTCGACTACGGCGGTGGCGGCACGATGACGATCGAGGCGTTGAACGACGGTCCCCGCCGCGGCGTGCGGCTCACGTTCGAGGACCAGGGGCCGGGCATCGCGGACGTCGAGCAGGCGCTCCGCGACGGCTATACCAGCGGCTCCGGCCTGGGCCTCGGCCTGGGCGGGGCGAGGCGGCTCTCGAACGAGTTCACCATCGACTCCCGCCCCGGCGAGGGGACGCGGATCACGATCGCGATGGCGATGACCATGATCCCGCCGATCGCCGTTCGCGATCCGAGCCAGGTGGGGACGGTGCGCCGCGCCGCCACCGACCTCGCGGCGGATCTCGCGTTCGACGAGCACGATACGGCACGCGTGGCGCTCGTGGCGACCGAGCTGGCAAGCAATCTCGCCAAGCACGCGCGCGACGGTGAGATCTTGCTCCGGGTCGCGGCGCGGTCGCCGGCCGCGTCGATCGAGCTCATTGCGCTCGACCACGGACCAGGGATCGCCAACCTCGGTCGGGCGATGGAGGACGGGGCGTCCACCGCCGGGTCGTCCGGGACGGGTCTCGGTGCCATCGGCCGGGTGTCGACCGGCTTCGACATCTACTCGACGCCCGCCGGTACCGCCGTCGTCGCGGTGCTCGCGGCGACGGGCGCGGCGTCGCCGCTGGGCTTCGAGGTCGGTGCCGTCTCGGTTCCGTACCCCGGCGAACAGGTCTGCGGTGACGGCTTCGCGGTCGCCCAATCGGATGGCAGGGCGCTCGTGATGGTCGTCGACGGTCTCGGCCATGGTCCGCTCGCCGCCGCAGCCGCGGCGCGGGCCCGCGAGCTGTTTCAGGCGCATCCCGATCTCGGGCCGGTGGACCTCATGCACCGACTGCATGCCGGCATGCGCCCGACGCGGGGCGCCGCGCTCGCCCTCGCGGAGATCGACGCTCGGCGGGAAGCGGTGCGTTTCTGCGGTGTTGGCAACATCGCCGCGACGATCCTGGTCGCCGGCAGGACCAGGAGCATGGTGTCGCATCATGGGACCCTGGGGCACGATGCGCGGCGGATCGCGGAGTTCCAGTATCCCTGGACGCCGGATGCCTTGGTGGTGCTGAACTCCGATGGTCTGCTGTCGAGCTGGACCCTCGCGCGCTACCCGGGCCTCGGCGCGCGAGCGCCTTCGCTCATTGCAGCCGTCCTCTACCGGGATTGCCGTCGACAACGAGACGATGCGACCGTGCTCGTGGTACGGAAATCAACGTGAGCGCGTCCCTTTTGGCGGTCCGTTTACGCTACGAAGAAGACGTCGTGCTGGCGCGACAACGCGGACGCCAGGTGGCGGCGGCGCTCGGGTTCGACGCGCAGGACCAGACGCGGATCGCGACTGCCGTGTCCGAGATCGCGCGCAACGCCTTCCGCTACGCCCGCGACGGCAAGGTCGAGTTCTCGCTCGAAGGGGTGACGCGTCCGCAGGTGCTGAGCATCGTCGTGCGCGACAGTGGTCCCGGCGTCGCGGATCTCGCGGCCGTGCTCGAGGGTCGCTATCGGTCGCAGACCGGTATGGGTATCGGCATCGCCGGCGCCCGGCGGTTGATGGATCGTTTCACGATCGAGTCCGGTCCGCAGTCGGGTACGACCGTGGCCATGCAGAAGATGGTACCGCGGGCGACGCCGCTCCTCGGCGCCGATGCGGTGGCGGTGTTGACCGACCGCCTCACGCGCGAAGCGCCGCGAACGGCGGCCGAAGAGGTCCAGCTGCAGAACCAGGAGCTGCTGCGCGCCCTCGAGGAGCTCACCCGCCGTCAAGACGAGATCGCCGCCATCAACCGGGAGCTCGAGGACACCAATCGCGGCGTGGTCGCGCTCTACGCCGAGCTCAACGACAAGGCCGACCACCTGCGCCGCGCCGACGAGATCAAGACGCGCTTCATCTCCAACATGACCCACGAGTTCCGGACGCCGGTGAACTCGATCCAGGCGCTCGCCCGGCTCCTGATCGATCGTACCGACGGCGAGCTCACGTCCGAGCAGGAGCGGCAGGTCCTCTTCATCCGCCAGTCGGCGGACGCGCTCTCGGAGCTCGTCAACGATCTGCTCGACCTGGCCAAGATCGAAGCGGGCAAGACGGTCGTACGCCCAAGCGAGTTCGTGGTGAGCGATCTCTTCGGGGCCTTGCGCGGCATGTTGCGGCCGCTGCTCGTCGGGGACTCGGTGAATCTCGTGTTCGAGGATCCCGAGGGGTTGCCGACGCTGCACACGGACGAGGCGAAAGTCTCGCAGATCCTGCGGAACTTCATCTCCAACGCGCTCAAGTTCACGTCCCACGGCGAGGTGCGGGTCTCCGCGCAGGCGGCTGCCAATGGCCAGACCGTCGAGTTCCGCGTCACCGACACCGGCATCGGCATTCCCGAAGCCGACCTCGAGCGCATCTTCCAAGAGTTCGCGCAAGTCGAAAATCCCATCCAGCGCCGCGTGAAGGGCACCGGCCTCGGGCTGCCGCTCTGTCGCCGCCTGGCCGAGCTGCTCGGTGGCAGCGTGGCGGTCGAAAGCCGCGAGGGCGTGGGCTCGACGTTCAGCGCGACGATTCCTTCGGTGTACGCGGTGCCGCCCGCGGGTCTTGCCGCGAGCTGGCAGCTCGAGCCCTTGCGCACGCCGGTCCTCGTCGTGGAGGACAGCCCCGAGACGCTGCTCGTCTACGAGAAGTATCTCGCCGGCAGCGGCTTCCAGGTGATCCCGGCGTACGGCGTGCGCGAAGCCCGCGAGGCGTTGAGCGCGATCCGGCCGCGCGCCGTCATTCTGGACATCTCCTTGCGCGGCGAGGACGGGTGGAGCTTCCTCATGGAGATCAAGCGCCGCGACGATCTGCGCGACGTGCCGGTCATGGTGGTCACGACGGTCGAGGACGAGCGGAAGGCACTGGCGCTCGGGGCGGAGGCGTTCTGCCTGAAGCCCATCGAGCGGCGCCAGCTGCTGCACCTGCTGACGCGCATCACGTCGCCGCACGCGCTGCGTCGCATCCTGATCGTCGATGACGAGGAGATCTCGCGCTACGTGCTGCGCCAGCACCTGATGATGCCCGAGCACGTCATTTGGGAGGCTGCGTGTGGCGACGAGGCGATGCGCGTGGCGCGCGCGGAGCATCCCGACGTCGTGTGCCTCGATCTCACGATGCCGGAGACCGACGGCCACGAGGTGCTCCGGCGCCTGAAATCCGATCCGGAAACGGCCGCCATTCCGGTCGTGATCGTCACCGCGCAGGCGATCGACGACGAGGCGCGCCACGCGCTGGCCCCGGCGGCGGCCGTGCTCCCGAAGCAGGGCATCTCGCGTGAGAGCGCCCTGGCGACGATCGAGGCGGCGATCAGCGGCGAAGGACCGCACTGACGATGCCGGGTCGCGACCGCATCTGCATCCTCGTCGTCGACGACACGGACTTCAATCGCTACACCAAAGGTCGGTTGCTGCGGCAAGCCGGCTTCGACGTGGTGGAGGCGGCAACCGGTGCCGAGGCGTTCGCGTTCGTGGCCTCGCACGCCCCCGAGCTGGTGGTGCTCGACACCCAGCTCCCCGACACGAACGGTTGGGAAGTGTGCCGGCAGCTCAAGAGCCGTGGGCTCGATGCGCCGCTCGTGCTGCAAGTGTCGGCGACCTACGTGGAGGAAGGAGACACGGTGAAGGCGCTCGAAGGCGGCGCCGACGCGTGTCTCACCGAGCCGATCGACCCGGCGGTCTTGATCGCCACCGTCCGCGCGCTTCTGCGCATGCGGAAAGCCGAGCACGACCTTCGCGATGCGCTGGCCCGCGAACAGGGCCTGCGGCAGGCGGCCGAGGGCGCCAACCGCGCGAAGGACGAGTTTCTCGCGACCCTCTCCCACGAGCTCCGCTCTCCGCTCGGCACGATCCTGACGTGGGTCACCTTGATCAAGGAGGGCGGGCTCGACGAGGCGCGGCGCCGCCAGGGGCTCGACGCCATCGAGCGCAGCACGCAACTGCAAGTCAAGCTGATAGGCGATCTCCTCGACATCTCGAGCATCATCTCGGGCAAGACGCTGCTCGAGATCGGCAGCGTCGATCTCGCCGCGGTCGTTCAGAACGCCGTCGACGGTCTGCGCACCGCCGCCGCGGCGAAGGGCCTCGCCGTCACCACGCAGGTCGACGCCGCGGTACCGCTGGTGTCCGCCGATGGGATGCGGCTGCTGCAGGTGATGCAGAACCTGTGCTCGAACGCCATCAAGTTCACCGGCGCCGGCGGCCGGATCGGCATCACGGTCCGGCGTGTCGGCGACGTGGTCGAGATCGAGGTGCAGGACACCGGGAAGGGCATCGCGGCGGAGTTCTTGCCCCACATTTTCGAGCGCTTCCGCCAGGCGGATGCGTCCACGACCCGCGTCGAGGGCGGGCTCGGGCTCGGCCTCGCCATCGTTCTGCATCTCGTCCAATTGCACCGCGGGTCGGTCGAGGCGCGCAGCGACGGTCCCGGGCGGGGCGCGACGTTCGTCGTGCGCCTGCCGATCATGGCGGTGGCTCCCGCCGCCTCGCGGCCGGCGGTGATCGCCGATGCCGCGGCGGGCGAGGACGTGAGCGTGGCGGCGCTCGCCGGTCTTCGCATCCTCCTCGTCGACGATGAGGACGATGCGCGCGAGGCGCTCGCCACCGCGCTCAGCCAGCGGGGTGCGCTCATCGTCGCGGCGGCCTCGGCGAACGCGGCGTTGGAGGCGATCGCCGGGCAGGCCTCGGACCTGATGATCGGCGACATCGCGATGCCGGGGGAGGACGGCTACTCGCTCATTCGCCGACTGCGCGCGCTGCCCGCCGCGGCCGGCGGGACGATTCCGGCGATCGCGCTCACGGCGTACGGCCGCTTGAGCGATCGCACGGCGATTCTCGCGGCGGGGTACGACGAGTGCCTGACGAAACCGATCGGCCTCCGCGAGCTCGCCACCGCGGTGCGTCGTCTCGCCCGCCGCTGAGCGCCACTTTTCGCGAATCTGCCCGGCGGTTCTTACAACCCCAAGACGCGCGGCTCGGAGAACGCACGCGTCCGGGTCGGCACGAATCGTGGGTGCAGGGTGGGCGGAGGACACCCATGCGTTCCGATCTCGTTTTCGTGGCCCTCGTGGCCCTCGCGCTCGTGCAGATGGACCACGAGGGCGTGACCACGGTGCAACTGGCTCAAACCGGACCCGTACCGACCTCGGTCGTGAATCCGCGGCTCGGCGCCCCGCCGTCCGGCGGTCATCTCGGCGCGACCACGGCGGGCGGTGTGCGGCCTCCGGCGAGCGCGGGCGATCCCGGACATGCCGCGGATCGCGTCGGGGCGATGAACGGCGGGCACCTCGGCGGTCCTGCGGGGAACGCGCCGAGCGATCCGCCGGCGGGAGCCGTCCCGCCGCCGGCGACCGGTGCCGTCGTGCCGCCTGCCGCCGGCGCCGTCCCGCCGGCGACCGGCCTTGGCCGGTGAGCGCCTGGCCGCCCGCCAAGCGGGACCGCCCCCAGGGGCACCGAACCCCC
>CAZWAX010000158.1:0-11906 GCA_964631985.1 uncultured Polyangiaceae bacterium | reverse complement strand
GGTCGACGCCGGCGTCCGTGCTTCGAGAAATTCGGTCTTCTTCAACGGGCTGCTATCGCCCCGGGGGCGTTCGACCCGCGAGCGCGGGGCTGCCTCGCCGGGTCGTAGCCCTCTCGCACACACGGCTCTTCGCACCTGGGGGCGTCAAAAAACTGCGATTGAGCTACCTCCTTAATCGCTCGACGGCCGAGCAGCGGAGTCAGCGGATCGACGCGGCACCGCCGCTCCTCCTGGTCGCCGTGCAACGCCTCGACGGATCCTTCGTCGGTGACGACGCCTTCGAAGTCGAGCTCGAGCCCGATCAGGAAACCGTCGAGCTCGAGCTGACCTTCCCCACCGATGTGCCAGCCTGCGACTTCCGCCTCGCATTCGCGACGGATGCGGCCGGAGCGGTCAGCGAATACACCCCCCTCGAGCAGGCCCCGGCGACGGCATGCGAGCCGCAACCCGATGGCCAGATCATCGAAGGCGAGGATTGTGACGACGGCAATCTCGTCGACGGCGACGGATGCGACAACAACTGTACGACTACTCACTGCGGCAACGGGATCCCCACGGCCAGCGAGGCCTGTGACGATGGCAATCTCGTCGACGGCGACGGATGCGAGGCCGACTGCTCCCTCACACCGACGTCGCCGACGCCGACACGGACCGCGACACCGACTCCGATTCGGACCGCGACCGCGCAACCCACCATCACCCCCACCGCAGCGCCGACCCCGCTCGAGACACCCATCGTCACGATCACCGCGAGCGACGGCACGGCGTCGGAGGTTGGGCAGGATCCTGGCGAGATCACGTTCACGCGCACCGGCGACATCACTTTTGCGCTCACCGTCTCGTACATCATCGGCGGAACGGCCACGAACAACACCGACTATACGAGCATCCCAACGACCATCCAGATTCCAGCCGGTTCGGCCATCGCCACGCGCACGATCGCGCCCAAGAACGATGCCTCGGTCGAAGGCGACGAGACCGTGTTCCTGACCCTGATCGACGGACCAAGCTACAACGTCGACACCCCGAGCGCGGCGACCGTGACCATTCAGGACAACCCCGTGCCCATCGTCACCGTCACCGCCAATGACGCCTCGGCATCGGAGATCGGGCCGAACTCCGGCGAATTCACGTTCACGCGCACGGGAGACACCACGTTTCCCCTGACGATCGCGTACACGATCGGTGGAACGGCTGTGAACGGCACCGACTACGCGGCTATCCCATCAGCCATCGAGATCCCCGCCGGTTCGGCTACCTCCACGCGCACGATCGCGCCCAACAACGATGCGTCGGCCGAAGGTGACGAGTCCGTGATTCTGACGCTGATCGACGACGTCAACTACAATCCGGGCATCCCGAGCGCCGCAACCGTCACCATCACCGAGAACGTCGTGCCAGTCGTTACGATCACCGCCAACGACTCGGCGGCGTCGGAAGTTGGACCGAATTCCGGCGAGTTCACCTTCACCCGAACTGGCGACACGACGTTCGGGTTGACGGTCTCGTACACGATCGGCGGTTCGGCCACGAACAACACCGACTATACGAGCATCCCGGCGACGATCCAGATCCCCGCCGGCTCGGCCACCGCCACGCGCACGATCGCACCCAAGAACGATGCGGCGGTGGAGGGCGGCGAGACGGTGATCCTCACGTTGACTGACGGCGTCAGCTACAACCCCGGTGTACCGGGTGCGGCGACTGTCACCATTCAGGACAATCCGGTCCCCATCATCACGATCGTCGCCAACGACCCGTCGGCGTCCGAGATCGGCGTGGAATCCGGCGAGCTCACCGTGACCCGAACGGGCGACACGACGTTCGCGCTGACCGTCACGTACACGATCGGCGGCTCGGCCACGAATGGCTCCGACTACGCGAGCATCCCGGCGAGCATCCAGATTCCTGCCGGCTCGGCCACCGCCACGCGGACGATTGCGCCCAACAACGATGCGTTGGTCGAGGGCGATCAGACCGTGACCCTGACGCTGACCGACGACGCCACCTACGACGTGGGGGTTCCGAATGTCGCGACCGTCACGATTCAGGACAACCCCACCCCCATCGTCACGATCGTCGCCAATGACCCGGCCGCGTCGGAGATCGGGCCGGACTCCGGCGAGCTCACCGTCACCCGAACGGGTGACACGACGTTCGCATTGACCGTCACGTACACGATCGGCGGTTCGGCCACGAATGGCTCCGACTACGCGGGCATTCCGACGAGCATCCAGATCCCCGCCGGCACTACTACCGCCAAACGCACGATCACCCCGAACAACGATGCGCTGGTCGAGGGCGATCAGACCGTGATCCTGACGCTGACCAACGAATCCAACTACGACGTGGGGGCTCCGGGTGCCGCGACCGTCACGATTCACGACAACCCTGTCCCGATCGTCACGATCGTCGCCAGTGACGCGGCGGCGTCGGAGGTCGGACCGGACTCCGGCGAGCTCACCTTTACCCGAACGGGCGACACGACGTTCGCGTTGACGATCACGTACACGATCGGCGGCACGGCCACGAACAGCACCGACTACGCAAACATTCCGGCAAGTATTCAGATCCCCGCCGGCTCGACCATTGGCAAACGCACGATCTCTACGAATAACGACGGCTCCGTCGAGGGCGACGAGACGGTGACGCTCACGGTACTCGACACCACCGACTACAACCTCGGTGCCCCCAGTGCCGCCACGGTAACGATCACGGACAATCCCGTCCCCATCGTCACGGTCACTCCCACCGACGGCTCCGCGTCGGAGGTGGGGCAAGATCCCGGCGAGCTCACCTTCAGCCGAACTGGCGACACCACGTTCGCATTGACGGTCTCGTATACCGTCGGCGGCACGGCCACCGGCAGCAGCTTCGGCGTCGTCGGCGACTATACCGGCATCTCTACCACCCTCGTGATTCCTGCCGGGTCGGCTACCGCCACGCGGACGATTACGCCCGTCAACGATGCACTGGTCGAGGGCCCAGAGGATGTCATCGTGACGCTGACGAACGGCGTCAACTATGATCCGGGCGTCCCCAGTGCCGCCACCGTGACGATCGAGGACAACCCCGTCCCGGTCGTCACGATCGTCACCAGTGACAGCACGGCGTCGGAAGTCGGGCCCAATCCCGGCCAGTTCACCTTCACGCGCACGGGTAGCATCACGTTCGCACTGACCGTCTCGTACAGTGGAGGCGGAACGGCCACGAACGGCAGCGACTATGCGAGCATTGCCACGAGCGTTCAGATTCCAGCCGGATCGACCTCCACGACCCTTACGATCTCACCCAACAACGACGGCTCGGTCGAGGGCGATGAGACCGTGACACTCACGATCACCGACGGCACAAACTACAACGTCGGCATCCCCGGCACCGCAACCCTCACGATCGCCGACAACCCAGTGCCGATCGCTACCCTCGCCGCGACCGACGCCACGGCGTCCGAGGCCGGCGCCGATACCGGCGAGTGCACGTTCACGCGTGCCGGCGACACTGCCTTTGCACTGACGGTCTCGTACACGATCGGCGGATCCGCTTCTAATGGCGGCGACTATACGGGCATTCCGACGAGCATTCAGATTCCCGCCGGATCCGCCACCGCCACACGGACGATCACACCGAGAAGCGATGCCTCGGCCGAGGGGAGCGAGACCGTGACGCTTACCCTCTCGGACGGACCAAATTACGATCTCGGTGCTGCGACCAGCTGCACGATAACGATCACCGACTAGAGTGCGCGCGGGTCACAGCAGCGCGTCGACGTTTTCCCGCGAACGACCGAGCACCGCGCGCTTGCCGTTTTGATGACGATCGGGCGCTCGATCAGGATCGGGTGCCTGCGCTTTGCTTAGCAAGCGAGGTGGTGACGTACGCTGCGCGCATTCGGTCCCCGGTGCTCACCAGAAGTCGGCTTCGCGCTCGCGAGCGAAGTGGCACGGATGTCCGCGGTGTGGCTGCGGTGCGCCGACAGTTGCAGCGTTCCCCGTGCCCAAACAGATCCAGGCGCTGCTTGCAGAATGCTTGATTTGACTCGCGACGAGCTTCCGCGACAAGTTGCCCGTCCCGATGCGGTGCGCGCTTGGAGGGACCGTGGGACTCCGCGGCCTGGTGACGACGGCCGTTCTGAACTTCGGGTGCTGTGCCGCCTCCGCGCCCCCCGCAAGAGCGATCATCCCACCCAACGAGCGCAGCGCCGCAACGCAAGCTGTTTGGGCCAATCGAAAGCGCGGTTGGCGTTCGCACTCCGGAGGCCAACTGCTTCCTCCAGATCGCGAAGCGACACCCTGCACCCCCGTCGGCGAACGGCTCGCGCGGTCTTGAAGGCACAAGCAATGAAGGTCAGCTCGCGCGATATGCCCAGCCGCCATCGATCTTGATGACGGCGCCGCTCGTGTACGACGACGCGTCGGACGCCAGGTACAGTGCCGCGCCGACCACCTCGTCGGGCTCGCCGGAGCGACCCATCGGGATCTGATGCTTCATCATGCTGCGCATCGTCGCGGCCGCGGCAGTGAATCCGAATCGCCAAGAACCCGTGTCGGTTGACTCGAACCGTCACGCTCATCGCGTCACCGCGCTTTCCATCACGCCCGCAGTTCAGGACGAACGTCCGGGAAGAGAAACTGTGTCAACCGGCCGTAGGGAAAATCCCGCTGAAGTTTCCTATCAACATCTGAGTTGAGGTCGCGCGGCGCTCGATTCAGAGCTCTTGAGCGAACTCAGCAGTTCCACCGCAGGGGCTCGCTTGGGCTTGAGGCTGGACCGCAACGCCGCTTCCGCAGCGTTCCAACGCGTACAAAGCTCCCGACGGAAGGGTCAAAGTCATAGATCCCTTCCTCGACGACCACGGCGCCGCTGAGAGCGGCCTCGTACGCTAGATGGTACGGATCACCGTTCGACGCAGCGATTCCTGGTTCGTTGCTTTCGTGACGGCTCTCCTTTGCGCATCCCGGGAGGCCTCCAGCCACAAAGAGGAGCGCGAATGCGCGTACGGCAGTGGCCAGGAACTTTCTTCGCCCGGAAGAGTCGTCCGTAGTCACCGCCGGCATAGAGCGGACCATAGATTTCGAGTCCGCGATGCCTCAACGGCGAGCTGCGAAAATGTGCGCCAGAGTGATGCGCTCGGTCTTGGAAGTGGGTCATGTCGGACCGAGCTCAGCGAGGAGGTGCTCGGCGACCCGGCGCCCGATTCCGGGGATCGCATCGAGGCGGTTGCGCGAGGACACGAGCGGCGTCAGTGCCTCCGCAATGCGCGCATCGTACTAACCAAGCTCGGCGTCGACGGCGTCGATGTGCCCTGAACCAGCGCGCGCGCGATCCTGGCGCGCGGCGCCGATGCGTTCCGCCCGCAGCGCGTCCGCGAGGTGTCGGCGGCAATCCGCGCGTACGCGGCGCTGACGACGAGCTCGGCGATGGGGCCGGTGCGTGACGTGACGCAGATCGACAAGCGGTAGGCGCGGCCGCCGCGGCTTCTGCGAGCTAACGGCTCTATTGCATAAGCTCGACGAGGCGTTTCCCCCAGGGAGGGAGATCGATGCGTCGACCGGAGCCGTCTTCTTCTCTAACGACGATCGCATGTTCAGCCTCGTCGATCTGGATCTCCGAGGCAATTCCGGAAGGATAGAGGACGCGGTCGGAGGTTTGCTGTGATCGCGGCAGCTGCGCGCCGTCTCCGTCTTCTCCGGAGTCGGGTGCTTCGGGATCGCTTTCCTGCGCGTTAAAGAACGTGAGGGTCGGGCCGACCGTGAGACGCGGGTAGTCGACGATCTGAATGGTACCCGTCGCCTGGTACCAGTCCCATGACCTGACGGCGAGCAGGTCGTCGGCGATCGGCACCACGGAGACCAGATTGGCGAATGCCGGCGTGATCGCGCCGATCTCGCGACCGCTCTCCGTCTCGTAGACGACGAGCTTGCAGTCGGCCGTCTGCACCGCGAGCGCCCGGCCGCCGTCGATGAAGTCGAGGCCGGGAAGCGCTTCCTGCATCGGAATGTTCCCTTCCAGGTCGACCGACCCCGACCTGACGAGGCGCCTACCATCCCCTTCGCGGGCGAACAGCAGCCACGCGACCTTCTCGCTGACCGACGCGTCGGACTGATTGGTGATCGCATTGACCACCGCACCGATCCACCGACCGTCCTCGGACGCCTTCTCCGAAACCAGCAGATGCGTGTCACCAGTGGCGAGCGTGCGATACGTCGGCGCTGCCGCTCGCGCGGCCGGAGTCGCCGCCTTCTCGTCGTGGTCTCCAGGCCAGGGCGTGACCTCCGGAACGTCCTTCTTCCAGCTTACGGCAAAAGTCTGCGCCGACGCCGTATCGTCGTCTTCGGGCGACTCCTTGGCCGCCGCCACCGCCAGGATGGCTCGGCTCTGCCAATCGTAGCGGTTCCAACGACGCAGCGCATGATAGGCGAGCGCACGTAGGCTCTGCGACGCGCCGGCGCATGCGCTCCGAGTGCTCAGGGCATCATTCGAATCGCGGGCATAGCTTTCCACATGCGCGATCTCGGCGAGGCGAACGCGAACCGCCGTCGGCGGGCTTGCAGAATCGGTGGTCTCGGCGTTTCGTTCGATCTCCTGCAGCAGCAAGAGCGTTCCCTCTCGATCGAAGGCGCGTGGCACGCCTTGCAACGTGAAGAGCCGTTCGGACGTAACGGCGTCGCGAATCCAGACGTCGTCGCCCTCGATCTGCGACAGTACGTTCCAACTCGGTGAGAGCAATGTGGGGCCTTCCTTCGCGGTCGCCCACGACTCGCGCTTGGTCGCGACGTCGACGACCGCGGTGTGGCGCGTGCCGATCCCGGGGCCCGTGCCCGTCCGCTGGTTCGAGTACGCAACGCGGGTCCCATCCCCACTGATCGCGACGTTGGTCACGCCTTGTGAATGGCTCGCCACGAGGGTGGCGGCTCGCCGCACGCGGAGCGCTCCCTCCGAAATATCGAGATCATAGACGCCCATCGTCCCGTGCTCGATCAGATGCGAGAGGACAATGCGGCCGACGTCGCGCGCGAGCACGCCGTCGGAATAGGGCTCGTCCTCGACCGACTCCAGCTTCGCGCCGGTCTGCGTCTCCATGTCGAAGGCGAAAACGTCCAGGTGCCTCTCGTCGCCCGAGGTCTGGATATGCGTCTCGAGGTAGTAGCGCCCGGCGGACGGGCCCTGCACCGTCGGCCCGCCGCTCGTGCCTACGAGCAGCAAACCGACACCGCCAGCGAGCTTGTTGCGATCGCCGACCAGCTGCTCGGGCGGTGCGTTCCGCGCGTCGACGAGCGTCGCTACCAGCGACGCGGCACGCACGATGCAGGGCATCAGCCCCCGATAGTACGTGACGTCGTGGGTCTCGACCTTGCCGTCGGTCACGTCGATCACGCTCGCCGCGAGCTGCGGATGCTCGTCGAAATCCTCGTCGTTCTTCCGCCCCCACGCGATCACCAACTTTCCGTCGCGATGGAAGTCCACGGCTTCGATGCGGTGTGGAATCGTGACGTGCAGCTTCGATTCGCCGGTCGCGATCGACCAGACTCCTAGGTCGTGACCGAACGCACCCGTAACCAATGTCCCGGAGGCATCGAACGCGCCGAGCACCGGCGCCTCGAGATCGGACCTGAAGATCGCCTGCGAGGCCGCCGACACGGGGAGCGTCATCCACGGCCCGAAACGGTTCTCGATCAACGCTTCGAGCGCGGCCGTGCGGAAATCCGGCGGAGGGTCGGCGGCAAATCGACCGTCGGTCACCGTCTTGCGGGCCGCGACCAGACCAGTCCATGCATCCTCGGGTCGCCCGGCCTTCGTCGCCAAGGACGCCTCCCTCGAAGCGCTCGTCAGCAGCGCTTCCTCGGCGCGATTCCGCTGCGCGATCGCGGCATTGCGTTGATGGAGATAGTTCCAGGCGAAGCCCGCCGTACCGATTGCGAAGACCAGGATCGCGGTGACGGCCGCCCGCGCGACGAGACGCGTCCTGCGGAACGCGCGCACGTCGGCGCCGGTGATATCGTCTTTCGACATACCGTGGAGATCGGCGGCGATGGTGGCGATCGCGTCGACGAAGCGCGCATCCGACATGTTCGCGTTCGCCTCGACGTTCTCGATCCACCGCAGGTCGACGTATTTAGGCTCCGTCGCGATCCTGGCGAGCGCCGTCGCAGGAAGCGCTGTGGTGCGCGCGGCGTCGTAGCATCCGCGCTCGCCGTCCCACACGAGGTCCCCGTCGGTGAGGACGACAATGAGCCCCTCCGTCCCGCGCGTACCCAGCCACTCTTCGACCTCTCGGCCTACCCAGTGGGACGCGGCGGCATCGGGAGACGCAATCAGCAGGAAGAACCGCGACGACTTGAGCGCCTCCGCGATCGTCCCCCAGAGATCGGGCTGCGCACCGAGATTCGTTTCGTCCCGATAAAGCCGCACGGCCCGAAGCTTCCACCATGGCTTGGCGAAGCGATGCAGCGCCAACTGGAGCGGACGAACGATTGCGGTCTGTCGATCGGAATGACGATACGAGATGAATCCGTCGTAGCGGGTACGGTCGGCCATGACGGTGCGAGACTACACCGAACGCCGCGGCTGAGCTCCGACGGATGCGAGCTGTGGACACATGTTTCCCGCGCCATTTCGACACACCGCGGACCAGCCGCGAGTCGCTGCCACGTCGAAAAGATCCGCCGAGCTTGGGGAAGACTTCGGACTCGAGACGCAAACGCGTGAGCCGCGCGCCGCGCCCGCCGCGAGTGGTCTTTGGTCTTCTCTCCGTTTCCTGATCCGGGCGCACCTCTCGCAAAGAAGCCCTCCGCAGGGGTCCCCAACTTAGGGAAGGAGATGGCGACTCCGAAGCGCTCAAGGGCACCATGCGCAGGGCCGCGTAGCGGATCTATTGATTACGGCCCCGTGCGCTCACGCGCTTCGCGCGTGGTGCTCCGATGGCCCTCGGAGCGCGAGTTCGACTCGCGCTCCTGCTCCCCGGCGAAGCGTCGTCCCACCCCACGAGCGCAGCGCCGCAGCTCAAGGTGTTTGGGCCTATCGAAAGCGCAGTTGGCGTTCGCACTCTGGAGGCCCACTGCTTCCTCCAGTGGCAAACGGCAGTGCAAGCGCGAACGTCCGGCAAGGGGCTGTCAACCGGCTCGAGCGAAAACGCAGCTGGAGCTTCTTTCAACCCATGCCCAGAGGGAAATGCGCCATCATCGTGATCGGGATGCTCGGCGGCGACGGCGTGCTAGAAGGAACGGTGTTGTCGAACGCGGGCTCTTCTTGAAGATCTGTCTGCTCGGTCCGGTGGCCTGGCGGACGCCGCCGCGCCACTACGGGCCCTGGGAGCAAGTCACCAGTCTCCTGGCCGAGGGGTTGGTCGCACGGGGGGTAGACGTCACGCTCTTCGCGACGCTCGATTCCCTGACTAGCGCAAAGCTCGACGGCGTTTGCGCCCGGGGCTACGGGGAAGATTCCTCGATGGACGGGCGGATCTGGGAAGCACTCCACGTGTCCCACGCGCTGTCCCGCTCGGGCGAATTCGACCTGGTGCACAACCACCTCGATTGGTTGCCGCTCGCCTTCGCCGCCCACGTGAGGGCGCCGCTCCTCACCACCATTCACGGCTTTTCCGGGCGAGCGATCCTCCCCGCGTACGTGAACGCGCGCCGGTCGTTCTACGTCTCGATCTCGGACGCCGATCGCGCGCCGGAGCTCGACTACGTGGCGACCATCCACCACGGGATCGACCTCGGCGCGCTGCCCTTCTCGCCGGGAGGAGGCACGGATCTCGTCTGCTTCGGGAGGATCCACCCCGACAAGGGCACGGCGGCGGCGATCGCCATCGCGCGCCGCGCGCGCCGTCGCCTCGTCCTCTGCGGGATCGTGCAGGACCAGCGCTATTTTCGCGAGGAGGTCGAGCCCCACATCGACGGCGACCGCGTCATCTTCCGCGGATCGGTCGGACCGTCGGAACGCGCGGAGGTGCTGGGCTCTGCGGCGGCGTTGTTGCACCCGGTCGATTTCGACGAGCCCTTCGGGTTGTCGGTGGTGGAGGCGATGGCCTGCGGCACTCCGGTGATTGCCTACGCGCGTGGGTCGATGCCCGAGGTGGTGGACGAAGGCGTGACGGGCTTTCTCGTGGACGGCGTCGCCGCAGCCGCCGCTGCCGTGGAGCCCGCAGCGGCGCTCGATCGCGCGGCCATTCGCGGCGTCGCCGAGCGCCGCTTCTCCGCCGCGCGCATGGTCGACGAGTACTTGGCCCTGTACGCGCGCCTGGTCGCCCGCGCATGACGCGCCAGCCTCCGCCGCGTTCGTTCGAGCTCGGCTGCAACTATTGGCCGCGGAGGAGCGCCATGTACATGTGGCGCGCGCTCGACCTCGGCGAGGTGCGAGCGGATTTTGCGCACCTCCGCGATCTCGGCTTTCACGTCGTTCGCTTTTTTCTCCTCACGGAGGACTTCCTGCCGTCTCCGATGGCGGTGCCGGTGCGCAAGCTGAAGGAGCTCGTGGAGGTCGCGTGCGTTGCCCGCGAGGAGCGCATCGCGATCGTCCCGACCCTCATCACCATCAACATGAGCGGGAAGCTTTGGTGGCCTCGGTCGTTGCTTGTCAAAGACGGAACCCCCGGAGCGCTCTACACGGATCCGACCCTCCTCCGGTCCCAGGTGCTGCTCGTCGAGACGTGTGTCCGGGCACTCGCGGGAGACGACTCGATTCGCGCGTTCGACCTCACCAACGAGATCGACGACGCGCTCCGCCCTCCGAGCCGCGACGCCGGCTGGCTGTGGACCGCGCTCCTCGCGGCTGCGGTGCGACGGGCGGCGCCCGGCGTCCCGGTCCAGCTCGGCGCTCATCTGCCTTCGCTGACGGGCAACGAACACCTGCGCATCGATGACATCGCCTCCCTCGTGGACGAAGACTGCATGCACGCCTACCCGCTCTATTGTGACAAAGCGCGGAGCGTTCTCGATCCGGAGCTCGTGCCGTTCGCCTGCGCCCTCACGGCCGACCTCGCCGGCCGGGGCCGTGCGCCGCTGATGCACGAGTTCGGCCTCTGCACCGCCCCGGCGGGGTCGCCGGGGATGACGATCGTCGACGACTTTCTCGGACGACCCCTGCCGCAGTACCTCGCCTCGGAGGAGGAGGGTGCGCGCTACTACGAGGAGGTCCTCGAACGCCTCGCGGCGACAGGGGCTGCCGGAGCGTACGCCTGGTGCTACGGCGACTACGATCCGAAGCTGTTCGGCGGCGCTCCGTTCGACACGGCCATCCGCGAGCGATCCTTCGGGCTGGTCCGCGCCGACGGCAGCGAGAAGCCCGCCGCAGGCATCGTGCGGGCGTTCGCCACGCGCCTCGGGCGAGGGGAGGTGCATCTCGGCGGCGCGCGCAAGGTCCTGGACGTGACGGCGGACGCCTACTACGCGGCTCCAGACCACCATTTCGGTCGCCTGTACGAGCGGTGGCTCGCCGGAGCGACGGTGGGGTGACCCTCCCACGAGCGTCTGCGAATGCCCTTCGACGTCGCGGCGGGAGAGCGGCTGGTGTCGCGCCCCGCCTACGAAGGGCTCGCGCGATCTGATGGGAGTCGGCTGCTCAGCTCGCGCGATACGCCCAGCCGCCGTCGATCTTGATGACGGCGCCGCTCGTGTACGACGACGCGTCGGACGCCAGGTAGAGCGCCGCGCCCACCACCTCGTCGGGCTCGCCGCAGCGCCCCATCGGGATCTGGCGCTCCATCATCGCGCGCATCTCGGCCGGCCACGCCTTGCTGATGTCGGTCAGGAAGGCGCCCGGCATGATGACGTTCACGCGCACCTTGCCGGCGTAGTCGTGGGCCATGGCGGCGGCCATCGTGTGGAGGGCGGACTTGGCCATCGCGTAGGGCAGCTCGCCGACCGTCGGCTGGACGGCGCCGACGCTGCTGACGTTGATGATGCTGC
>CAZWAX010000157.1:0-11950 GCA_964631985.1 uncultured Polyangiaceae bacterium | reverse complement strand
TTTTCGCTGCACGCCCCGACGTCCGCCCAGCGGCTCGGCATCATGCCGGTCGAGAAGAAATACGATCTGGACGCGGTGCTCGGCGCGGCGGAGACCTTTCGGCGGCGGGTGACGTTCGAGTACGTGATGATCGCCGGGGTGAACGACAGCGACGCCGATGCCGACCGGTTGGCGCGGCACGCGAGAAAGTTGGGAGCGCTGGTCAATATCCTGCCGCTCCATCCGGGGGGCGGGGGGTGCTAGGGCACCGGGACGCCGTAGCGCTTCGCCACCCCCGCCAACGCCATGTTGAACTCCGCGAAGTCGATCAGGATGAGGAGATCGGGGCGCTCGTCGCGGAGGATGCGGCGCATCTCGCGATAGGCGCGCCAGATCACCCCGAGGCGCTCGCGGGCCTCGACGAAGCCCATCGTCGAAAGCGTGTGGGCGTCGATCAGGGTGTCCATGCCGTTCGCCCGCAGGTGCGTGCCGCCGATGCCCCGCACCCGGACGCCGGGGAGACGCCGGCGAAGCGCCGCCACCAGATCGGCGGCGTGCATGTCCCCCGACGCCTCGCCGGCGACGAGCAGCACGTCGGGCTCGGCCCGGGTGCGCGCGGCCGCCGCGCTCACGCCGTCTGCTCGATCGAGGCCGCGATGCGCTCGGCGAGCTCGAGCGCCCGGAGACCCTCCCGGCCGCTCACGATCGGCGTCACCCGGGTGCGGACGGCCTCGACGAAGGCCGCGATCTCGTCGCGCAGCGGATCGCCCTCCCCGGCGTCGTGCTCCTCGGCCGTGATGTTGGCGAGCGCGCCGGGCGTGGCGCTCGGCTCACGGCGGACGATCCGCACCCGCCGCTGGTCGTAGTCGATCGCGACGTAGGCATCGGGCTGGAAGATCCGCAGCATGCGCTCGCGCTTCATCGACACGCGGCTCGCGGTGACGTTGGCGATGCAGCCGTTCGCGAACCGCAGCCGGGCGTTGGCGATGTCGACGCGTGGGGTGAGCACGGGCACGCCGACCGCCTCGACGCTCTCCACCTCGGCGGCGATGAAGCTCTGGATGACGTCGAGGTCGTGGATCATGAGGTCGCGGATGACGTCGACGTCGGTGCCGCGGTCGACGAACGGCGCCAGGCGATGACACTCGAGAAAACGCGGCTCGGTGATCACCGCTTGCGCGGCACGGAGCGCCGGATTGAAGCGCTCGAGGTGACCGACCTGCAGGATGCGACTGGCAGCCGCGGCGGCGGCAACGAGCGCCGCACCCTCCGCCACGGTCGAGGCCAGCGGCTTTTCGATCAGCACGTCGATGCCGGCGGCGAGAAGATCGCCGCCGACCGCGGCATGGGCGCCGGTCGGCACCGCGACGCTGGCGCAATCGACGGCACGGGGGGGGGCCGTGTGGGGGCATGGGGGGTCACCCGGGGGGGCGCGGGGACGCCCGGGGGCCGCGGGGGGTGCTGGGTGGCAGCGGCCGACGCGCCGCACCCCGGGGGGGGTGGGTTACTTCTCGGCGTGAAAACGGCCGGGATGCCCGACACCGACGACCGCCGCGCGCAGCTCCGCCGTCACCGTCCGCCCCGTTCGCCGACCGGCCGCTTCACAGCCCGTCCGCGTACCACGAAGCCGCGGCAGCGACCATCGTCCGCGGGGCGGTAGTGGCCAGTTCGCGTTGGGGCCGGAGGGCGGACGCGGCAGCGCACCGGCCGCTACCCGCGCGGTAGCAGATAGCGCGCGGCGAGCGCCGTGATCTCGTCTACCAGCGCCGGATCGCGCAGGCGATCGGGAAACTCGAACACGACCGCGTTGGTGACGGCCTCGAGCGCATGCACCAGGACGACCGCGGCGACGTCGCGATCACCGACGGCGAGCTCGTCGCCGCGGCGCTCGAGCAGGAGCTCCCGGACGGCGGCCGTCATCCGACGGATCTCGCCGTGTCGCTGCTCGATCCGTCCGGCGTCCGGCAGCTTGTCGAGGAAGACCCGGTGCAGGTTCAGGTCGATCGTGTCGGCCTCGAGCAGGATCTCGACGATCTCACGCAGCACCGCGGGGATCGGGCGCGCCGCGAACTCCGCGAGCTTGGCCGCGAGGAGGGTGATCGTCTGCTCCGAGTGGCGATCGATGAGCTCGCCGAGGATCGCCTGCTTGCTCGGGAAATACTGGTACAGCGACCCGACGCTGACGCCTGCGAGCTCGGCGATCTGGTTGGTGTTCACCTCCTCGAGGCCGCCGTCGGCGAAGAGCCGCGCCGCCGCCTCCAGGATGGCGTCGACGGTGATCTGCGAGCGCTCCTGACGGGCGGCCTTGCGGGGTCGGGTGGGACTCTGCCGCGGCATGCGAACGAGCGGGAAACGCGAGCCGACGAGAACGGTGCGCCCCGATGGCGGCAGTTAGAGCGGCGAACGCCCACGAATTCAAGGTGTTTCGCGCCATGGCCGACGCCCGTTCGGATCCGCGAATGCGAGTTGGGAGCGCCGCGCGGCGCGGGTACATCGGGAGCATCACGATGCAACGAAGGAGACCACGATGCGCACGATCGACGACTGGCTGGACGCCTACGGCACGAGCCACCGCCACCCCGTGAACAAGAGAATCCATCGGATCGCCGTGCCGATGATCGTGCTCGACGTGCTCGGCTTGCTGCACCTCGTGCCGACCGGCGCCCTCGCCGCGTGGCTGCCTCCGGCGTCGTGGCTGCTGGTCGTCGGGGCACTCGGGTTCTACGCCCGCCTCGCCCCTGCCCTGGCGCTCGGCATGCTGCTCCTGGCCGTGCCGAGCATGGCGGCCCTCCATGCGGGGCTCGCGGCGCTCGGCGCCGCCGCGCTGCCGGTGCTGATCGCCGTCTTCGCCCTCACGTGGGCGGTGCAGTTCGTCGGGCACGCCATCGAGGGCGCGAAGCCGTCCTTCGTCGAGGACGCGCAGTTCCTGCTGATCGGGCCGCTCTGGCTGCTCGCCGACGCCTACCGGCGGCTCGGCCTCGGGACGGGCGGGCTCCGCCAGGCCGCCTGATCCCGCGCCTCCTTTTCGTTCAGGCCGCGGCGGTCAACCCGTGGCGCAGCGCGTACATCACGAGGCCGATGCGATCGCGGACGCCCAGCTTCTGAAAGACGCTCGTCAGGTTGGTGCGGACGGTGCGTTCGCTGATCGCGAGCTGCTCGGCGACCTCCTTGTTCTTCTTGCCCGCGGCCACCAGGCGCACGATCTCGAGCTCGCGATCGGTGAGGCCGTCGTCACGGTCGATCGCGAGGTTCTCGCTGTTCTCATCGCCGCTGCGGGCGAGCTCGGCCACGAGCACGCCGCGCATGCGCGGGTCCATCCAGGTCTCGCCCCGGCAGACCGAGCGGATCGCCTGCACCAACGTGCCGCGCGCCGAGTCCTTGAGTACGACGCCGCGGGCGCCGAGCTTGAAGGCGCGGACGTGCTCTTCCATCTCGTCGCAGGCGGTCAGGACGATGACCGTCGTGTTCGGGCTGATGCGACACACCGCCGGCACGGCGTCGAGCCCGCTCCCCTGCGGCATGCGGATGTCGAGCAGCAGCACGTCGGGCTTGGTCTCCCACATGAGCTCGACGATGTCCTCGGCGCTCTCGACGTCGGCGATGACCTCGAAGTCGTCTTCCATGCTGAGGATGGTGCGCAGCCCGTCGCGAAACAGGGTGTGATCGTCGACGATGACGACGCGACGGCGGCGGGGTTGAATGTTCATCATGCGGTCCTCCTGCTGCGTATCGACTCTGACTCTGATGCGTGTTGCGTTGCCGGCACGACGACGTGGATTTCGACGCCGCGCCCGGCTTGCGTGTGCACCCGGAGCGTACCACCGAGTGATGCCGTACGCTCGCGGATCGACCAGGGCACCGCATTCGGTTGCACGACGCCGTCGGTGCCGATGGCGGCCGACGGTGCCTTGAAGCCGCGGCCGTTGTCCCGGATCACGAGCGAGCAATGCGGGCCGTAGACGGTGAGCTTCACGGTCGCGTCCTTGGCGCCGCCATGGCGGACGGCGTTGCGGAGCGCCTCGCGAACGATCTGCGTCAGCTCGTACGCGGTGGATGGCGCGAGCTCGAGCTCGTCGGGCGGCAGCTCGAGGGTGACCCGGAGGCGCTCGCGGATCGAGAACTCCGCCGCGACCTGCTCGAAAGTGGCACGGAGGTCGTGGGCCTCGCGGCTCGAGCTGCGGAGCACGTTCAGGTAGTGCCGCACCTCGCGATAGCCGCGCTCGACGGTCTGCTGGAGCTCGGCGAGCTCGCGCGGGACCCGGGCGGGGTCGCGCTCGATCATCTTGAGGCAGGCCTCGGCGCGGAGGTCGATGCCGGCGAGCGATTGGATGAAGCCGTCGTGCAGGTCGCGCGCGATCCGCGCGCGCTCCTCGAGCGCGGCGACCTCCTCGGCCTTCGCCTGGAGGCGAGCCGCTTCGAAGGCGGCCGCGGCCTGGCCGACGACGAGGAGCAGGAACTCCATGTCCTCGCGCGCGAACTTCGGACGGCGCTTGCGCAGCACCATGGCGCGGCCGCGGAGCTCGCGCTGGATGAGGACCGGCACCATGAGCAGCGCCTGGTCGGCGCCGCCGCCGGGCAGCCGCACGTCCCCGGCGACCACCTTCCGCTGGGTCGCACCGCTCACGACGTCGTAGCAGAGCGCCGTCAGGCCGCGCGGGTCGGAGGTGTTGCAGAAGAACGCTTCGGTCGAGCTCGCGAACGGCAGTGGATACGGGTCGCTCTCGGAGATGCGGAGGTTCAGCTTCAGTCGCCCGCCCTCGCGGTCCATGTCCCAGGTGAAGAAGCGGCGGCTCTCGGGATCGCGCAGTACCACGACGCCGCGCGGAGCCTCGTAGTGGTGGAGGATGCGTCGCATGATGTGGGTGAGCGCCCAGCCCGGCGGGCGACCCGGACGAATCGCCGTGGTGAGGTCGAGCATGACGCCGAGCTTTTGCTTGGAGCGACGCTCGTGCTCGCCGAGGTAGGCGATGAGGTATCCGAGCGCCACGAGATAGATCGGCCGAAAGAAGTGCGCCCGCTGCACGCTGAAGAAGTCGGGCTCGAGCCAGCGGCTCGCGACGAAGATGAGCACCGGGTAGAGGCCGGCGAGGAAGATCGTGGTCGGCGCGGCCGCCTTGAAGCCCCAGCGCACGCTGACGCTCGCGATCACGAAGAGATTGAGGAGGAAGAACGGCGTGGCGCCGCGCTCGGTGAAGAGCGTGATGAGGACGCCGAAGACCATGTCGAGGACGACCGAGTACGGACCCACCTTGCGGCCGCGGACGATCTCGCTCCGGACCAACAGAAAGAGCACGAGGCTCACCGCGACGTAGGCGGCGACCAGTGGGTAGGCGACGACCGGCCAGAGCGGTGTCTTGGGGTCGACGATCATGATCGCGAACGTCGCCGTCGCGAGCAGCACGCGGCAGAACGCGATCACCTTCTCGGTCGGCGAGATGCCGCCCAGGGTCAGCGTGGCGTCGGTATCGAGCAGTCTATGTGGGAAGGTCGATCGCATCTGTGCGAGCCTGAAGGCCCTGAGGGCGGAAACAGCAAGCGACATGCCACCTTCCGTCGTGACGTCGTTGCAGTATCGCCGAACCTGATCCCGCAAAGACGCACGAAACGGAAAATCGGCATGCGTTCCCGACCGCCACCGCCCGCCACCGCGCGAGACTAGATCATCGCTCGGTCGAGGTTCAACGACGGGGCGGGTTCACTCGACGGCGACGATCGCGATCCCCGCGGCGTCGGCCGCGCGCACGACCTCGTCGCGGTCGATCATGAGGGTGCGCCCGGCCTCGAGCGCCAGCACACGCGCCCCGACCTCGCGCATGACCTCGATCGTGGTGAGGCCGACGGCCGGCACATCGAAGCGGAGGTCCTGCCCCGGCTTGCTGACCTTCACGACGACGACGCCGCCGCGGCCGAGCTCGCCGCCGCGCCGGATCGCCGCATCGGTGCCCTCGAGGCCTTCCACGGCGATGACGGTGCGGCGCTTCACGACGACGCTCTGCCCCACCTCGAAACGGCCGATCTCGCGCGCCACCTCGAGCCCGAACCGGACGTCGTCCCACTCCCGGCTGCGCGGCGCTTTGCGCGTGAGGGTTCCCACCGAGGGGACGAGGTCGCCGAGGAACAGGGTCGACTCGACGACCGTGATGCCGTCGTGGGCGAGCTCGGCGGCGACCCCGCGCAGCAGCACGTCGTCGCGGAGGCTCCGCGTTTTGGCGATGAACGCGGCGCCGCGGAAGTCCGGGCGGAAATCCGACAGCTGGCGCGGCTTCCGGATGCCGCCGGCCATGACCGCGCGCGTCACCCCGGCGTCCTTGAGGGTGCGGATGATCTTGCCGAGCTCCCCGACGCGGACCCAGGTGAGCTGCGCCACCACGTTGGCGATCTCGTCCGGGGTCTCGTGCTGGTGGGCGACCGCGATGACCTCGACGCCGGCGCGCTTGGCGGCCTCCGCGAACAAGAGGGGGAAGCGACCGTTCCCGGCGATCAGGCCGATGCGCTCAGTCGTCGCCATCGTCGTCTCCGCCGGCGCGTCCGGACGGGCAGAGGCCGCGTGTCGAGGCCGCGATGAACGCCAACATGCCCTGGACGTCGGGATCGTCGCCGAGCTCGGCGGCGCAGCGCTCGCGGGCCTCGGCGAGCGGGAGCTCGGAGTCGAAGAGCACGCGGTAGGCCCGCTTGATCGTACGGATGCGGCCGGCGTCGAACCCGCGGCGGCGGAGGCCGATGACGTTCAGGCCGCGCAGGCGGGCCCGGTCGCCCGAAGCGTTGCAGAAGGGCGGCACGTCGTGCGTGACCATGGCGCCGCCGCCGAGCAGCGCCGACGCTCCGACGCGGACGAATTGATGGACGGCCGCGAGCCCGCCCACGAAGACGAAGTCCTCGAGCGTGACGTGCCCCGCGAGGGCCGAGCTGTTCGCGAGGATGCAGCGGTTGCCGACGGTCGAGTCGTGGCCGATGTGGGCGTAGTTCATCACCAGGTTGTCGTTGCCGATCGTCGTGACCAGGCCGCCGCCGGTGGTGCCGGGATTGAGCGTCGAGAACTCCCGCAGGATGTTGCGGTCGCCGATCACGAGCCGGCTCGGCTCGCCGCGGTACTTGAGATCCTGCGGCTCGGCCCCGACGCTGGCAAACTGGAAGATGCGGTTCTCGGCACCGATGGTCGTATGGCCGTCGATCACGGCGTGCGGACCGATCGTGGTGCGGTCGCCGATCCGGACGTGCGGGCCGAGCACCGCGTAGGGCCCGACCGTCACGCCGACGCCGAGCGCGGTCCCGGGCGCGATCACGGCCGTCGGATGCACGGCCGCCGCCGGGGCGGCATGCACGGCGAGGGCGAAGTCGGTCTCGGCGACGACGCCGGCACCGACCCGGACGCGGCCGCGAAAACGCCACGCGTCGGTGGCCCGCGAAAGCACGGTGACGTCCAGCTCGATGAGGTCGCCGGGCACCACGGGTTGGCGGAACCGGACGCGCTCGAGGCCGGTCAGCGTGAGGGTAGTGCCGGCGGCCGGTGGTGGGCTCGAGCGCGCCACGAGGGCGGCGCTCGCCTGCGCCAGGGCCTCGCACATGAGGACGCCGGGCATGACGGGCCATCCGGGAAAGTGGCCGGCGAAGAACGGCTCGCCGGCCGTCACCCCTTTGCGGGCGACCAAGCGAACGCCGTCCTCGCAGACGACGACCCGATCGATCAGCCGATGCGGGTAGCGCTGCGGCAGCAGGCGTGCGATCGCGTCGAAGTCGACGGTCTCGCCGTCGCTCGAGGCCGCACCCGGATCGCGTTCGTCGTCACGCATGGCCGGAGGGGCCGAGCGTGCCCTGCTCAGTGCTTCGCGTCGAAGGCCTTGATCACCGAGTCGGTGATGTCGATCGACTTCGACCCGTAGAGCACGGAGCTGCTCGAGTTTTCGAGGATGACCGTGTAGCCCTCGCGCTCGCCGATCTCCTGGATCACCACCGCGAGATCTTTCAGGATGCTGCCCGTCAGCTCCTGGTCCTTCTTGCGGAGCTCGGCGTCGGAGTCCTCGAGCTTCCGCCGGAGATCGCGGCGGCGCCGCTCGAAATCCTCCATCTTGGCCTTGCGCTGGTCCTCGCTGAGCACGGCGCTCTTCTTGTCGAGGTCCTCCTTCAGGCGGTCGAGGGATTCCTTTTCCCGCTTCAGACCATCCTGCATCTTCTCGAACTCGCCCTTGAACTGATCCTTGGCCTTGCGGCCGGAGGACGACTCGTTCAGAGCGCGCTGGAGGTCGACGATGCCGACCTTGAAATCGGCGGCGGCCGTCGGGAACGCGGGCGCAGCGAGCGCCAGCATCATCGTGAACAACGGGGTCACCAGGGTGGAACGTCGCATGTGGATCGTCTCCTTGAGTCGCATGAGATGCAATCGTGTCCGGCGCGCTACAGGGGGGCGCCGAACGAGAAGAGCACGACCGTCGTCTTGTCGTGCTTCTTGCGATTGAGCGGAAAACCGAACTCGATGCGGATCGGCCCGAGCGGCGACTGCCAGCGCACGCCGCCGCCGGCGGCGTAGCGGATCTCGCCGACGTCCCAGCCGTCCGAGTTCAGCCACGAGTTGCCGGCGTCGAAGAACACCACGCCCTTCAGGCCGAGCGGCTCGACGATCGGGAAAATGATCTCGTTGTTCACGATGATCTGCCGGCTGCCGCCGATCGGATCCGTGTTGATCTCGTCGCCCTGCGGATCGAACACCTGCTCGCGCGGGCCGAGGGTGCGGGTCTTGAAGCCGCGGATCGAGTTGATGCCGCCCGGGAAATAGCGTTCGTAGAGCGGCAGCTCGTCTCCGATGACGCCCTCGAACCCCTCGCCGTATCCCAGCTGGCCGGCGATCGAGTACACGAACGTGCCGAGCGCGGGCGACTTGTAGAGCGGCCAGTAGTGTCGGGTCTTGACGTCGATCCGGATGAACTCGCTCTCGCCGCCGAGCCCGGCGTACTCGACCGAGAACTCCTGCGCGGAGCCGCGCGTCGGGTCGAAGAGACTGTTGAGGGTGTTGCGCGAGATGAGGGGACGGATCGAGCTCGTCACACTGCGACCCTCGGAGGCGACGACCGTGGGCGGCGAGCGGAGGTTGACGTCGCTGATCTCGGCATCCTCGAGCCGATATTCGGCGCCGATCCGGACCTCGTCCAGCGACCAACGGCCGAAGAGCTTCTCGTAGCCGAGGGCGGTCAGTGGGTAGAGCATCCGGAGGCCAACACCGGTGCCGCCGCGGGTGAAGTCGTCGTAGTCGAGACGCCAGCGGAACGCGTCGACCGTGGTGCTGAGCGGGATGTCGAACAGCCAAGGCTCGGTGAGGCTGGCGATGAAGTTCTGGCGGCGGCTCCCGAAGTCGGCGTTCAGGACGGCCCGATAGCCCCGTCCGAAGAGGTTGTTCTCCTGGATCCGCGCGTTGAAGAGCAGGCTGTCGGCCGAGCTGAAGCCGGCCCCGGCGGTGAGCGAGCCGGTCTGGCCCTCCTTGACGTCGACTTGGAGGTTGAGCTTTTCCTCGCTCCGACCGCGCTGGGTGGTGAGATTGACCTCTTGGAAGAAGCCGAGACGATTCAGCGAGTCGCGGCTCTTCTTGAGCTTCGTGCCGGAGAAGCGCTCTTGCTCCTGCACCTTGAGCTCGCGGCGCAGCACCTTGTCGCGCGTCTTGGTGTTGCCGGTGATCAGGATCTTGTCGATCGAGACCTCCGGGCCCTTGTCGATCTTGTAGGCCACGTCGACGACCTTCCGGTCCTGATCGATCTCGGGCCCGGGCTCGATGTTGACGAAGGCATAGCCGACGTCGGCCTAGCCGTCGGTGATCTTCAGGATGTCCTGGCGGAGCTTGCTCGACCGAAAGGTGTCGCCGGTCGCGAGGTCGAGGCCCGCGCTGAGGTCGAGGTCCTCGCGGACGTCGCCTTTGAACTGGATGGTGCCGACCTTGAACTGATCGCCCTCGTCGATCTTGACGGTCACGTAGAGGCCGTCGTCGCGGCGCTCGACCTTGGGCTCGTCGATGCGCACGGTGATGTAGCCGTCGTCGTAGTAGAACGCGGTGAGCCGCTCGGTGTCGGTCTTGAGGGCCTCGGCGTTCAGCACGCCGGCACCGGTGAAGCGCGAGATGAGGTTCTCCTCGCTGGTGGTCATCACGCGCTTCAGCTTGCGATCGCTGAACGCGGTGTTGCCCTCGATCTCGATCTCCTGGATGCGGACGATCTTGCTTTCGTCGACGACGTACGTGAGGGCGATCTCGTTGGCGGCGCCGGCCACGGGCTCGGTCTTCGGGGTGATGGTCGCGTCGAGATAGCCCTTTTCCTCGTAGAGCTTCTTGGCATCGGCGATGCCGCGCCGCATCTTTTCGGCGTCGAGAATGGTGTGCGGCCGCACCTTGAGCGCGGCCTCGACGTCCTCGGTGCGGAGCTTCTTGGTGCCTTCGATCGTGACGCTGTCGATCTGCGGGCGCTCGCGGACGCGGAAGACGACGACCGTGCCCCCGGCCTCGTCGCTGCGCTCGACGTCGACGTTCTCGAAGAAACCCATCGCGTAGATGGCGCGGACGTCGGTGTCGATGGTGCTGCGATCGAGCGGCTGGCCCGGCCGGGTCTGGATGTGGATGCGGATGGCTTCTTCGTCGACACGGGCGTTGCCCTCGATGCGGACCGCGGCGACCCGCTCGTGCGCGGCCTGCGCTCCGTGAGGCGCCGCGGGGCGGGCCGCGGCGACCTGTGGGAGCGCGAGCACGGCGGCGAGCGCCAGCGTGACCGCGCGACCCATCGGTCCGACCGTCAGCCTTCGGACCATCAGCCCCCTTGGCATCCCCACCTCCACGTTGCGCATCGTCAGACGGCGGCCGCGTGCGGCGCGTCGGTTGCGATCCGACCGCCGCTGAGTCGCAGCGTGCGATCCATGGCCGCCGCCAGGGTCGCGCTGTGCGTGACCACGACCAGCGTGATGTCGTGCTCGCGGTTGAGCTCGAGCAGCAGACTCTGTACGCCCTCGCCGGTCGCCGGATCGAGGTTGCCCGTCGGCTCGTCGGCGAGGATGGCGCGCGGCTCCTGCACCAGCGCGCGCGCGACGGCCACCCGTTGCTGCTCGCCGCCCGAGAGCTCGCCGGGCCGGTGCTCGAGACGCTCGGCCAAGCCCACCCGCGTCAGCAGCTCGGTCGCGCGGCGGCGCGCGGCGTCGGTCGGCGTGCCGGCGATCAAGGCGGGCATCATGACGTTCTCGAGGGCGGTGAAGTCGGGCAAGAGATGATGGAATTGGAAAATGAACCCGATCTCGCGATTCCGGAAATGGGCGAGGTCACGGTCGCTCTTGCTCGTCAGGTTTTCGCCGTCGAACCACACCTCGCCTCCCGTCGGTCGATCGAGCGTGCCCAAGATGTGCAGCAACGTACTCTTTCCCACCCCGGACTCCCCCACGATCGCGACCCGTTCCCCCTGCCCGATCTCGAGGTCGAGACCGGAAAGCACCCGCACCACCCGCGGACCATCGACGTACTCCTTGGAGAGGTTGCGGAGGGCGATCAATGGCGCCTACTCGTAGCGGATCACCTCCACGGGCGCCAGTCCTGCGGCCTGTCGCGCCGGGTAAATCGTGGCGAGAAGGCAGATCACCACCGACACCAGCGCGACCGTCGCGAAGTTCTCCGGGTAGACCCGGACCGGCCGCGTCGAGACGTAGAAGACGTCCTTCGGCAGCTCGACGAACTGGTAGCGGCGGAGCACCCAACACCCGGCATACCCGCCGACGACGCCAAGCAGCGTCCCGACCACGCCGATGATCAGGCCCTTCAGCATGAAGATGCGCGCGATGCTTCGATCCGTTGCGCCCATGGACTTGAGGATCGCGATGTCCTTGCGCTTTTCCAACCCACCCATGACCCGCCTGGCCACCATTTTTAACCCCGCCCCCCACCCCCAGGCGGGCCCTCGCGACACATTGCAGACCGCGTCAAACTGCGGCAGGATTCCGCCGGTGCCTGGGCCTGGAA
>CAZWAX010000156.1:0-12041 GCA_964631985.1 uncultured Polyangiaceae bacterium | reverse complement strand
GCGATGTTGCCGATGAAGCGATGGATGTTGATCGGCATCCAGGTGAAGTTGTCGAAGGCCGCCCACGGATCGATCAGCGCCCCCGCGTCGGAGACCCCGCCCGGGGTCATCATGAACGACGCCCACGAGTCGGCGATGAACATGATACCGGTGCCGATGACGTTCAACCCGAGGCCGAGGAACAGGTGCACCAACGGGTGAAACTTTCCCCACCCGTAATAGTAGCTGTAGAGGAACCCCGCCTCGGCGAAGAACAGCAGGACGTACGGCACGAACGTCCAGGCGAAGATCTCCATCATGTAGTTGGTGAAGGCGGGGTACAGGATGATGAGGAGGAACGTCAGGAAGCCGCCGAAGCTCGCCGTGAACGAGAACGACGTGGAGAGCAGCTTGGCGAACTCGTAGGCGAGCCGGTTGTAGCGCGGGTCGCCGTTGAAGTAGCCGATCAGCTCGATGATGAACGCGAACATCGGCACGGCGAGCACGAACGCCGCGAACATGAGGTGCAGCTGCGCCACCACCCACACGGCGACGCGGCTCCCGATGACGGGGACCGTGCGATAGGTCGGCGGCTCGTACTTCGTGGCCTTCGCCTTGGTCTCGTTGGCCTTGGCGATGTCGACGATCGCCTGATCGCGCGGCGAGCCGCCCTGCACGACCTCGGTCGTACGCACCGGCGGATGGTAGGCCTGGTTCTCGAGCGCGAGGTACATGCGCACCGCGCCGCCGAGGCCGAGCAGCACGAGCACGGCCGCCGCGATCAAAAGACGCGGGTTCATTTGGCCGCCTCCGTCTCCGCGTACTGCTGCTGCATCGTCCGCATGTAGGCGACGATCGCCCAGCGGTCCCGGGCCGTGATCGGATAGCGGTACCCCGCCATCAGGCCCTTGCCGTTGGTGATGGTGTCGAAGATGGCGCCGTCGGACAGCTCCCGGATGCGCGGGTCGTGAAGATTCGCGGTCGGGACCTTGGCGCGTTCGGAGAGCACGCCCTTCCCCTCCCCGCGCTCGTCGTGGCAGGGCTGGCAGTAGATGCCGTAGCGGTCGGCGCCGCGCGCGCGAAGCGCGTCGTCGACGGCGACCGGCGACTTGGCGAGCGGCTCGCCCGCCGCATCCATGCCGGTCAGGAGCGCCACATCGTCGCGCAGCTGGCCGCGAGCGACCGTGCCCGCCACCGGCGGACGCATGGTCTTGCCGTCGTAGAAGAACGCGCTCTGGGCCTGCGCCTTGTACTTCGGCTGATTGAACATGCTCGTGTTGATGAGCACGGGCGGACTGCTCGAGCTGCAGCCGCGCATGCAGCCGTGGAGCGCCGCGGGCGCCACGGCGGCGAGCACGAGCGCGAGGACGACCCTCCGCCGATGCGCGCTCACGCCGAGAGCTCCGGGTTCGGGTTGCGAAGCCGCGAGAGGTAGGACGTGCGCGGCTTGCTGTTGAGCTCCCCGAGGAGGTCGTACCGTCGCGACGACGCCTTGGAGGCGGCGATCCGACTCTTCGGGTCGCGCATGTCGCCGAACTCGATCGCGACCGCCGGACAGGCTTGCTGGCACGCGGTGCGAGCTTCGCCGTCCTGCATCGCACGTCCCGCGAGCTTGGCGTCACGTTGCGCGCGCGTCAGCCGCTGCACGCAATACGAGCACTTCTCCATCACGCCGCGCGCCCGCACGGTGACGTCCGGGTTGTAGGCCATCTGCAACGTCTCGGGCGTGTCCTTGGTGAAGTTGTAGAAGTTGAAGCGGCGGACCTTGTAGGGGCAGTTGTTGGAGCAGTACCGCGTGCCGATGCAGCGGTTGTAGACCATCTCGTTGAGCCCGCTCTCGCTGTGGACCGTCGCGGCGACCGGGCACACCTGCTCGCACGGCGCGTTCTCGCAGTGCATGCAGGGCACGGGCTGGAAGACGACCGACTCCGGCGCCTCGGCCCGACCCGAGAAGTAGCGGTCGATCCGGATCCAGTGCATCTCGCGGCCCCGCGTCACCTGGTCTTTGCCGACCGACGGGATGTTGTTCTCGCTCTGGCAGGCGATGACGCAGGCGTTGCAGCCGGTGCACGAGTTGAGGTCGATGGTCATGGCCCACTGCGGGCCGTGCTCGTAGGTGCGCTCTTCCCACGGGGAGATGAGCGGCGGGTGGTGGCTCGCGTGCCCGCCGTCGCCGCCTTCGCCGTGCCCATCCGCGGCGGCATGGCCGCCCTCGGCATGGTCGCCTGCGGCCGGGTGGCCCGCCGCAGCGGCGTGACCCTTGCCCGCACCGACGTCTTCCTCGCGGACGATGTCGCGACCCTCGGTGCTCCAATGCTCGTGGGTGACGGCCAACACGTGCGAGCCCGCCGCCTTGATGAGGGTGAGGCCGGTCGTGAAGCCGAGCGTCGTCGTGGTGCGGAGCGGGTACGCGTTGAAGCCGACGCCGTTCCCGACCCGACCCGCGGCCGCGCGGCCGTAGCCGAGCGCGATGGCGACCGAGCCGACCGCTTGTCCCGGGAGCACCAGCACCGGCGCCGTCAGCGAGCGCGTGCCGAGCGACAGCGTCACGAAATCGCCCGTGGCGAGCCCGAGCCCGTCGGCGTCGGTCTTGCTGAGAATCGCGGCGTTGTCCCAGGTGAGCTTGCTCACCGCCTCGGGCAGCTCTTGCAGCCAGGCGCTGTTGGCGTAGCGCCCGTCGTACACGACGCTCGAGGGCTGGAAGACGATCTCGAGACCGTTGTGCGGCTTGATCCCCGCGAGCCGGGCGATGGCCGCCGCATCGGCCGAGGTCGCGACCGGCGGCGCGTCGCTCGCGGCGAGCACGCCGTCGTGGAGCGCGCGCTCCCATTGGCGCTCGAAGTCGGTGCCGAGGAGCGACTTCCAGGTCTCGCGCACGAGCTCGTAGCCCGGCGTCTCCTTGCCGCTCTCGAGGAAAGCGAGCAGCTCGATCGTGCTGTGGCCGCCGAACAGCGGCTCGATCAGCGGCTGCACCACCGACAGCGGACCGGCGAGCGCGCGGGCATCGCCCCAGCTCTCGAGGAAGTGCGCTTGCGGCAGATGCCAGTCGGCGACGGCCGAGGTCTCGTCGACGTGCAGACCGAGCCGAATGCGGTTGGTCGCCTTGGCGGCGACCGTCGCGAGCTCGAGGTCGGCCGGTGCATCGTACGCGGGATTGCCCCCGAGGATGATCAGGGTCTTCACCGTGCCGGCCTTGAGCTCGCCGGCGAGCGTCTGCATCCCGGCGACCCGCGAGCGCGTGCTCGGGGCGATGCCGACGTAGTGCACGGTCTTCCCGACGTTGCCGAGCGCCGCGTTCAGCGCGGCGACGGCGGCATGCACCTCGGACGGCTGATGCGCCCCGGCCAGGATCGCGCTCTTCCCGGCGTTCGCCTTGAGGTCCTTGGCGACGGCCGCGACCCACTTCGCGTCGATCTCGGGGCTGCCGGCGAAGGTCGCCCCACCCACCGACACGCCCTGCTTCCCGAGCTCGGCAGCGAGCGCCAGCGTCAACGTCGCGATGCGTCCGCTCGGCAACGCCAGCCGATGGTCGGCGGCGATGCCGGTCGTGGTGAGCGTGCTCTCGGCGACGTAGAGCCGGTTCATCGCCTGCGGATCGCGGCGACCCGCGGCGTAGGCGCGCGTGAGGCGGATCTGGTCGGGATCGTGCAGCAGGAAGTCGGCATCGAGCGACAGGATGACCCGGGCCTGTTCGAGGGCGTAGCGCGGCTCGACGTCGGCACCGGTCGCGGCGTGGAGGCCGAAATCGCGATTCTCGGAGGAAATCGGCGCCCAGACGACGACGCGTGCCTTCGGAAACCGCAGACGTACGAGGTCGAGGAGACGCGCCTCGGTCGGCGACGACGACGGCTCGCAGACGATCGCGAGGCCCTCACCCCCCGAAGCGGCGTGCTCCTCGCGGAGCTTCGCCCACGCGGCGACGAAATCCTGCCAGGTCTTCGCCGCCCCACCCTGCAACGGGACGCGCGAGCGATCGGGATCGTAGAGCTCGTAGATCGCGTTCTGCGCCCACACGTTGGAGGCGCCCTGCGTGGTCGGGTGAAGCTCGTTGCCTTCGACCTTGGTCGGCCGTCCCTCGTTGCTGACGACCAGGAGCCCGAGGGCGTTGCCGCGAAACGGCATCGTGGTGGCGTAACGCAGCGGCACGCCGGGGAGCATGTCTTCGGGCGCCTGCACGTACGGCACGATCTTCTCGACGGGTCGGCGGCATGCGGCGAGCCCCGAGAGCGAGAGCGTCGCGCCCATCAGTCCCAACATGCTGCGCCGGCTGATGCCGTCGGGCGCCTCCGAGGCCCCCTCCGGGAACTCGCGGTGCCGGACGGCCTCGAACTCGGCCGAGCCTTCGAGCTCGCCCAGGCTTCGCCAGTAGTCGGTCACCGGTGGCACCCCCAGCAGTCGGTCGGTGGTTTGATGTTGCGCTCCGAGATCCACTGCGCCGCGAGCTCGCCGTGTGCCGCCGACGGTGCCCACCGCATGTTCGTCACCTGGTCGGGGGGGCGAAGGTGCGGCCCCGGGTTGCGGTGGCAATCGAGACACCAGCCCATGCTGAGCGGCTGCTCCTGCCGTACGACCTCCATCTGATCGACGCGGCCGTGACAACTGGCGCACCCGACGCCCGCGTGCACGTGCGAGGCGTGATCGAAGTAGACGTAGTCGGCGAGCTCGTGGACGCGGACCCACTCCATCGGCTGCTCGCTCGCGGCGCTGTCGCGGATCGGCTGCAGGAGCGGGCTGTCCTTCTTCGCCAGATGGTGGCAGTTCATGCAGACCTGGGTCGGCGGGATCGACGCGACCGCGGAGGTCTCGACGGCCGCATGGCAATAGCGGCAGTTGATCTCCATGTCGCCGGCGTGGAGCTTGTGGCTATACGGGACGGGCTGGCTCGGCTGGTAGCCGACCTGCGTGTACCAGGGCGAGAAGAAGTACCAGACGAACGCGACGGCACCGATCAGCCCGAGCGGAGCGCCCAGGCCGACCACCAGAGGTATGTTGTTCAACCGCTCCGGAAAGATTTGCGCCACCGGCCTGCACCCGACTCCCCGCCGAAGACTCGCGCGGTGTGACGACCTCAGTTGACGTTAGGACCTTGGGACCGCGCTCGTCGAAAATTCGAGGCTAGTTAGCGCCGCGCGGCCACAAGGTCAAGTTTCGCGCCGCGTGTTTGCCTCATCGCGACGCGTGTTGTTCCATTTCGTCCCCGTGCGGTGCGCGCGGCGCGCGCATCCTCCGATGGACGTCGGTCCGCGGAGTGAATCCGCGACCTCCCTACGACTGGCAATGCCGCCATGACTCTGACAGAAGCAGCGGCCATGACGGCGGCGAGCGCAACCGAGAGCTTGAACGACGTCGAACGCGCCTTCGCGGCGCAAGCGGTGCGCCGCAAAGAGGTCTTCCGGGTGCTCTCGATCGCCGGCGTCGCGATCGCCGCGGGGCTCACGGCCTTCTACGCGTGGGAACGGCTGCACGACCAGAGCTTCCAGCTCGGCCCGCGCCTGGTTCTCGTCGTCCTCATCCTCTTGAATGCGCGCCAGAACCTCCGCCAGCACAAGTACGCCGTCCTGCTCGAGAAGCTGACCCGCGCCTGATGGAGGCTCCGGCCCGCGTGCCGCTGTGGCGGAACCCGTTCGTCGTTGCGTTCGTCGTCGGCTGCGTGGCGGTGACCCTGCTGCGCCCGCTCCTGCGCTACGAGCCGAAGCCGCCGCCCGTGATCGGCCAGTTGCCCGAGTTCTCGCTCGTCGACGCCGCCGGGAAGCCCTTCGGGAGCGCCGACCTGCGCGGCCAGGTCTGGATCGCGAGCTTCTTCTTCACCCGCTGTCCGTCGGTGTGCCCGCTCCTGATGTCGCGGGTCGCCGAGCTGCAGAGCCGCTACGCCCGCGACCACATCGACGGGATTCGCCTGGTGAGCATCAGCGTCGATCCCGTCCGCGACACGCCGGAGGTGTTGCGCGCCGCCGCGCCCGGCTATGGCGTCGATCCGACGCGCTGGACGCTGCTCACGGGCGCCCCCGAGCGCGTCCGCGACCTCTGCGTCGAGGGGTTTCACGTGCCGGGCTTCGACGGCGAGGCGATGGCGAACGGCGACATCCCGCATACCACCAAGGTCGTGCTCGTCGATGCGCAGCAGCGCATTCGCGGCTACTACGAAACCGACGCGTCGGGGCTCGATGAGGTCTTTCATCGCGCGCAACACGTCCTGAAGGAAGCGAGGAGCGGCAACGGATGAGCCCATGCACGAACGGCGGACGCGCCGGGAGCGGTCGAACGCTTGACCCTCTGCCGGATGATTTTATAGTGCTACGCGCGGTCGCACGCCCGGCATGATGGAAACCGACAACGTCTCTCACGAACCCGTTGCTGGTCGTGCGCCGCTGATCCTCGGCGGTCACGACTTCCACTCCATCACGAACGCCGTCTCCGCGCCCGTCGAAGCCCCGACGCCGCTGATGTGGTGGTTCCTGTTCCTGCCCTCGCTCGGCATGCTCGGCATCCTCGGCGTCGCCGTCGGCTGGCTGGTCTGGGAAGGCATCGGCGTCTGGGGGCTGAACCAACCGGTCGGGTGGGCGTTCGACATCACGAACTTCGTCTTCTGGATCGGCATCGGCCACGCCGGCACGCTGATCTCGGCCGTGCTCTTCCTCTTCCGCCAGAAGTGGCGCACGTCGATCAACCGCGCCGCCGAGGCCATGACGATCTTCGCCGTCATGTGCGCGCTCCTCTTCCCCGGCATCCACATCGGCCGTCCCTGGCTGGCCTACTGGATGGCGCCGCTCCCCAATCAGATGGGGACCTGGCCGGGCTTCCGGAGCCCGCTCCTCTGGGACTTCTTCGCCGTCTCGACGTACGGCACCGTCTCGGCGCTCTTCTGGTACATCGGCCTCATCCCCGACCTCGCGACCCTCCGCGACCGCGCGAAGACGCAGGGACGGCGGATCGCCTACGGCATCTTCGCCCTCGGCTGGCGCGGCTCGGCGCGCAACTGGCAGCACTACGAGATGGCGTACTTGATCCTGGCCGGCCTCGCGACGCCGCTGGTGCTCTCGGTGCACTCGATCGTCTCGATGGACTTCGCGGTCGCGCAGCTCCCGGGCTGGCACACCACCATCTTCCCGCCCTACTTCGTCGCCGGCGCCATCTTCTCCGGCTTCGCCATGGTGGTCACCTTGATGGTGATCACGCGGAAGGCGCTCGGCCTCGAGAGCATCGTCACGCTGTTCCACTTCGACCGCATGGCCAGGATCATGCTCGTGACGGGCTCGATCGTCGGGTACGCCTACGCGATGGAGTTCTTCATCGCCTGGTTCAGTCAGAACCCCTACGAGCAGTTCACCTTCATCAACCGGGCCTTCGGCCCCTACTGGTGGGCCTACTGGACGATGATCACGTGCAACGTGCTCTCGCCTCAGGTCTTCTGGTTCAAGAAGGCCCGCACCAGCCTGGTCATCCACTTCATCGTCTCGATCTTCATCAACATCGGCATGTGGTTCGAGCGGTTCACGATCATCGTGACGTCGCTCCACCGCGACTTCCTGCCGTCGTCGTGGGGCATGTTCTACCCGACGATCTGGGACGTGGCGCTGCTGATCGGGAGCTTCGGGCTCTTCTTCACCATGTTCTGCCTGTTCGTCCGCTTCCTGCCGGTGGTCGCGGCGGCCGAGGTGAAGTCGGTGCTGCCGGCGGCCAATCCGCACGCGAACGGCCACGCGGACGCGCTCGCGCACGAGGCGACCGTCCTGTCCGGGCATCTCGCGCCGAAGGGAGCGCACTGATGGGACTCGTTCCTCCGCTCTTTCCCGAGGGCGAGCACTTCGGGCTCCTCGCCGAGTACGACACGCCGGGGGCGCTTTTCCACGCGTGCGAGAAGATCCGCGACGCGGGCTACAAGAAGTGGGACGCCCACTCGCCTTTCCCCATCCACGGCATCGAGACCGCGATGGGGATCGGCCGCTCGCGCCTGCCCTACGTGACCCTGCTGTTCGGCCTGACGGGCGTGATCGGTGGCATGGCGCTGCAGCTCTGGGCCAACGGGATCGCCTATCCGATGGTCATCAGCGGCAAGCCCTTCTTCAACTGGCAGCCCTACGTGCCGATCACCTTCGAGTGCGGCATCCTCCTGGCGGCGCTCTCCACCGTGTTCGGCATGTTCGCGTTCAACAAGCTGCCCATGCTCTTCCACCCGCTCTTCGGCGCCGACCGCTTCGAGAAGGTCACCGACGACGGCTTCTTCATCTCGGTCGAGGCCTGGGATCCGAAATACGACCCGGCGACGACCGAGCGGCTGCTGGCGAGCACCGGCGCCACCCGCGTCCAGCTGGTGGCCCGTCGCGGGAGCACCGCCTCGTGAGCGCCGGGCACGCGGTCAGCATCGACCCGACGCAGCACAGCGGGCGAGCCCTCGGGCGCCTCACGGGCATCGGTGCCGTTCTCGCCGTCGTCGGTCTCGGCGCGGCGGTCGCCCTCGCCGGCGGCACCAAGCAGTTCTACTTCTCCTGGCTCGTCGCCTACCTCTATTTCTTGAGCATCGCCCTTGGCGCGCTCTTCTTCGTGCTGGTCCTCACGGTCACCCGGGCGGGCTGGGGCATCACGCTCCGCCGGGTGGTCGAGAACGTCATGGCGACGCTCCCGGTCTTCGCCCTGCTGTTCGTACCGATCTGGCTCGGCCGTCACGAGCTCTACGACTGGATGGACCCGGAGCAAGTCGCCAACAACCCGATCGTACGGGGGAAATCCGGCTTCCTGAACGAGGGGTTCTGGTTCATCCGGGCGATCTTCTACTTCACCGCCTGGAGCGCGCTCGCCACCTACTTCTCCACCCAGTCCCAGAAACAGGACGAGACCGGAGACCAGCAGATCAGCGCCAAGCTGCGCGGAGCCGCACCGGTCGGCATCATGTTGTTCGCGCTCACCGCGACCTTCGCCACCATCGATTGGATGATGTCGCTCGAGGCCATGTGGTACTCGACGATGATCGGCGTCTACTTCTTCTCGGGGGCGGTGGTCGCGATCCTGTCCTTCACGATCCTGCTGGTGCACTTTGCCTACGCGCAGGGCGCGCTCCGGGGGGTGGTCACCACCGAGCACCTCCAGGACGTCGCGAAGCTGCTCTTCGGCTTCACGATCTTCTGGACCTACATCGCCTTCTCGCAATACTTCCTCATCTGGTATGCCAACATTCCGGAGGAGACGATCTACTACACGAGGCGCGCAGTGGGATCGTGGCAGACGGCAGGCATGGTGCTCGCGTTCGGCCATTTCCTGATTCCGTTCTTCCTGCTGATGCCGCGGGCGGTGAAACGGAGCTCGACGCTGCTCGTGCTGATCGCTGGTTGGCAACTACTCATGCATTTTCTCGACCTGCATTGGTGCGTCATGCCCGTGCTGCATCCCGAAGGCATGCGCTTCGGAGCAACCGACATCGCCGCGTTTTGCGCGGTCGGGGGCATCTTTCTCGCCGCCATCGGTTGGGTATCGAGTCGCCGTGCGCTGGTGCCGCTCCGCGATCCGCGCCTCCCTGAATCGCTCTCGTTCGAAAACGTCTGAGCTCACGCGTTTCACTCTCAACAACTAGGAGGACGACATGAAGGGTCTTTCGAAGCTTTTCGGGCGCAGCCTGGCCATCGGGTTGCTCACATCCCTCGCGGCAAGCTCCGCGTTCGCGGGCGCCACCGTCACGGGTACCATCACGTACGACGGCAAGATTCCGAACCTGAAACCCCTCGCCATGGACGCCGATCCCGCATGCGCGTCCAAGCACTCGACTCCGGTCGCCAACGAGATGTTGGCGCTCGGCTCGGGCAACACGATGGGCAACATCATCGTGTCGGTGAAGAGTGGGCTGCCGGCCGGCCCGACCTACCCGGCGCCGACCGAGGCGTTCGTGATGGATCAGAACGGCTGCCAGTACAAGCCGCACGTCTTCGCGCTCCAGGTCGGCCAGCCGCTCAAGATCCTCAACTCGGACGGCATCCTCCACAACGTCCACGCGCTGCCGAAGGTGAACGGCCAGTTCAACATGGCGATGCCCGCCACCCGCAAGGAAGCCGAGCACAAGTTCGAGAAGGCGGAAGCGGCGGCCTTCTCGGTGAAATGCGACGTCCACCCCTGGATGACGGCGCACGTGTCGGTGTTCGACCACCCGTACTTCAACGTCACCAAGGACGACGGCAAGTTCTCGATCAAGGACCTGCCCGCGGGCACCTACGAGATCGAGGCCTGGCACGAGAAGCTCGGCTCGAAGGTCGAGAAGATCACCGTCGCCGACGGCGAGAGCAAGGCGATCGACTTCAAGTTCGCCGCTCCCGGCAACTGAGTCTCGCAGCACGATCCCAAGGAGCTGAACTTCATGGAAGCACGACACGATTCGCCGGCCCGTAAGCACGCGCCGGATCATGGCCACGAGCACGGGCACCACGAGCCCGGGTTCCTCGCCAAGTACGTCTTCTCGACCGACCACAAGACGATCGGGATCCAGTACGGGATCACCGCGCTCTTCTTCCTGATGTTCGGCTTCTGCTTGATGATGCTGATGCGGTGGCAGCTGGCCTATCCCGGCCAGCCGCTGCCGCTCATCGGCACCTGGTTCGGCGAGGGTCGCATGCCGGGCGGCGTCATGACGCCCGACTTCTACAACGAGCTCGGCGCCATGCACGGGACCATCATGGTCTTCCTCGGCGTCGTCCCGCTCGGGGTCGGCGCCTTCGGCAACTACGTCCTGCCGCTTCAGATCGGCGCCAAGGACATGGCGTTCCCGCGCCTCAACATGATGAGCTACCAGTTCTTCTTCGTGGGCGGCGTGCTCATGCTGTCGACCTTCTTCTGGGAAGGCGGCGCGGCCCAGTCGGGGTGGACGTCGTACTCGCCGCTCGCCAACATCGCCCCGGGCCAGACCGGCTGGATCATCGCGATGATCTTCATCATCACGTCGTCGCTGCTCGGCGCCATCAACTTCATCGTCACCACCATCCAGCTCCGCACCAAGGGCATGAGCTTCTGGCGCTTCCCCTTCTTCGTGTGGGCGCAGTTCGTGACCTCGTTCCTGCTGCTGCTCGCCTTCCCGCCCCTCGAGGTCGGCGCCTTCCTGCAGCTCATGGACCGGGTCGCCGGCTCGAGCTTCTTCCTGCCGAGCGGCCTCGTGATCAGCGGCGCGCCCCTCGACGTCGCGGGCGGCGGCAACCCGCTGCTCTGGCAGCACCTCTTCTGGTTCCTCGCCCATCCCGAGGTCTACGTCCTGATCCTCCCGGCCATGGGCATCGTCGCGGAGGTGCTCACCAACAACACGCGGAAGCCGCTCTGGGGCTACACCGCGATGGTCTACTCGATCATCTTCCTCGGCTTCATGTCGTTCATCGTGTGGGCCCACCACATGTTCATGACCGGCATGGGCTCCGCGATCGCGGCCTTCTTCCAGACCACCACCATGATCATCTCGGTGCCGTCGGTCGTGATCCTCGCCGCGCTCTTCCTGTCGCTGTGGGGCGGCTCGATCCGCTTCACGACGCCGATGCTCTTCGCCCTGTCGTTCCTGCCGATGTTCGGGATCGGCGGCCTCACCGGTCTGCCGCTCGGGCTCACCTCGTCCGACATCCACCTGCACGACACGTATTACGTCATCGGGCACTTTCACTACGTCGTCGCGCCCGGCACCGTCATGGCCTTCTTCGCGGGCATCTACTACTGGTTCCCGAAAGCGACCGGCCGAACCATGAACGAAGCGCTCGGCAAGGTGCACTTCTGGATCACGTTCATCTGCATGAACGGGGTCTTCATGCCGATGTTCTGGGTCGGCCTCGCGGGCGTGTCCCGCCGCCTGTACGACGGCGGCGAGAGCTACGCGCACGCGCAGCACGTGCTCTGGCTGAACGGCGTGAGCTCGTGGTCGGCCTGGATCATGGGCGCCGCGCAGCTGATCTTCATCGTCAATTTCTTCTGGAGCATGCGCGGCGGCAAGGCGGTCGACCGCAACCCCTGGAAGGCGACCACCCTCGAGTGGGAAGCCCCTTCCCCGCCGCCGCACGGCAACTTCGTGAAGGACCTCGTCGTGTACCGTGGGCCGTACGACTACAGCC
>CAZWAX010000155.1:0-12042 GCA_964631985.1 uncultured Polyangiaceae bacterium | reverse complement strand
CGGCGGGGCCGACACGCGGGGCGAGCCGCCGCGCGCGGTCGACCTGGCGATCGTCGGCGGGACGGCGACGGCCGGGGTCGACGTCGACCTGCCGCTCGTCCGACGGGTGGCCTTGCCGCCGGCCGACTATCGCAGCCCGACGGTCGTCCCCGTGATGCTGCCGATCCGCGCCGACGAGGACGGCGAGGGGAACGAAACCCTGGAGCTTCGCCTCGAGGCCCCGAGCGCGGGCGTGACGCTCGGCACGCCGCAAGCGGTGCACACCATCGTCGACGACGACCCGATCTGTCGTCGGCCGCTCAAGTCGCGCCTCACGCTCCGGCATGCACGCCGCGGCGATCCGTGGCGCTGGGAGATGCAGGTCGACGAGCTGGTCGCGCTCGGCGATCCGGGCGCCGCGACGACCTATCTCCTCGTGCTCCGTGACGGCCTCGGCGAGATCCTCCGCCAGGAGCTGGTCACGGGCGCGGTGCGCTGGAAGCGAACGCGGCGGGGTTACCAGTACGGCGACCGCTACGGTGTCCACGGTCCGATCCAGAGCCTCGGGATCAGCGGCACCGCGCGCGGTGCCAAGCTCCGCTCGACCGTGAAGGTGGCTGGAAACGGCTGGCCACGCGCGCGCGCCGCGATCCTGACCCTGCCCGTGCGGGTCACGCTCACCAACGCGGCCGGCGGCTGCTGGCGCGCCGAGTACGGGGCGGCGGGCCGGAACGACGGGCGCGGTTTTCGCGCCGACTTGGCGCAGGCCCGATAGGGAACGCGCGCGGGAATCACGAACGGCGATCGCGGGCATTAGCGATCCCGACGGTCACGCACGTGCGGCCGCCGTCATTCGTCTGGGCGTGACGTTTTTTCTTGTAAGAACGGGATGCGAGGCCGTAGGCTCGCCCTTCCGAAGCGCCCCCTGTGGAACACCCGCCCAACCGCCATCATCGTCCGCGACGATCCCGGCATGCGCTCGTCCTGGTCGGTGCGCTCGCGCTCGTCGGCCTTCGTCCCGAGGTGGCCCGCTCGGGATGCGATCTCATTCCGCAATCGCAGCCGATCTTTCGCGGTGCGCTCGGGACGGTCGATCGGCCGTTCGCCGGCCCGGGGGACTTCGTCGAGCTCCACGTCCGGCCGCTCATCTGCGATCAGGCGTCGCCCGGTCTGCCGCCGGGCGTCGACGATCTCGTCGTGACCCTCGTCTTCAAACCGCTCGTCGGGCCGCAGCGCGCCGTGGTGCTCACGACGCAATCGTGTGGCGACGCGGGGCTCGCGACCCAGCTCGGCGCCTGCGACGCGACGCCGGGGATCAGCAGTGTGACGTGCGTCCAGATGAACCGGACGGGTGGGCCGGTCGACATGGACATCATCCAGCGTGACGGCATCCCGCGTCTGCGGTTCCGCTTTCCCGATACCGATGCGCTGCTCGGGGCGGCGGTCGACGATCGTACGCTTGCCGGACCGGCGACGATCGCGGTGAGCGCCCGGAGCCAGGCGTCGCTGCCCTGCGCGCTCGCGAGCAGCACTTGTAGCGCCCGGCCGGCGACGCTCGGCGTGGTGGCGTGCGTCGACGAGCTGTTCGCGCGGGACGGGACCTGCGCGAACAACCTGGACGCGACCTTCACACACTTCACGGCGCTGCCGCCGCCGAGCGACTATCAAGCGACCTGTTTCGCCGAGAGCCCGCCGTGCACGGCCGTCGCCGACGAGGCCCGTCTCACCCTCGACCGGGCGGGGAACCTCCTGGTGCCGGTCTACTGGCAGGGCGTCCTGATCGAGGACGGCGACCAACCGGTGCCGCGCCTCCTGCGCGCGACCATCCGGCCCCCGGTGCCGGTGACGATTCCGAGCGGTGTGTTCGTGAGCTCGCTCACCACCGAAGGGCAACGTCTGCCGCCGATCTTCGAGCCGCAGACGGATCCGGCGACGTCGTCCACCGCGGCGCTGTCGTTCTTCGGGTCGGTCGACGTGCGGAAGACGGTGCTCCGGATCGCGCGCCACCGCGGCGTCTGTCAGGGCGGCACCGAGGACGGCGGGGATTGCGACGTCCCCGTCGACTGCAACGGCGGGCTCTGTGCCGATGCGTGTGTGGGCGGCGGGAACGACCGCCTCACGTGCGGCACCGACGCCGACTGTCCGAACGGACGCTGCGGCGCGCTCTACGACGCGGGCGCTTTCGCCGCGCTGGCGGCGGACGGCGGCGCGATCGTGTTGCCGCGGACGTTGCCCCCCGGTGGCGAGGGGATCTGCCAGGCCTCCGACAATGCCGCCTGCGCGGGCGATCTGCAGTGCACCGACAGCGGCGATACCTGCGTGCTCTACGCCCTCGAGGCCCAGAACCCGGTGTCGCTCGACAGCCTCTCCACCAAGACCGGCGATCTGCTGGTGCTCACCGGTGCCGAGAGGCTGGACGGCATCGATCGCAACGGCGACGGCGACACGGACGACGTCGTGGTGACGCTGCGCGATCGCAAGACCGGCGCGATCGTGCCGCTCGGCGCCCCGGCCGGCTTCGCGGCCGACGGCACGCCGCTGCCGACCTGCGGGATCGGCGGCACGCCCGAGAGCCGCGCCATCGTCGTGGCGAACGAGCAGGGCTTCGTCCTGCCGGCGATCGCCTTCGAGGGGCGGGCAGCGGCGTTTCTCGAGAGCGAGGCGGGCCAGAACGGCTGCGACGAGAACGGCGACGGCGATCGTGCCGACGCGATCTTGCGCACGTTCAGCCTGGATGGCGGCGAGGTCGGCGCCGGCGTCGCGGCGCCGGGCGCGCTCGACCCCGCGCCGCTCGTGAACGGCCAGCCGCTCGCGTTCTCCGACGGCAACGTCTTTTTCCGGACGGCGGAGGCGTCGTCGCGGTCGCTGGTGACGGAGCGGGTCAGCATCGACGAGTCCGATGACGACGACGATGACGACGGCGACGACGACCACCACGAGCGGCACGGGACGTGCGGCGACGGCGGGCGCAGCGGCTCCGGCGGCGGGAACGCCTCGTTCCCCGGCGCTGCCGTCTCGCGCGACGGCACGGTCGTGGCGTTCGTCAACGCCGGGTCGATCGGCGACGCGTCGAAGGATTACAACGGGTCGCCGGACGTCTACGTCCGCGATCGGCGTGCCGGTACGACCGAGCTCGTCAGCCGGCCGAGCAGCGGTGCCAAGTCGTTCGGCGCCGGCGCGGACGGCACGGTGTCGATCTCCGGCGACGGTCGCTTCGTGGCCTTCGCGAGCTTCAACAACGACCTCGTGCCCGGCGACACCAATACCTGCGGTTTCGGCACCTGCATGGACGTGTTCGTCCGCGACCGGACGCTGCGGACGACCGAGCGCGTGAGCGTCGGCGCGAGCGGTCTGCAGGCCAACGGGCACTCGCGCTTCCCGGTGATCTCCGACGACGGACGCTTCGTCGCCTTCGCGAGCAAGGCAACCAATCTGGTCGCCGCCGACGGCAACGGTCTCGAGGACGTCTTCGTCCGTGACCGCTGCGTGGCCGGCGGCGTCCCCGTGCCGGGCTGCGGGCCGAGCACGGAGCGGGTGAGCGTCACCGACGACGAGCAGCAGGCGACCGGCGTCGGCGTCGGCGGCGCGTCGCGCCGTCTCGACATGTCGGCCGACGGCCGCGTCGTGGCGTTCGACTTCCGCAGCACCAACCTTCCCTACGGGTTCGACGGCGGCAGCACGTCCGGCGTCTACGTCCGCGATCGGGTCGCCGGGACGACCGAGCCGGTGTCGACCGGGTTCGATCGCGCTTCGGCGCCGGCGCTCTCGTCCGACGGTCGCTTCGTGGCCTACCAGCTCGCGGAAGGATTCGGCGGTCGGGCGATCTCGGACGTCGGGATCCATGACCGCACGACCGGTGTCACCGAGGTCGTCAACCTTCGTCCGGACGGTACGGTGCCGCCGAACGACGAGTCGTTCGCGCCCAGCGTCTCCGACGACGGGCGCTTCGTGCTCTTCGCGAGCGAGTCGCCGGAACTGCTCGGGCCGGGGCTCGACACCAACGACGTCACTGATCTCTTCGTCCGCGACCGCGGGCTCGGCGTCACGGAGCGCGTGAGCGTCGGAACCGCCGGGATCCAGGCCCCGAGCCACGCCGGCGTGCTCGCCGGGTCGCTGTCGCCCGACGGCAGCCGGGCGCTGTTCGTGAGCGGCGCGTCGAATCTGGTCGCCGGCGATTGCAACCGCGTGGCCGACGTTTTCCTCCGCGAGCCGGGAGCCCAGGACGGCGTCGATCGCTTCCCGGATGGTGCCCTCGACGACGTGGTGCTCGAGGTCCTGCGGTCGGGCGCCGGGAGCGCCCGCGCCATTGGCGACGCCGCGACCCTCTGTCCCGCCGGCCAGGTGGCCGCGGCCTTCGGCCAAGCCGCATTCCTCCGCCCCGAGTCGGCGACCGGCACGGCCGCCTGTCCGGGAGGATCGTTGAACGGCGACGCCGACCTCGCGGACGAGGTCGTCCAGTGGTGGCCGGGCGCGGGGCCGGTCGTGAACCTCGGCCGCGCCGCCACCGCGGTCGCGCTCTCGGCGACCCACGTCGCGGCGATCGTGCCGGAGTCGGGGCAGGGCGACGGCGGCAGCGACCTGAACCACGACGGCGACGTCGCCGACGGGGTGGTCGAGGTGTACGCGATCGCGAGCGGCTCCTGGACCTCGCTCGGGCAGGCCGCCGATCGCATCGCGTTCTGCGGGGACGTGCTCGCCCTGACGTCGCCGGAAAGCTCCCAGAACGCGGATCTCAACGGCGACGGCGACCGCAGCGACGTGGTGCTGCAGCTCTACGTGCCCGCCACCGGCCGGCGCATCGACGTCGGGCAGGCGGCCGACGACTTCGTCTGCAACGACCAGGTCGTCGCCTTCCGCACGGCGGAGCTTGCGCAGGGCGGCGCCAATCTCCAGGGCGGCAGCGGGCCGCCCGTGCCCGCGAGCAGCGTGATGCAGGGCTACGTCATCGGCCGTCCGGAATGCCTCGCGGCCGGCGCGCCCGCCGATTGTCTCCGCAACAGCGGTCAGGCGGCCGTGCCGTGCACGCTCGCCGCGTGCAACCCGCGGGTGCCCTACAAGGCGACCGCCTGCACGGTGAAGTTCCTCACCCTCGAATGCGAGCAGCGCGGGACCGTCGACCCCGCCTTCTGCGGTACCGGGGGCGGCACCGATCTCGACGGTGACACCCCACCCGACGCCCGCGACACCGTCATCCAGGTCTTCGACGCCTGCGGCGGGGCGGTGACCGTCGTCGGCACGGTCGACGGCCCGGGCGATCCCTTCGGGTCCGAGGAGAGCGACGGCGTCGGGACCGGCATCTTCGTCACCTCGGGTCGCTGCATCGAGACCCTCGCGGCGTCGTGTGACGCCAGTCTCCGGTGTCCCACCGGCTCGTTCTGCGACGGCGGGACGTGCAAGCGCGATCACCGCACTTGCGTGACCGATCTGGACTGCCCGCCGAACGTCCCGTGCGTGACCGGAACGAGCGGACGGATCGTCGCCGCCAGTCCCGACAGCGACGACGACGGCGTGCCCGACCATCTCGACAACTGTCCCGACGTTCCGAACCCGGATCAACGGGACACCGACGGCGACCGCGCCGGCGACGCGTGCGATCTCGATTGCCCGCTCTGCGCCGAGCCGCCGCCGAGCGTGCTCGACCCGTTCCGCTGTTACGGGGTGCGGGTGCGGAAGGGCGCGCCGCACGCCACCGTCACGCTCGTGGACCGCTACGGCACGACGACGGTCGGCGTCGGCGATCCGGTTCGCGTCTGCCTGCCCGCCAACGTCATGGGGACCGATCCCGCCGCGCCCGACCACGCGAGCCATTTCGTCGCCTACAACATCCTGCGGAAGCCGAAGCGCGTGAAGCTTCCGCGCCGCCTGCAGATCGAGAACCGGTTCGGCACGACCACCGTGGAAGTCATCCGTCCCGACCTGCTGCTGGTGCCGAGCGCGGAAAGCCTCGCCGCGGTCCCGCCGCGGCTCGATCCGGCGGCGGTCGACCACTTCCAGTGCTACCGCGTCGCGCATGGCCGCACGCGCGTGAAGAACGTCGCCGTCGTCGACCGCCTCGGAACGCTCGCGGTCGACATCAAGCAGCCGCGGCGCCTCTGCCTTCCCGTCGACCAGAACGGTGAAAGCCCCGGCGCCGCCGCGCATGGCGCCGTGCTCGCGTGCTACGACGCGGGTCCCGCAAAGTCGTCACGCCGGTTCGTCGGTCCGAAGCAGCTCTTCGTCGCCAATGAGTTCGGCGGCGTGACCTTCAAACGGCTGCGGCCCGCCGAGCTCTGTGTGCCGTCGTCCTTGGCGCCGTGAGCCGAGGCGAGGACGGGGGGCCGCAGCCTTGGCCGCTGTGGCTCGCCGTCGGAACCCTCGTGTTCGCCCTGCTGGATGTCGGGCACGCGGCGGGACTGTTCACCTCGTCCTGGCTCGATCCCGATCGAGAGGGCACCTTCCCCGCGGCGTTCTCCGCCCTCCTGCTCGCCTACGCCGCCATGCTGGCGCGGTCCCTCGAGCTCGCGACAGCCGCGCGCGGTCGTCGCGTCTGGCGGATCATGAGCATCGTCTTCGCGTCCATGGCGATCGACGAGGTGCTCACCATTCACGAGAAGCTCGAGCGGTCGATCGGCATCGACTGGCAGGTGTTGTACCTGCCGCTCATTCTGGGCGGTGCCGGCGCGGGTCTCTACATCGTGCACCTCCTGCGTCGCGATCGGCTCGCATGCGGCGCATGGGCCGCGGGCGGAGCGGCATGGGCGGCGTCGCAGTGGCTCGAAAAGCTCCAGTGGTCCGGAGACGTCCAGGTTGCGGGCTACGTTCCGATGATGGTCGGCGAAGAGATCTTGGAGATGGCGGGCTCGCTGCTCTTGGGCATTGGGATGATCGTCGCCCACCGCGCCGCTCTCGCGGGGGTCAGCGCGCGTCCCGACGGGAGCGCAGTACCGGCGGAATAGTGCTCCTCGACGACAAAGAGCCCCGCGTCGCGTCAGCGCGGCAGCAGGGCCGGGGGAAGCCCGGCGGTGCGCGGATCCTCCTCGCCTGCGTAGACGAGATCTGCCGTTGGCGCCGCGCGTACGTAGCGGTGGACCAGGACCGCCATGACCACCATGCCGGTCGTGCGCTCGAGGTCGGGCTCGAAGACGACGATCTTGACCTCGGCCCATTCGGGATGGGCCGCCGCCACGGCCTCGGCGAGCCCGGTCGGTCGCACCAGCCGGCGGAGCCAGCGATGGCGCTCGAGGTAGCGGCTCGCTTCGTCGCGCATGGGCGCGGTCGGGGCGGCGAGGTGCTCGAGCCTGTCGCCGCTGCGCGGCTTCCCGAACACCTCCATGCCGAGCGAGCGCGCGCGCGGCGTCGAGTACATGCCCCAGCCGGCGAGCTTCCACGGGCTCAGGTCGTAGCGCGCGACCAGCGTCAGATGGACGAGCGGCCAGAGTGTCAGCGCCACGAGCACGCCGCCCACGACGGTCGTTTTGCGCCGGCTCGTCATCAGTAGAACACCACCATCGGCATCCAGCCGACGCGGACCAGCACGAGATAGCCGAGCAGCACGGCGACGGGCACGACCAGCTTCGCGTGCCGGGTGGTCTCGAGGAACAGCAGGATCAGGTTGAGGTAGAGGAGCCCGAAGAATACCTCGCGTGCCGCGAGCTCGATGGCGACGATCAGGCCGGCGGCCGCCACGACGGCGAGCCGGCGCGTCCGGCGCCACAGCAGCGCCGGCGCGAGCGCCATCTCGGCGATCCACGTGAGGTTGGAGATCGCCACCACGAGCGGGCTCTGGACGAAGTACGGGCCGTCGCCGGGAGCCCCCGTGAACGCGGTCAGCCGCGCGTACTCCGCGGCCGGGAGCAGGTGGCGGAAGACCGTCCGGAACGACTCGATCCAGAGCGAGAACGCGAAGTACTCGGCGTGGAAGTAGTAGCCGTGCGCGAGCTTCTGGAGGCCGGAGTAGAAGAGGATCACGACTCCGAGCCAGCGCGCGGCGGCGACGTACAGCGTGCGGTCGGTGTCGTCGCGCGGATCGAGGAAGGCGCCGAGCGCGCACAGCATCACCTCGAGGTAGGCGTGGTTTCCCGCCGCCGGGAACTCGCGCCACACCACGAACGCGTGGATCGCCGCGAGCGCGAGGAGGGCGGGGCGACGCCACGACGTCAACAGCGCGATCAGGCACAGCACCGTCGCGGCGGCGAGGCTCGCGACGTACGCCGTGGAGAGGTCGTTCCAACGCGCGAGGCCCCGGCACCAGTACTCGAAGCCGATGACGAGGACGACGATGCGCTCGAAGGCGACGACCTGTGCCAGGCGGATCGTCGGGTCGCCGCCGCCGAGCCAACCGAGCCAGCGCTCCATCCTGCCGTCGGTCGATGTCATCGCGGGGCCCGAAAACCAACCGGCCCGCCCCCCAGGTGGCGAGGCGGGCCGGTTGGCGTGGAACGAATCAGGAGACGAAGGCTCGCGCTACTGGAGGCATTGCACGAAGTACTGCGCGGTGGCCGATCCGTTGAGGGCCGCGGAGCACGAGGGCCGCGTGCTGCAGCAGGAGCCGCTCCCCGCGGGGGGGCAGGAGACCGGTTGGCAGCCGTCCCCGTCCTCGCCACCGTTCCCGGTGCAACTGGAATAGCCCGAGAAGCTGTTGACCGAGAACGGCGCCGCCAGCGTACACACCAGATCGACGTTGTCGTTCGGGCGGTTGATGGTGACGCTGCAGCCCGGGACGGCGCTCTGGTTGGTGATACCTCCCGGCCACTCGGCCGAGTCGAAGACGCCGCCCGAATTGCTGTTCACCGTGAACGTGTAGAAGAAGTTGCCGCACTTGCAGAGACCGCCCGCACACGTGCCGGTCTGGCAGTCGCTGTTCAGGATGCAGCCCTGGTTGAAGGCGCAATCGCCGGGGCACGAGCCGCCGCAGTCGACGTCGGTCTCGCTGCCGTTCTCGACGCCGTCGGAGCAACTCGGCGCCTGGCAGACGTTCCCGGCGCAGACCAGGCTCGTACAGTCGGTGGCAAGCGTGCAGCTGTCGCCGGGTCCGCACGCGGGGCAGTTCGGACCGCCGCAGTCGGTGTCGCTCTCGCCTTGGTTCTGGATGCCGTCGCTGCAGGTCGGGCCGCAGCCGCCTTCGAGGGTCACCTTCTTGTGCGAGTACTCCTTGGTGGTCTTGTTGGTGATGGTGCCGTCGCCGGCGCCGAACTTCACGCTGTACGAGTCACCGCCGGCGATCTCGAGATACGCGCAGGCGTCGGACCCGATGTTGGGGGGCGTCAGATTGAGCGGCTGCACTTTGCCGCTCGCCTGGGCCTGGAGGGCGAACACGCCGCTGCCGGACTTCTTGAGCTGAACCTTCTTCACCGGTCCCTGCTCGCCCTTGGCGTCGCTGTACTTGAAGCCCTTGATGGGGTCGCCGCTCCAGAAGGGTTTGCCGGCGCTGTTGAAGCCCTGGGGCAGCGGGAAGACCTGCTGGCTCGGCGTCGTGCCGTTGGCGCGGATCGTCAGCGTCGCGCCGCTGCCGGATACCGGGTTGCCGACGATGGTGTTGGCGCTGGCCTTCTCCTTGGCTTTCACTTGCACCTTCCGCTTGTCGGGGGCGCCGGGGTTCTTCACCTGGAACCCGGAGCCGAGAACCGTTTGATCGGCAGCATGAGCAGGTGCGGCGATCAGCGCAGCGAGCGCGATGGCCACGAGGGGCATGGATTTCATGGAGCGGATTCCTCTCTTGGTTGAGGGTTGGAAGGCCACGGCACAGCCGAATGTCGGCGCGCGTGATCGCACGCTCCGTCGCACGGCGTCAAGACGCGCTGCGGCCTTTTCGAGGCCCTTGCGACGCCTCGGCGGCCGGCGCAAACGAGGCGCCATGGCTCTGCACGTTCCACCGGCGCTCCGCATGCGTCTCCGGGGTACCGTACTCGCTCGGCTCTACGCGCGGGCGCACGCTGCGCTCTATGCGATGAGCGGAGGCCGCCTCGGGGGCGCGATCCACGTCGCGACGGGCACACGACCGCCGGTGCTCCTGCTCGCGACGACCGGCCGGCGCACCGGGAAGACGCGCACGAGCCCGCTCCTCTACCTCCGTGACGGTGGCGATTGGGTGGTTGCCGCCTCCAATGCGGGTCATCCCCGGCATCCCGACTGGTGGTTGAACTTGACGGCCGACCCACGCGCGGCCGTGCAGATCGGCGAAGAGCGGATGAGCGTCACCGGCATCGAGGTCACGGGGGCACGGCGCGATCATCTCTGGCGCCGGTTCGTCGCCATGTACGACGGCCTCGACGACTACCAGCAGCAGGCCGCGCGCCGCATTCCGCTGGTCGCGCTGACGCCGGTACGGTCGGCGCGCTGATCGGCGACCAAGGCGGTGGCGCCCTCGCCTCGGCGAGGGCGTGAAGTCACGCGGCGGAGCGGAAGCGGACGTGCTCCGCTCCGCCGCAGTGCCGTCAGTCGCCGGTTTGCCGGCCCTTCAGCAGGATGGTCAGATCCTTCGTCGACAGCGGCATCGGTGGTCCGCCGAAGCACGGACCGGCGAAATCGATGCGCGTCGCCGTGCAGTTGATCTTCTTCGACGTGGAGAGGATGCGCGCGCTCCCGTGCAGAAAGCATCCCGGTGTGAACGGCGCGCAGAACGGACCGGGTGCGGGAGCGCCGGTGGGGACGATCGCGCCCGTCGTGAACGGGGGCGGCAGCGCCGACGTGCCGAAGCTCGCCGTTCCGCCCTCGAGCAGGCCGCAGGACGCGACCGGCACCGGCGGGCTGATCAACGCGCCCGAGGCGTCGAAATATTCGATTGCGATGTCCACGGGAACGCCGGGCTTTTCTACGACCGTGCACGTGATCGCGGTCTCGACGTTCGGCCCGTTGCAGGGCGGCGGCAGCCCGCCGTCCCCCGAGACGTCGAGGATCGCGAGGTTGACCCGGAGCGCCGCGCCACTCGGACACGGATTCGCCGGAGCCGGATCGGTGAGGGTCGCCCAGGACGGTACGCTGCCGAGCGCGACCAGCATGGATACACCGCAGAGTACGTAGCGCATGTCAGTCTCCTTTCTGGCCGCGGCCGTAGCGCGTGACCGTGACGTTCTTCGCGCCGGCGGGTGAAGGCGAGAAGCCGAGGCCGATCGTCGTGGTGTCGAGCGAAGTGACGTCGCAGACGACGGACTTGGCGGTGGTCGTCAGAATGCGGAGTGATCCGAGCGGCACCTGCGGCGCCACCGTGACGATCAGTGTGCCGAAATACGGCGGCACGAGGGGCGCGCCGAGCGTGACGAACGCGGCCGATGCGCCTGGCGCCACGCCGCACGCGATGGCGAGCGGTCCGGCGAGCTGTGCTCCGGTGCTCGTGAAGAGCTCGACCGCGATGTCGATCGGAGCCGCGCCGGTGGGGCCGTTGTGATGGCAGACGACCATGGTTTCGGCGCAGCCCGAGCCCGGCGCCGGACACAGTGGTCCGGCAGTGTCGGTGCCGACCTCGTTGGCGATGAGCACGGCTTTGAGCGGTGCCGCGCCTGGACAGGTGTTGAGCGGTGACGGTGCGCCGATCGGACCGGCGAATACGGGCGCCGCAAGAGCCGTTGCGACGGTGATGCCTGCGAGGAACAGTTTCATGGACGTGTCCTCCTTTGGATGACTGGAACCCCGTTGCGATCGTCGAGCCGTGCGCGCAACGGCGGCGCGCGCGCCGACTGTCGTTCCGTTCGCGAGTGCGCACAGGACATCGTGCCTCCCAGCGTCCGCGGGCGACGCGCCGCAGAAGTCGTCGGACGGCGTTCCGTACCACGAAAGTCGGGGCGAACGGGAAGGCGAAATGCTCGCGCTCGATCCCGTCCGCGGCTTGACCGAGTCCAAGCTCGCGTGTACTTGAACGCGTCCCGCTGGGCACCACCAACATGTCGATTCTGATCAATAAAGACACCACCGTCATCATCCAGGGCATCACCGGCCGCGAGGCCGTGAACCTGACCCGCGAGGGGCTCGACTACGGTACCAAGATCGTGGGCGGGGTGACCCCGGGCCGCGCCGGCCGCGACGTGTACGGCGTGCCGGTCTACGACTGCGTGCGCGACATCACGAGCAAGCAGCACGTCGACGGCTCGA